>NZ_JBFTPE010000004.1:0-361000 GCF_056398325.1 Paenibacillus sp. 01T443
CCAGTCTTACAGGCAGGTTACCCACGTGTTACTCACCCGTCCGCCGCTAAYCTTGTCCCGAAGGACAAGATCCGCTCGACTTGCATGTATTAGGCACGCCGCCAGCGTTCGTCCTGAGCCAGGATCAAACTCTCCAAATTGGTGTTTGACTTGCTCAATACTTAACTAGCTATTTTAAAACATTATCGGATCGACGTGATCCATTTGTTCAGTTTTCAAAGAACTTGTTTGTCACATTTTGTCGTGACAAGAGATCATATTATCATCTTCATTCGACACTGTCAACAGTTTGTTTCACAAATGTTTGTGTTCCATTCGGTTGTTTCCGTGTGCCTCAGAAGCGACAAGAAATAATATATCACTTACGCAAACGGATTACAAGTTGAAAAATTTTACAAATGCAAGTTTAATTTTGACCCTCAGCATTGAATTACTTCATCAGTTCCATTATATAAAAAGAAGAGGCTAAAAAGGTCAATAACCTTTGATTAGCCTCTTTCAGATCAGTTCTTAATGAAAGAACATTACTGGGTGACCGTTTCCCCCAACAGACGAAGCAGCTCTGCCTCTTCTTCTATAACGGTAATGCCTAGCTCACGCGCTTTCGTCAGCTTGCTTCCGGCACTTTCACCCGCCACTACGAAATCAGTTTTTTTCGATACGCTTCCTGAAATCTTAGCGCCGCATGCTTCAAGAAGCTTTGCAGCCTCATCTCTAGACATGGTTGGCAGCGTGCCGGTTAAGACGACGGTTTTTCCGCTAAATACACTATCGTTCCTTGCAACCAGCTGCTGCTCGGCTTCAGCCTTCACGCCTAGCTCGCGCATTATTGCAATGCTGGCCATAATAATCGGGTCTTGGAAAAAGCTCACTATACTGTCTGCCACGATCCCACCGACATCCGGAAGAGTAATCAGCTCTGCGGCATCCGCTTGCATAATCGCATCTAAGTTTCCATAATGATCAGCGAGCATTTTTGTCGTAGCTTTTCCGGTATTCGGAATACCCAAGGCGAATAAGAAAGACGCCAGCTCGCGATCCTTGGATTTCTCGAAGGCAGCAAGCAGCTTAAGGGCCTTCTTCTCACCGAAGCGTTCAAGCTTAATAAGATCATCGTAAGTGAGTGCATATAAATCGGCAGGATCGCGCACTTCGCAATCTTTGTAAAGCTGGTCTGCCGTCATCACGCTGAACGTATCGATATCCATCGCATCCCGAGAGGCAAAATGCGTAATCCGGCCAATGATTTGCGGCTGACAGCCAAGCTTATTATTACAAAACAGATGGGCACCACGTTGCTCGAGCTCCGTGCCGCAGGAAGGGCAAACCGTCGGGAACACAATCTCCATACCAGGCTCTTCATCCGCTTTGCCTAATATTTCGGGAATGACGTCATTCGAGCGGCGAATCGTAACGAGCGTGCCTAAGGCATGCTTTAGGTTTTTACGCTCAATGTCGCCAATATTATTAAGCGTACAGTTTTGAACCGTTACACCAGCGAGTTCTACAGCCTCGACGCGGGCAACCGGGGTTATTTTGCCCGTGCGTCCTACCTCCCAGGAAACAGCTTCAAGCACCGTTGCCGCTTCTTCCGCTTCAAATTTAAATGCAACCGCCCAGCGGGGAAACTTGTCTGTATAGCCAAGTGCCTCACGCGTCCGCATATCCACAACTTTAATAACCGCACCGTCAATCAGGAAGTCCAACTGCTCCCGCTGCGCCGTTACGCAAACCAGCTCTTCCTGTACTTCTTCGATCGTATTCAGATAGGTTACATACGGATTCACTTTAAAACGGTTTTCTTTTAGAAACTGCTGCATTTCACGATGATCCGCAAAAGCAACGCCGTCAGCAAAACCGACATTATAGAAGAAGGCGTTCAGCTTCCGCTCGGACGTAACTCTCGGATTGAGATTACGCAGAGCGCCCGCCGCTGCGTTGCGGGCATTTTTGAGCGGCTCAGCCGCAGTCTCATTGTACTTCGCCAGCACCGAAAGCTGCATGATGCCTTCACCCTGAACCTCTACGATGCCGTCGTTAAACGGAATCGTAAGCGGAACTGAACGAATGGTGCGAACCTGCTGCAAAATGCCTTCCCCGATCGTACCGTTCCCTCGAGTCGCCGCTTGAACCAGCTGTCCATCCTCGTAAGTCAGATTTAGGGTCAATCCGTCAAACTTCAGCTCAACCACATAGGTCGGCTGCGGAAGCGGCTCTTCTTCCGGATGCTTCGCATTATAGTCGGCGACCGCTTTGAGCAATCTCGTATTCCATGTGAGCAGATCTTCGACATTCTGCGCCTTGTCTAGACTCCACAACCGAGCGCGATGCTTGTAAGGCTCGAAGCCTTTGAGCAAATCCCCGCCAACACGCTGGGTCGGCGATTCTGGCAATACCATGCCGAGTCCGGCTTCGAGCGCAACGAGCTCGTCGTAAAGCTTGTCATAATCAGCATCGTTAATCGTCGGCTGATCTAGCGTGTAGTAAAGATAGTTATGCTCTGTAATACTCTCAACAAGCTGTTGCATCCTCTCTAATTGAGCATTCACGGAAGGCTCCTCCTTCTAATCGTACAAAATGTACTAAGCAATTTTACACTTTCGTTATTGGCGCGAAGCCGGCAAGCAAACGCTTGATGCCGATCGGTGCCGGAAAGGCTATATTGAGCTCCATATCCTTGCCAGTCCCTTTGACGGAAACGATGACGCCTATGCCCCATTTGCCATGTGACACTCTCTCGCCTGACGCAAATTCTCCAGGCGCTGAACCACCTGCCGCGCCGCCTCCCTGCGCTGTCCGAGCAGCATCCTGCAGCGGTGTGCTTACTCGCACGCCGCCTCTGCCGCCCGCCGATGCCGGACTAGCTCCTCCAATACCTGGGGAACGGCCGCCAGCACTGTTAGCTGGCGCACGACCCGGAACTCCCCGGCTGCCTGGCGCTGCCGCGCCTGTACCGCCTGTTACGCTTACGCTGCTGCGAGTACCTGCTCGCGAGTAGCCCCCGCTGCCGCTTGATGCGCCTTCTCTGACGCTCTCGGGTATTTCTTGCAAAAACCGTGAAGGCAGATTACTGCTCGTACGGCCGAACAAGGTCCGCATGCGCGCGCAGGTCAGATACAAGCGTTTCTCCGCGCGGGTAATGCCTACATAAGCAAGTCTGCGCTCCTCCTCCAGCTCTTCGTTGTCAGCGAGCGCACGGCTATGCGGAAACACGCTTTCCTCCATCCCGATAATGAACACGACAGGAAACTCAAGTCCCTTGGCGCTGTGCATCGTCATCAATGTGATGGCATCCTTGTTCTTCTCCGCTTCCTCTTCGTCCTTGTTCAAAGAATCAATATCGGCAATGAGTGCTAAATCCGTAAGAAAGGCAACGAGTGTCCTGTCTTCGTTCCGCTTCTCGAAATCCATAGTCACGGATAAAAACTCATCGATATTTTCGAGGCGCGCTTTCGACTCCAGTGTATTTTCCTGATGGAGCTCAAGGCGGTACTGCGACAGCTCAAGCACCTTCTCTGTCAGCTCCGTCACCGATAAGTAATCAACCATACGGGTGAGATTGTCGATAATCTCATAAAACTCGCGCAGCAATGTCCGTGTTCGACCGTTGACCTCAACCTCGCCCAAATCATTCAATACGCGATAGATCGAGGTACCTCTCCGCGCCGCTTCATCAGCGAGCTTGCCGACTGTGGTATCACCGATCCCCCGCTTCGGCACGTTAATGATACGCACTAAGCTGATATCATCATCCGGATTAGAAACAAGCTTCAAGTAACCAAGAATGTCTTTGATCTCTTTGCGATCGTAGAACTTGATGCCCCCGACGATCTGGTACGGAATATCCGATTTTATGAGTATTTCCTCTATAACCCGCGACTGCGCATTCGTACGATACAAAATTGCATGATCGGCAAATTTATGACCTTTATTTATGTTTTTGCGAATTTCGCCCGTTACGAAGTAACCTTCATCATGCTCTGTATCCGCTTGATAAAGAGCGATTAGGTCGCCTGCTCCTTGATCCGTCCACAGCTTCTTCGGCTTCCGGCCGGTATTCAGCTTTATGACCGCATTCGCGGCATCCAGGATATTTGCTGTCGACCGGTAGTTCTGCTCCAGCATGATCGTCCGAGCTTCAGGATAATCGCCTTCGAAATTCAAAATGTTCGTAATATCCGCGCCCCGCCAACGATAAATGGACTGATCGCTGTCGCCGACTACGCAAATGTTATGATGCTTATCCGCAAGCATCCGCGTCAACATATATTGCGCCCTATTCGTATCCTGATACTCATCGACGTGAATGTAGCGGAACTTGTTCTGGTAGAACTCAAGCACCTCAGGCACATCTTTGAACAATTGAATCGTCATCATGATGAGATCGTCAAAGTCTAGAGAGTTATTGGCTCTCAGCTTCTTCTGGTATTTTGTGAACACCTGGGCCACGATGCCGTCAAAATAATCGCCGACCTTCTGCTCGAATTGTTCAGGCGAAATCAGTTCATTTTTTGAGCTGCTGATTGCGGCCTGAACCGCCTTTGGCTCAAATTTCTTCGTATCGATATTCATGTCCTTCATGCAACCGCGGATTACCGACAGCTGGTCCGAAGAATCCAGTATAGAAAAGCTAGATGTAAAGCCGATCCGATCGATATCTCTGCGCAGAATGCGCACGCACATCGAGTGAAAGGTAGATACCCATATATCCCGTCCCGATGGTCCAACGAGCGCGCTTACCCGATCCTGCATTTCCCGTGATGCTTTATTCGTAAAGGTGATAGCGAGAATACTCCATGGCGCTACACGCTTCTTTTCTATTAAGTAAGCAATTCGATGCGTCAGTACGCGCGTCTTGCCGCTGCCCGCTCCGGCCATAATCAACAGCGGCCCGTCAGTCGCTTGAACAGCCTCACGCTGCGGCGGATTCAGCTTCTGTACCGCTTGCTCGATGCTAATATAATTCAACATGCTCCGACTCCTTTGTTCGCATATGTTCGCCTCTTCTCAGTGTAGACAACGACCATCCCTGTGTCAATTTGCAAACCCAAAAAAACACCGTCCAATTTCCGTCATCAGAGGCCTAAAAACGAGTGCACCTCGTCCGTCTTTTCTATTGATACGCTTATACAGAAAAATAGCGCCGAACTTCATAAGAAGACCGTTTCTTCTTATGCCGTGCAGCACCATTTTCATCACGCTGAATGTCGATCTTGTTGTTCTTAAAAGCTACTTCACCTGCAGACTGCTGCTAACGACMTCTCGTACGGCATCCACAGTGGACAAAGCGGCCGTTAGATCGCTGTATATCACATTTCCAACAACAACGGTATGAGCGACCTCTGCGGCTTGACGCGCGCTTTCCGGGTTATCAATGCCGCCGCCGTAAAAAATTTGCGCTTGAACCGCTGCCATTCTTGCCCGCTTCACCAGCTGCATGTCGCCAAACTTTCCGCTATACTCCAAATAAATAACCGGAAGCCTCATTAAACGGTCGGCCATGCGAACATGCGCAATCAGCTCCGCTTCATCCAGGTCCGTCTTCGCTTCGGTCAGCTTTGCCGCGGTAGCTTCCTCATTCAAAATAATGTATCCCTGCGCCGCCGTTTCTTCCCAAGGAACAAAATTGCCATATTCCTTCAGCCCCTCGGTTTGCCAGCCCGTTATCCATTCCGCCTTGCTCGAGTTGAGAACAAGCGGTATAAAGTATCCGTCAAATCCGGGAACCGCGCCATCTAAAGTAGATACCTCAAGAGCGCAGTCTACCTCATATCTGCGGATACGCGCCATAAGATCAACTATATTTTCAAATGTAACGCCGCTGGAGCCGCCGACGATTACCGCATCGGTACCTGATGTACAGATGGCATCCAGCGTTTCATCGGATATTTCTCGATCCGGGTCGAGCTTAAACACATGCCTCCAGCCGGAAAACCAAGCATCATTCATAGATGATCACGCCTCGCTTTTTCACAAAAATCTAATGCCTCATAATTGCGCTATTCTACTATGCTATGTCAGGTCGAATACCGTGTCAAATCATTACGCTTATCCTCGCTGCAACTAGAAATAAAAAACCGTCCTCTCGAGAAAAGAGAAGACGGTTTTGCCTTAAATACACTGAATCGTGTTTGTTATTTAACCAGCTGTCCGCGCGTAACGCCAAGCTGATTGATCGCCTTGAGACTCCGCCACACTTGCGTTCCGCTAATGCGGCCATCAAGGGCATCGCGATAAAGTCCGAGCACCTCATGCACCTTCTCCGGCGTTTCTTCCAAGAATTCAACACGGAAGTTGGATACGCCCATACTTACGAAATTGCGGATATATTCGGCTCCCGATTGCTCGATCGCATTGTAAACGGTATTGCGGCAGCCCTCGTCAACTCGAACAGGATGCGCCATTCCGATACGATCCTGCAAGGATGCGCGCTTCTCCTCGCATGGACGGCCACAGTTGGTGAAGTCCGTCCCTTCGCTCATAAAGGTGCAATACACGCAGTGCTCCGTGTGGAACATCGGCAAATGCTGATGAATGACCATTTCCAGCATCGATGTATCCGAGCTTTCAAGCAGATCGACCATCTGCTGAATGTTCAAATCATAGGACGGGGTGATGAGATCAAGCCCGACTTCAGTGAACAGGTTCACCGCTTTATGGTTAGCTACATTTAGCGAGAAATCGCCAATCAGCTTAGGGAAAGGCTTATCCGGATTAGCTGCGCGCGCACGGAGGTAGTAATAAAGCGCTCCGGTGTTCCGCACGAGCACGGCGTCAGGCTGCAGCTTCAAAATATTTGCATGGTAGCCGTTCTCGCCCGGCATATGAATGCGCGGCGTTGCAAGCGCGATCGGTTTGCCGGCATCGCGCGCAGCAGCGATCGCTGCCGGAAACTGCTTAATAAATTCAAAATCGGCATATACGTATGCGACATCGGTTTTGACGGCCGCCTGCACCTGCTCCAAGGTACGGCATAACGCGATCAACTTCGCATCTTTCCCGCTTTGCGGAGCCAGAACATCCTTCTCCGGCACGTCCGCACGCGCATCAACCGGATTTTTCACGTAGACCGGCGGCTTTGGCCGCTCGCCTGCGAGCAGTTCAACCGCTTCGCGGCGCAAACGGTTCAGCTCGCGGATTGGTACGATCAAATCACCCTGCAGTTCAACTTCAAGCTTCTCCAGTTGATATACGGTACCGCCGAGACGGCCCAATTGATCCTCAAGCAGCGCCGCATCCATTGGACGTTTCTGCGCTTGCTCCAGCTCCAGCTCCGTAACCACCTCGATGGTCGTACCTTTTTGAACATCCGTCCACCAGGTTCGCATCGGCTGTCCCAGCGCGCCAGTGACTCTTATATGAAGCGGAAAAACGCGGTAAGGCTTTTCGGTTTCGAAAGAAGCTCTCAGACGCTTGTCCAGCGCCGGGTCATTGGTCTTCCATACGCGGTCGCCGACATGCACTTTACGCAGATCCACGTCGTTTCGGCCCGATACCAATTCAATCATCGTGCCTTCCTGCGCTTCGCCTTCAATTTTCACGCCCTGCCGGCGAATATCATAAACGCGGCCGCCCTCTTCCTTCTTCGTCGGGTCGCCTGCGTCAAACACAATGCCATCGCCGCGCTTCAAAGGCGCATCGATCCGCAGCGTAACCGCATCGCGCATAATGCGCTCCACACGGCCGAGGTAGACGCCGCGGCTTTTCGGGAACGTGCCCTCAACAAGCATCTTGTTGTTCGTTCCCGACAAGAAACCATGCGTGAAGCCGCGCGAGAAGCTTTGCTGCAGCTCACGCACATCCTCCACCGACGGCTTCGACAAATCGCCGTCGAAATATTTATCGATCGCGCGCCGATACTTGCTCACGACATTCGCGACATATTCCGGACTTTTGAGACGTCCTTCTATTTTAAATGACTTTACGCCTGCTTGGATGAGCTCCGGCACAATATCGATTGCCGCCAAATCCTTCGGCGACAGCAAATACGCGATGTCTCCCATCGGCTGCACCTCGCCATCAACCATCAAGTCATAAGGCAGCCGGCAAGCCTGCGCGCATTCGCCGCGATTGGCCGAACGTCCTCCCCACATCTCGGACGTTAGGCACTGCCCCGAATACGATACACATAACGCGCCATGTACGAATACTTCCATCGGAAGCTTCGCTTGCTCGCCGATCGTGCGAATCTGCTTCAGGTTATTCTCACGTCCGAGCACAACCCGCTCAATACCAAAAGGTTTCGTAAACTCGACCGCTTCGGGCGAGGTAATCGTCATTTGCGTGGAGCCGTGAATCGGGAAGTCCGGCGAGAGCTCCCGAATCAGCTTTACAAGTCCTAAGTCTTGTACGATAACGGCATCCACGCCCGCATCGATACACATTTCAATCAGCTTCTGCGCATCTCTCAGCTCATCCTCGAACACAAGTATGTTAAACGTCAGAAAACCTTTTACCCCATACGTATGAAGAAACGCCATTATTTCCGGCAGTTCCTCGCTGCGGAAGTTATTCGCGCGAGCGCGCGCATTGAACTTCTCCACGCCAAAAAATATCGCATCCGCGCCATTGGCGACAGCCGCCCTCATGCAATCCCAATCGCCGGCCGGAGCCAACAGCTCTATATCCGATCTTACTATTGTATCTGTCATTTTAACGGTCCATTCCTCTCATCCTTAACACCTGCTATTACTATCTTAACAAACCGCGGACTTCTATACCACTACACAATACTGGCACTAGCGCATGGATAAGCGTTCTCGGTGCCTTATCCAACCCGCTCGAAGCAGCATGCATCAAAAAAAGACCGGCCATCCCCTTAGGGAGACCAGTCTTTCCAGTGTTATTTCTATTAATTAAAGCGAATCGATTGAACTGTATCATTGATAATCTTCAGGTTGCTTTCTGTTGCGTGCACATCATAAATGGCAAAGAGAAACACCATCGATCCATTTTTTGTATCGAATAGATAAAAGGTTTGCGTGTGCGGCAGGTCTTCTTCCGGCTTAGCTACATACAAAACCACTTTCTGCGCCGTTTTCCCGTTAATCGTTACGGTCGTGGACTCCCTTACGGTCACCCCTTGCGCAATGTTTTCTGGCGTGTTCGCGTATTGTACAATGCCGGAAGCAAATGTAGAAGCGTTATGTTCTGATTCGAATACGCCCATTTCCCCCGCACCGGATGTATACAACACTTCATCCTTGTTGAAATTATTTTGARCGCCATACCAATACGCCGGAATATCTATCGAATAGCCATATTCCGTACTGCGCTTCGTTACTCTTTTGCTACGATCCACAAGATCGTAATCATCCTCGACCAGACCGAAATTTTTCTCGATGAAAGCCGTGTCAATGTCAACGGAAGCGATCACTTGCTTGAAAGAAGCGCTGCTCTTCGCACTGTTTGAGGAAAGGTAACCGTAATCCAGCGAATAGCGGTAATTCCCCGATATGAGCAATACCTCATTATAAGTAAACCATACATTGCTGCCATAGGTATATTCGTAGCTCAACGATAAAGCCTTGCCGTCTTTAAGATCTAAAGGCGCCGTAACAAAGTTGCGTACATTCGAGCTGATGAAGTCCTCACGTATACGCGCTTCTCTCCGGGTTGCCCAGTTTTCAAGCGTATCGCCTGCTACCAGCGAAGATAGGTTAAACGCCAAAACGTCAGTTTCGTTGGTGTACGCCGGAGTGATGCTATCTCTATCGCTGTACCAATCTGTGGGCAGCTTAACGGTAAATCCGTAATCAGCATCCTTAAAGGTAATAAAACCATCCTTAACCTTCGTAATATTTTTGATCGCCTTATCCGCTTGATTATATGAAGGCGTGAAGCTGTTAAGCAAAGCGGCATAGCTGTTCAACACCGATTTGTCCGTGCCTTTCAAACCAACAATGACGATAAAATAGAGATCGTCTTTTTGAATCCCGCGATACTCATAGTACATTTTCGTTTCTTTTGTATAGGTAATTTGTTTTTCGAAGATAAGACCATTTACGGTGATCGTCCGCTTGTCGACCGTAATTTCGTCTTCATCATAATAATTGTAAAGAACATCGCGCTGCTCTTCGCTTGTCAGCGTATCGTTTCCGACATGCTCCGTAACCACGTTAACTTGAGCAGCTACCTTTGATGCATCCGCGGTATCCGCCCATTTTACGTAATCGCCGTTATCGCTTTGCATAACCTGCACTAAACCAGCCGGGTAGTTCAAAGACCAGCCATAGTAGCTGTCGCCGACTTTTGTTTTCCCGTAATCGGAATCGATGGACGTGCCGCCCGTTCCAGCTGATTGTGCACGTACGCCGATAATGACGGTTTCTTTTGTTGCGCTGTCCGCCGTGATTTTTGCGCCGAAGGCTTCAACAATAACGCGAAGCGGTACCATTGTGGAGCCTTTTACAACGACTGGAGCTACAGCGACGGCTTTGGTTGCGCCGTTTACTTTAACTGTTTTGCTTCCAAAAGTTAGAATGACCTTGCGATCGTTATATGTAAGGGTAATGACATTGCCATTTTCTAATTTAAGCCCTGCACCGAATGCATTCGTTATCACTTTCAATGGAACCATCGTTGTACCGCTGCTTACAAAAGGCGCTTCTACCGTAGAGGGTGCGCCGTTTATTTTGACCGTTTTACTGCCCGCCTTCAATCGAACCTCAACTTGAGTGCCCGTATCTGCCGCGAACGCCGCTGCCGGAAGCAGCGATAGGACTAGCAATGCAGGCAATAGCAGCATGATCATTCTCTTGATAACATTTAATTTCATCTTTTAATTTCTTCCCCTCATCATATAAGTGCGGTTATCTTGATCTTGCTTGTTGCTTAACCCTCAACTAAAGTCAGTTTTCGAGTGACGAGATCGCCATCGATTTGCAGCATGACTTCAACCTGCTGGCCAGGCAAATAGCTTTTTAAAAGCTCATTTAACTCTACAATTGTCGATACTTGCTTGCCTGCAACCTTATAGAGTAAATCGCCGTTTTGAATGCCTGCTTTTTTGGCCGCCGCCGAGGTTACGGTTTTGACGGTCAAAGGATCTGATGTTGGAATGCCGATGAGCGCAGACCAGCTTTCCTCAAGCTCTAGTCCCAGCGCTGCGCGTTTGACATGTCCGTATTTGAAGAAATGATTGGTCACATATTGAACCGTATCCGCCGGGATGGAAAACCCGAGATTATCAACGCCCACCTCTACAAACTTCAGAGAATTAATGCCGATGACTTCGCCTTTCATGTTAACGAGCGGACCGCCGCTGTTTCCTGGATTAATTGCCGCATCCGTCTGAAGGAGATTGTATGCGGACGACACGCTGCGGTTCATACCGCTCAAAATTCCGCTTGTAGCCGTATTGCGCAGCGAGAACGATACCGGTGTGCCGATCGCAACAACCGTTTCCCCAACCTGTACTTTAAGCGGAGATGCAGCCAGTTTTGCAATAGGAAGCTTTGTTGCTTTGATTTTCACCAATGCCAGGTCGCTCGCCTCATCGTGATGCGTTCTTACTGCATCATATTTCTTGCCGTCCGCCGTTACGACAACCAAATTGGTCATATCCTCCACGACATGAGCATTTGTCACAATCCAGCCATCCGCCCGTATAATGACACCCGTTCCATGTGCCAGCGCGTATCTTGGATCCGCAGACCCGATATCCGTTGGTTTTCCTATAATAGCGACAACCGACGGCGAAACTTTCTTTACGACCGATGGAATATCGGTTGGCGTATATACGTAAGTGTTGGACTTTGAATCAAAGGTCCCGGTTCCGCCAAGCACGCTCGTTAGTGAGCTTGCCTTGACATAAACCTCGCCATTAATTTTTTTTGCGTTCAATGCATGTGTAGATACATTGCCAGTACTAGCTGCCCAGGCCGTTCCTGCGGTGACCATTGCTCCCAGCATGATGACGCTGCATATGCGGAGCATTTTGCTCTTCATGAATTCACTCTCCTCTATCCTTCTCTCTCTTTTGAATCCAGACTATTTCTAGTAAATTGTCAGCATTCCAAATATAGTAATCAGACTGTAATATAGCATATATTCCCAATAACGACAATGAAAATCAGAACTTCCATTAGTTCAATAGCAATAAGTAATTGGATCTCAAGTCCCGCAATATGCTGGTTTTGTTTAGTTATTATGCTATTTTGTCAAATGTGGTTTCGGTTATGTGTTCTGATTACAGAAGTGGTATACTATGTGGGACTACTAAATCAATCCATTTGATGGATTCGGGAGGTAAATGATTAAATGAAATTAGGAGTATTTAGCGTTCTTTTTGCACAAAAGCCATTCGAGGAAGCTCTCGACTATATCGCCTCCAAAGGGCTAGACGCCATCGAAATCGGAACAGGTGGTTACCCAGGAGATGCACATTGCGATCTTGATGGATTGCTTGCTGACGAAGGAAAGCTGAAAGCGTTTAAGCATGCGATAGAATCGCGTGGATTGATGATTAGCGCACTAAGCTGCCATGCCAATCCACTGCATCCACAAAAGGCAATTTCGACAGAGCATGATGAAGTTATTCGTAAAACCATCGAGCTTGCTAACCGCCTTGAAGTATCCGTTGTAAATACTTTCTCCGGTTGCCCTGGCGATCATGAGGATGCGAAATATCCAAACTGGCCGGTTGCTCCTTGGCCGAATGATTTCCAAGACATTTTGAAATGGCAATGGGAAGCAAAAGTTATTCCTTATTGGTCTGAGATCGGAAAGCTTGCTACAGCGAGCGGCGTAAAAATCGGTCTAGAGCTTCATGGCGGCTTCTCCGTGCACAGTCCCGCTACCCTTCTTCGTCTTCGTGAAGCGGCTGGCAATGCAATTGGCGCTAACCTTGATCCGAGCCACATGTGGTGGCAAGGCATTGATCCTGTACAAGCCGTACATATCCTCGGACGCGCTGGAGCTATTCATCACTTCCACGCGAAGGACACAACGATTGACCCGATCAACGTCAACCACCATGGCGTAACGGATATGCAATCATACGCTCTAATGCTTGATCGCGCTTGGCAGTTCCGTACTGTCGGTTATGGCCATGACTTAAAAACATGGGCAGACATCCTTAGCGCACTCCGTTTGGTCGGCTATGACTATGTTGTCAGCATCGAGCATGAGGACGGCCTGATGTCGGTTGACGAAGGCTTCACGAAAGCTGTTCAAAATCTACAACAAATCCTTATCCGCGAGCCGCTTGGCGAGATGTGGTGGGTTTAATCTTCATAGACACAAGTGTAAACGGCAGTCGCCGTCCTATGTGACTAAAGCTGTCGTTTCGCGGAGATATATAAGCTCATTTATAAATGAAAACTTATATATTCTTATATATATAAAAAAAGGTCTGCCGGACTTGTCCGGCAGACCTTTTTCTATGCGAAATGCTAAGCTAACCATACTTTGGTGATCATAATGTAATCGATCAACAAGAATAATCCGAGTGATACGGCCGTAAAGCCAATCGCGAAGATGTTTTTCTTTGGACGAGCGTTCAAAAGACGAACAAAACCGATTGCAATCAATACGGTAAATGCAAGCATAAACCAATCAAAAGTACCAATTTTACTTGCAGTGTGAGCTGCTTCTGCTGCTAAAAACATGAAGGGGCCTCCTTTTTTTCGCACGTAACCTATATTACTATATGTTAGCTTTTTGTGGCTTCCGATGCAAGTCTGAAACGGGATTCGTAACAACTTTGTCACGAATTCAAAAAAAAATTTCTTTTTCTCAAAACCTGGCTTCTCCAAGTTATCCTGCAGTAATAAATTGTCCATCTCTTCCATGATCTATAACTATGCTTCTTCAGAAATACAACCGGATCACAATCAACCCGTTTTTATTCTAACTGTATATCCAAATACTGTACGTACCTGAGTGTGCAAATAAATCTAAATAAGATATCTTCGATTACCACATTTGACTATATACCCACAATACATTTTCTTTTTTTCCTTTATTTATAGGAGTTTTCCGCTTATTTTATTAATCATTTTTTGTCTATTTACAACCTGATGTCTCTTTTCCTTTCATGGTGCATTCAGATATGAAATTAAAAACAGCAGACTGGCGATTCCAGTCTGCTGTTTCAGTATTATTCTGCCGAAGCCGCTACCTTCTGCTTCTCTTTATGCTGAGCTGCCGTGCGTGCACGGTCGCGCTCTAGAATTGGCTTCAAATACTTGCCGGTATATGATTGCTCTACTTTAATTACCTGCTCCGGTGTCCCAGTTGCAACGATCATACCGCCGCCGCTGCCGCCCTCCGGCCCTAGGTCAATTAAGTAGTCCGCTGTCTTGATGACATCCAGGTTATGTTCAATGACAAGCACAGATTCGCCTGAATCAACCAAACGGTGCAGTACAGTCAGTAATCTGTCGATGTCATGCACATGCAATCCTGTAGTTGGCTCATCCAAAATGTAGAGCGTCTTGCCCGTCGAACGACGATAGAGCTCAGCCGCTAATTTCACCCGCTGCGCCTCGCCGCCGGATAACGTCGTTGCCGGCTGACCAAGCTTCATATAACCAAGACCAACATCGAGTAAGGTCTGTACCTTACGGTGAATACGAGGAATGTTCTCGAAGAAGGCACAGCCATCCTCGATTGTCATATCCAGAACTTCTGCAATGTTTTTACCTTTGTATTTCACCTCAAGCGTCTCGCGGTTGTAGCGTTTCCCTTTGCAAATTTCACAAGGGACATAAACATCAGGAAGGAAATGCATCTCGATCTTAATGATTCCGTCTCCGCGGCATGCCTCGCAACGTCCGCCCTTGACGTTAAAGCTGAATCTGCCTTTCTTGTATCCGCGAACCTTGGATTCCGTTGTACTCGCGTATAGATCACGAATGTCATCAAACACGCCTGTATAAGTAGCCGGGTTTGATCTTGGCGTTCTACCGATCGGTGATTGGTCAATGTCGATAACCTTTTCCAGATGCTCAATGCCGCGCAGTTCTTTGTATTGACCTGGGCGTGTCTTCGCTTTGTTGAGGTCCCGAGCTAAAGTCTTATAAAGAATTTCGTTTACGAAGGTCGATTTGCCTGATCCGGATACGCCCGTTACGGCTGAGAATACGCCGAGCGGAATTTTTACGTTGACGTTTCTAAGGTTATTTTCCTTCGCTCCGCGAACCTCTAACCATTTTTCATTCGTTTTCCGACGCTCTGCAGGCACCTCGATGAACTTGCGTCCGCTCAAGTACTGGCCCGTTAGCGAATTTTCATTCGCCATGACTTCTTCCGGCGTACCTTCTGCAATGACCATCCCGCCATGTATGCCTGCTCCTGGACCGATATCGATGATATAATCGGCAGCGAGCATCGTATCCTCATCATGCTCGACGACAATCAGCGTATTGCCTAGATTTCGCATATGCTCAAGTGTCTCGATCAATCGGTCATTGTCACGCTGATGCAGGCCGATACTCGGCTCGTCCAATATATAGAGGACGCCCATCAAGCTGGAGCCGATCTGTGTCGCTAAGCGAATCCGCTGCGCTTCACCGCCAGACAATGTTCCCGCCGCACGGCTTAACGACAAATATTCAAGCCCGACATTAACTAGGAAACCTAGACGGCTGTTGATTTCCTTCAAAATAAGGCTCGCAATCGCCAGCTCCTTCTGCGAAAGCTTAAGCGACTCGAAATAACGCTGCGCATCGCCAATCGAGAAGGAGGTAACTTGGGATATATTTTGAGTATGGATAGTAACTGCCAAACTCTCCTTGCGCAGCCGCTGTCCCTTACAGCCAGCACATGGCTTGGCACTCATGTAGTTCTCAATATGCTCGCGCATCATATCAGATGCTGTATCTCTGTATCGGCGCTCCAAATTATGAACGATACCCTCGAATGGCACATATGCTTCTTTCCGATGGCCAAAATCATTTTCATATAGGAAGCGAACACGTTCCCCGCCAGTTCCATATAGGAGCTTCTTCATTTGCTCAGGCTCAAGCTCAGATACCGGCACATCTTGCCGTATGCCATAGTGTACGCAAACTGCGCTCAGAAACTGAGGATAATAGTTTGATGTGCTGCCTGCCCATGCCAGGAATGCCGCATCATCGATCGACTTGCTAGTGTCAGGGACAAGCAAGTCTGGATCCACGATCATTTTGACGCCTAATCCGTCGCAATCCGGGCATGCGCCGTATGGACTATTAAAGGAGAACATACGCGGCTCCAGCTCATCAATACTAAAGCCGCACTCCGGACAAGCAAGGTTGGAGCTGAAGAGCAGCTCCTCTTGATCAATAATGTCAACGAGTACGCGGCCCTCGGATAGTTTAAGAGCCGTTTCCAAAGAATCAGCGAGCCTAGTTTGGATATCGGATTTCACAACAATGCGGTCAACAACGACTTCGATGCTGTGTTTCTTGTTTTTCTCGAGTTCAATCTTCTCGCTAAGCTCACGCAGCTCGCCATTCACGCGTACCCGAACGAAACCCTGCTTCTGAATATCAGCCAGCAGCTTCGTATGTTCACCCTTGCGCCCGGAAATAAGAGGCGCCAGAATTTGAAGCTTTGTCTTCTCGGGATACTCCATAATCCGATCGACCATTTGTTCAACGGTCTGCGAAGTAATTTCAATGCCATGCTCCGGACAATGCGGTTTGCCGATACGGGCAAACAACAGCCGCAAATAGTCATAAATTTCTGTTACCGTACCGACTGTGGAACGCGGATTCCGGCTTGTCGTCTTCTGATCAATGGAAATGGCCGGCGATAGTCCGTCGATCGAATCGACATCCGGTTTTTCCATTTGCCCGAGAAATTGACGCGCATAGGCGGATAAGGATTCCACGTAGCGGCGCTGTCCTTCCGCATAGATCGTATCAAATGCGAGCGAGGATTTACCCGAGCCGCTTAATCCCGTCAGCACCACAAACTTGTCGCGCGGTATCGTGACGTCAATATTTTTGAGATTGTGGGCACGAGCGCCCTTAATAACTATTTTATCGCTAGCCAATCGTTTCTCCTCCTACTTAGCCCATCTCTGCGCGCAGCTCAAGCAGCGCATCCCGCAGCTCTGCTGCACGTTCGAACTGCAGATTTTTCGCTGCGTCCTTCATTTCCGCTTCCAGCCTTTGAAGAAGCGCCAGACGTTCCTTTTTGTTCATCTTGCCCGCACCGGCTCCGGTCAAGTAATCGGCCTTCTGTTCCGCTACCTTCGTCGCTTCAATTACGTCATGCACTTTCTTGCGTATCGTTTGCGGCGTAACGCCATGCTTCTCGTTGTAGGCAAGCTGTATCGTGCGGCGGCGTTCCGTTTCCTTTATCGCGCGGTCCATAGAATCGGTTATTTTATCCCCGTACATGATTACACGGCCCTCGCTGTTCCGCGCCGCACGTCCAATCGTTTGGATAAGCGCACGGTCGGACCGGAGAAAACCTTCCTTGTCCGCGTCGAGAATCGTAACCAGCGAAACCTCCGGCAAATCCAAGCCTTCGCGGAGCAAGTTGATTCCAATAAGCACATGGAATACGCCGAGTCTGAGATCCCGCAAAATAGCCAGTCGCTCCAGCGTCTTTATATCGGAATGGAGATATCTAACCTTAATACCTATCTCCTTCATATAATCAGTTAAATCCTCTGACATCTTCTTGGTCAGCGTCGTGACAAGCACCCGTTCATCCTTCGCAATCCGATCACGGATTTCGTTCAGAAGGTCATCGATTTGCCCTTTTGTCGGGCGAACGTCAATGATCGGATCAATAAGACCTGTAGGCCGTATGATTTGCTCGATCATTTTGTCCGTATGCTCAATCTCGTAAGGTCCCGGTGTTGCAGATACATAAACCAGCTGCTTCGCCTTTGCCTCAAATTCTTCAAAACGGAGAGGCCGGTTATCCATTGCCGAAGGAAGCCTGAAGCCGTGATTAACAAGCATCTCCTTACGGGCGCGGTCACCATTGTACATGGCCCGGATTTGCGGCAAGGATACATGCGATTCATCAATGACGATAACCATGTCGTCCGGGAAATAATCCAGCAGCGTATAAGGCGTCGCTCCCCGCTCCCTAAACGTGAGCGGCCCGGAATAGTTCTCGATGCCCGAGCAAAAGCCCATTTCCGCCATCATTTCCAAATCGTACCGCGTCCGCTGCTCCAGCCGCTGCGCTTCCAACAGCTTACCTGCCTCGCGCAGCTCGGCTAGACGTTCCTCAAGCTCTCTCTCAATGTTGACGAGCGCTACCTTCATGGTTTCTTCTTTGGTTACGAAGTGAGATGCCGGAAAGATCGCAATGTGTTCGCGTTCTCCGATAATTTCACCCGTCAGCACATCAATTTCTGATATTCGCTCGATTTCGTCCCCGAACAGCTCCACCCGAATAGCCCGCTCATTATTGGATACAGGAAATATCTCGACGATATCGCCGCGTACGCGGAAGGTTCCCCGCGTAAAGCTAATATCATTGCGTTGATACTGAATATCGACCAATTTGTGCAAAATGACATCGCGCGGCTTTTCCATCCCTACTCGGAGCGAAAACACAAGGCCTCCATATTCCTCCGGCGACCCTAGACCGTAGATACAGGACACGCTGGCTACAATGATGACGTCACGCCGCTCAAACAGAGAGCTCGTTGCTGAATGTCGCAGCTTATCGATCTCGTCATTGATGCTTGAATCCTTCTCAATGAAGGTATCGGTTGAAGGGATGTAAGCTTCAGGCTGATAGTAATCATAATAGCTCACGAAATATTCTACTGCGTTATCCGGAAAAAAAGTTTTGAACTCGCTGCACAGCTGAGCAGCAAGCGTCTTATTATGCGCAATCACGAGCGTTGGCCGATTTAGCTTCTCGACCATGTTTGCTATCGTATATGTCTTACCTGTACCCGTTGCACCCAGCAATGTCTGGTGCCTCTTACCGGCCTTTATTCCCTCCAAAAGCTGCACAATCGCTTTCGGCTGATCTCCTTGCGGCGTATATTCAGACTTTAGTTCAAACAGCTTTGTTTCCTTGGTAAGCTCACTCACGCCTAATCTCCACCCCCATCATTCCGATTGTTATTATCTTAACAGTATAGTCAATTATAGGAATTTCATTTCATATGTTTTCACAAAATAAGAATGTTTGTTCCCGTATATTATACCGTTATCTGTCAAGCGGCGCAATGTTCTGAATTCAAAAAAAATACGCGCAGCTGAATCCTTAAACGATTCACCCTGGCGTATTCCCATTTGAACGGCCGCACCTCAAACCAAGCTTGCCCGTGACAGCCGTTCTTTCCCGATTCTATGCTCACACCATTGTTCATACCATTCTCTCAACTGAAAAGAAATGTCCACACCCAACTCTTTCGATAACGTTTGATTAAGCCGCTCATAATGACCCGCAACCTTATCGTAATGGCCCAGCTCATCATAAAGTTTCATTAAGATGAGTCCTTCCTCTTCATTATAAGGGTCCGCCGTTTGGATTCTTTCATATAATAGCAGCGCATTTGGCCTGCTTTCTCCACTTTCCATATTATGCTGTGCCAGCTGCCTTGCGTTGTTCAGCCAAATCTGGCGCAGGCGTTCCCGCTCATGCTCAGCCCACACATATCCATAGTCTTGCAAGTAGTCGCCTTCGTATTCTTCAAGCAGCTGCCATACTTGATCCCGATGCCGCGATGCCGGTCCGCCCAGCTTCTCCAGCTCTTGCTCCCATCGCTCGGTATCCAAAACAACTTGCCCAATATCGAGAATATAGCCCTCATGAATACTCGAGTTTTGTATGACGATCTCCATGTGCATTTTTTGCAAGCATTGCCTGATTTGATAAATTGCCGTATAGAGCTGAGTCATTGCCCGCTTCATATCCATATCGGAAAAAAACAGCTCCAGCAGCGTTGACTTATGAACAAGCTGCTTGCGGTGATGAAGCAAGTATAAAAAAAGCTCCTGTGCTTTTGACGTACGCCATCTCGGAAGCTGAGCCGATTGTCCCAGCGATTGGAAACGTAACGTTTTGAAGCAAAATATCTTCTGCCCTTGATCCTCGCCTGTCTTTGGCTGCTGCTTTCCTTCTCTGCGCCTTACCAGCCGTTCAATCGTTTTCTGAATACGAGATTTTTGCAGAGGTTTAAGCACATAATCCACCGCATTCAATTCAAAGGCTTTAATGGCATATTCATCATGCGCCGTTACAAAAACAATTTCCGCCTGAGGGCAAATCTGTTGAATGAGCTCCGCGGCTTGAAGCCCGGTTATTTCAGGCATATGGATATCTAAAAATACGACATCAGGCTGCAGCCTGCCCGCTTGCTCCACCGCTAGCAAAGGGCTTTGAAACATGTCGATTGCCGTCAGCTCGATGGATTGGCTAAGCATGCGTTCCAGCTGAACGAGTGCCAGTCTTTCATCGTCTATTATCATCACCTTCACTTGCTTCACTCCTATATCTGTCATGAAAAATTACTATTTGATATGTATAAGATTTAAATTCTTCCAATTATTTATATCGGCATATATAGGTCATTCGTTTATGTTTGGACAAAAAAATATGAACCTTAAGAACTAGATTGTTCAGAAAATGTACAGATGGCATTTATATACTAATCAAGATGCAAATAAAGTCGTGCCTTGACGAAATCTGACGGGTCGGAGCTTTCATTTGTTCGAAACCATCCGTTTTCTTGACTTCATTATTTCAGGCTGATCCTGGTTTGCTCTCGTTTACCTGGAATGATGTGTCATCCTGCTGCATGCACAAGTAAATACATACCGAAAGGAAGGAAGAAAGAAACCATGCGATTTCAGAACATGCGGAAAGGTCGTACTCTCCCTATTATCATTCTGTTCGCCTTGCTGTTGCAAACAGCGCTGCTGCCCTTCGCGGCTCCAGTTATGGCGAGCACGCCGATTGACGGGCTTACGATCATCAAAACCGCAAGCAAATCCACTGTAAATGTCGGAGATGAGTTTGTCTACACGATTAAAGTAGCTCTCTCCAGCACCGTTTCGTTAGGCAAGGAACTGAGAATCGAGGACGTCGTTCCAGCTCCTTTTACTGTAATTGGTGTAGAAGGCGCCAGCAACACAGGCAATGCGGTAAGTCTAACCCGATCATTCGAGCCTGGCGAATCTCTACTTATTGATATTACTGTAAAGGTAGGCAATACGTATACCAATTCACCAGTGCTTAAGACGAACACCGCTACAGCTACAGATACCACAAATTCAAACAGCAGCAGCTCAAGCAGTGTAGACGTCACCATTTCCGCAGATGCTACGCCAAGCCCGACACCGGCGCCAACACCTACTCCTACACCCATTCAATCCACCTATGACAAATGGGCGGCATTCAAAACCCAGAGCACGGGTTATAAAGGCAGTGTCGCTAATGTCGGCGGAGAAATATCCTACAACATTGGGATCAATCCCGTTCAAAAGGGCAATGTATCACCTGCCGGCGCCCTTACATCTATTACGCTTGTGGATACTTATCCGGCTGGGGCAACCGTCAGCTTAGCCGATATTACTCATGTAACAGGACCCAGTGTCACACCTGTCATTGACACTGTTAACCGTACGATTACATGGGAAATCACTCGATTAGAATCCGGGCAAAAGTTTGAGGCACGCGTTAAGCTTACCTTCCCAGCCGATTTAGGGTGGACAGGCCCAATCGATAAAACAAACCATCTCGAAATTACAAATTATACGATTGAAGGTCCGGTCGAGGGCGAAGTAACGGTGCCTGAAACGGATGTAACAACCAAATTCGGCCCTCCTGTTTCCGGAGGCGGACAAGTAACGAAAAACCGAACCTTTGATTATCGCTGGCACGGGCAAGAACAAACATTTTTAATCAGCGGGATAACAAATTCAGGTCCGGGCGTGAACTCCGAGCTTCGCAACATTGTACTTACGGATACATTACCGTCCGAGCTGCAGTATACAAAATTGAAGATGCCAAACAAGTCGTGGAGCTCTTTCACTTATGTATTGAAGAATAGCGGTTCAACGACTGTTACGCCAAATGCTAACGGCAATGCGCTCGAAAAAGCCGCTGCAGGCAGTGAAATCACAATCGGCTCAGCGGGAGACCTTGAAGTGCCGACAAATGATTCACTGGTAAGCGTATCTTGGACCTTCGCTTCGCTTCCGGTTGGGGAAGAAATCAAAAACATTGAAATCAAAGGTAAGGTATTGCCCGCTGCGACAGGAACAAGATCCAGCGAAAATACAGCTTGCGGTGCTGCGGCTATCGTGAATAACAATCCTAATGTTGAGCAAGGCGACACAATCAAGAACTGTGCGATCGTCACATATGAGGCTTTAACAGAAACATCCGCTAACAGCGGTATCTGGTCTTACCAACCGCAAACGCCAGGCAAGGCTGCAGCAACTTTCTTGATTAATGAACCCAAGCCTTGGCTGACTGCTACCAAAGCAAATCAACCAGGAGGCGCTTTCTACGGCCCGCTCAGCCTTGTTCCATTCACCATTTCGGTGAGCAACAAATGGGATGCAACAGGTCCTTGGGTTAATCCTGTCATCTATGATTTACTGCCTGAGAGCTTTGATTACTACACTGATCCAAAGCAAACGGAGCTAATTGACGCGCTTGCTGCTTCATTTACCATTAGCGGTTTGCCTTCTAGCGCTGTCAAACCTACTTTAGAAAAGCTTGCAGACGTCAATAACAGAACACTCGTTAAATGGTCTTGGCCAGCTGGTCTTTCTTTAGATCCAGGCACCACACTGACGATTACTTACAAAGGCAAGGTTCGTGCAGGCACACTTGCTTCATCTAGCTATATCAATGACGTTTATGCTTCAACTGAAGCAAGCAACGTGCAATTTTGGCATGATGGAAACAAAACGCAGCATGACCCATCAAGCTTCACTGCATGGGCAGCAGCCAATAGCGGGATTTCAGGAACGACGTTTAATTTCAATCCAAGTAATGATCCTGTTGAGCGCTATTACGTGCACGCAAGCGCTCCTGTAACCGTAAGCCTCGCAGCCGTTGTTAAATCTGCCAAATGGAATAAAGGCGAACTAACACCTGTTTTTGATGTAACAAATTCTGGCGGTTACAGCGGACCTCCGTCTATTCCTTACACTCCTTTCGACCGTGTTGTAGGAGATACTGAATACACAGAATTCCCAAGATTCAGCTCCACTTATGAAGGAGGATCAGCCGATTACAAGCTTGTTATTCAAAACAGCGGCAATACTCGCTTATCGAAAGTAGATGCACTCGATATCCTGCCTTTCATCGGAGATCAAGCATTATTGGCAGAAACGGGCCGTGGCTCTGAATGGCGTCCGAATCTCGCAACCACCCCCACCTCGGGAACCGGTAAGACCTTTACGTATACCCCAGAGGGCGGAGGACCATCTAAGACGGTTACCTATGATCTGCGAGTTTATTACAGCCTTTCGGCAGACAAAAATTCAGTCGTCAATTTCGCTAATGCAGCTGGCATTAAAAACGGCTGGATTAATCAAGCCCAATATGCCAGCAATGATCTAACGGATATTCAGTCTCTTTATTTTGAGATTACAAATATCAAGGGCAGTGACAACGCTAACGATTTAGCTCCTGGAGACTATATCGTTTTGGACTGGGAAATGAACGCGCCAGTCGGTACGCAATCCGGCAAGGTAGCTTGGAACTCGTTCGCTATTCAAGCAACTAGCGGAGCAAGCAACAAAGTCATGCTGCCTGCGGAGCCCAATAAAGTAGGATTCCTCGTTCATCCGGCCAATCAACATGTGCCGCTGGGGGAAATCGGAAACTTCGTTTGGTTCGACAGCAACCGCGACGGCCTTCAGAATGAGCAGTACGATGGAGACAGCGGTCAAGGCGCGGGGATTAACGGCATCAAGGTAAACCTATATAACCCTGGCGGATCCACGCCGATTAAAGAAACGATTACAGGGTATGATCAAAATGGTAAACCTGGTTACTATCTATTCCAAGGACTTCCTACCGGTCAATATGAAGTAGAGTTTGTTCTGCCGGAGCAATATACTCCGACGATTTCTAACGCACCGGGAGCAGATCCTGCTCATCTAAATAACTCGGATTCCAACAAAACGGACAAGCTTGTACAAGTGGGCAATTTTACGCCATATCGCACGGATACGATTACAATCAATGTTTTATCCGCAGATAAAATTAAAAACTTTACTATTGACTTAGGTCTTGTTGAGGAAGGGGCTGTAACGCCTTCATATCCTTCTGCTGCTATCGAAAAAAAGATTACAACTGTAGCAAAAGGCTCCTCATCGGCAGCTCCAACAACGGATTATGCCGTTATCGGCAATCAAGTTCACTATGCAATTGAATTTACAAACACATCGTCCGTTACCTTACACAACATTAAAGTGATGGATACACTGGACCGTAATCAAGATGGATTTGCTTTTAATAAATTGACCTACAACGGTTCTTCCATCGCAATAAACGGAAACAGCCATTCACGTCCTGATATTATTTCTAGTGTGAGCAATTCCGGTCCTGCACCGTATGTTGTCATCAAGAAATTAGCTCCAGGCGAGAAGCTTGTGCTTGAAGGAGCCTATACCGTTACAGCTAACGATTTTGACCTTACGGAATTAGATAACAAGGCCACTATCTTCTACAACGAATCACCTGATCCGTTAGATGATCAAGCAAGCATTCCGACCGCTGGCGTCAAAGTAGAAAAAACAAGTAGCCGAACTGCTGCATCAAGCTCGGATGAGGGAGATTGGATCGATTATCTCGTCACTGTAACCAACACAGGCAGCAGCAAACTAACGAATATCGTTATTACGGATACAAAGGTATCGGGCATTCCGGCGATTCCGTCGTTAGATTCCGGTAAATCGATTGAAATTACTTATCCGTACCAACTCACGGCGACTGATGCTGCCTCCGCTTCTATCGTTAATACGGTTACGGCTGATCCAGCAGAAACGCCACCTGTGACGGATACACATGAAATTCCGGTTACAACCGATGCTCGTGGGTCCATTGGCGATTATGTATGGTTTGACCTTAATGAGGATGGCATTCAAGACCCGGGAGAAAACGGAATTAACGGTATCACCGTGAAACTGCTGGATTCCAACAATGTTGTTATCGCTACGACATTTACTCGTGATAAGGCTGGCAAAGCAGGTCATTATTCATTTAAAGGATTGCCTTTCGCAACCTATCACGTACAATTTATCATTCCGCAAGATTATGACATGACAGATTCAACTGCAACGGTGGGCGAGAATGACTCCAATGCAGTTGACAACAATGGAAAAACAGATGCCATTATACTTACAATCACCGAACCGGATGATCCGACGATCGATCTTGGCCTTTACCCTCGCGGTGAAATCGGCAATTATGTATGGCTGGACCGCGATCGTGACGGCGTTCAAGACGAGCAAGAAAAAGACGGCATGAACGGAATTGTCGTGAAGCTGTTCAAGGATAGCGCAGGCGGTACGCCTATAGCAACGACGACAACTGTAAATGATAGCAGCGGAAAACCCGGCTACTACCTCTTTGATCATTTGCTGTCAGGCAGCTATTTCGTGCAATTCGTTATTTCTGACGATTACAGTAAAACCGTTGAAGGAAGCGTACCTGGATCCGGTACGGATTCCAATGTTACAAACAATAATGGCGTCACCCAGCAAATCGTAATTGGCGAATCAACAAGCTGGATCAATCATACGATTGATTTGGGTCTGGTTGGGAACGGCAGTATCGGAAACTATGTATGGGTTGATCGCGACAACAACGGCAAGCAAGACGAGGACGAACAGAACGGCGTCAACGGCATTAAAGTGAAGCTTTACAATAAAGACAAAGTGCTGCTTGAAGAAACCGTAACAGGAAATGATTCTTCTGGCGATCCTGGCTACTACTTGTTCGAGCACCTCGTAGGCGGCAGCTATTACGTGGAATTCGAAGTACCAAGCATCTTTGGTCTTACGCAAGCATCAGCAGCAGGTACAACTGGAGCAAATGATTCTAATCCAACCGAGAATGGCCTTACTCAGGTCATCGAGCTTGGTACAGCAGCTCCAAACGGCTGGCATGACCTTACGATCGATCTAGGTCTCGTTGGTATCGGTAAGCTCGGCGATTACGTGTGGCATGACCGCAACCGCGACGGCATTCAAAATGAAACCGATGCGGAGGGCATTAACGGCGTTGTCGTTAAGCTCTACAAGGGTACAGCTACCGGTATTCCCGCAACTCAGACCATAACCGCTAATGATCCAAGCGGTAAACCTGGCTATTATAGCTTCACAGAGCTGCTGGAAGGCGATTATTATGTGCAATTCGTTCTTCCGACAGATTATGAAAAAACGGCTGCGGAGAACGGCGGAAACGATGGTACCGATTCGAACGCGACGAACAATACCCACACCACTGCAAAAATCGAAATCGGTGAAACAGCGGGATGGATCGATTCAAGCATTGATCTAGGATTGATCGCAAAAGGCGAGATCGGTAATTATGTATGGCTCGACCGCAACCGCGACGGCATACAAAATGAGAGCGAAGCTTTGGGCGTTAACGGCATCACAGTCAACTTATACAAAGACAATGCAGCCGGTGCTCCTTATGCGGTAACAACAACGACAACCGGCCAGAATGGCAAGCCTGGCTATTATCTTTTCGATAATTTGCGGGAAGGCAATTATTTCGTACAGTTCGTCATACCGGTTGATTACGAGAAGACCGTTGCTGGAGCAGGTACTGACACCGCTCTCGACTCCAACACAACTGATGCAGGCATTACAACATCCGTCATCACGATCGGGCATACCGAAGGATGGGTTGATCACAGCATCGATTTGGGTCTGATTGCTAAGGGGAAAATCGGTAATTACGTTTGGTATGACAGCAATGTGAACGGAAAGCAAGACGAGTTGGCTATACGTGGATTTAACGATGTCATCGTTAAGCTGTTCGATAAGGATAGAAACTTCCTTGAACAAACCAAAACAGCTAACGATCTAGATGGCAATCCAGGATATTATTTATTTGAGCATCTTTTAAACGGTCAATATTATGTTCAATTTATTGTTCCTGCAGGTTATGTTCCAACAACCTCGGAGGCAGTAGGAGTATCGGCTGCGGAGGATTCCAACGCTATCATAGAAGGCTACACCAAAGAGATAACCATTGGCGAGAATGCTCCGCTAGGCTGGGAGGATCTAACCATTGATCTGGGCTTATATACAGCTCCTAATCCACCGGTATTGCCACCTGTACTGCCACCTGTTTTACCGCCAGTTACACCAGGAGTGCCTAATCCTGAAGGTCCAGGTGAACCAAGCGTACCAGGCGAGCCATCAAAGCCAGATGAAGGCAAACCTCCTGTAGAGCATGAAACAACAGAACAGGATAAACCGATTGAAGGCCATGTCGATGTTCCAAAAGACAGCAAGCCAAGCGTCGGTGAAAAACCGGAGCACGGTACTGTCACCATCGACGACAAAGGCAATTGGATTTATACGCCTAATCCTGGTTACTCTGGAAAGGATAATTTCTCGATTATTGTGAAGGACAAAGACGGAAATGAAGAAGAAATTTTCTTTGAGATTGACGTCGAAGTACCACAAGGCGGTATCAACATTACCCCTTCGGTTCCTACCCTTCCAAAAACGGGCGAGCAAAGCTACTTGCTCATGCAGCTTCTAGGCCTGAGCTTGCTTATTCTAGGAGTGGCACTTCGTTTCAAACGCAAGAAGGCATAAAAAAAACAGACTGTATACGGCCGATCTTGGCCCGTATACAGTCTATTTTCTTTTATAAGCAGCTTATTCACTTAGGCGCTCTGCTTTCTCCGAATGCGCCTCGCGCCGATTAGAGGCATGATAGCTGCGAAGCAGCTCCAGCAATGAAGCTGGCCCAGCCGAAGCATAATAGTTAGCCTGTTCATCCGGGGCTAGAATGACACCCAGTTGATGATGCTCGCCAGCAAATCTCGCCCGCTGCGCGAACTTCAGCTCACCTTCCAGATTTAAAACCTCAAGCTTGCAAAATGCGGAGTTTTGAACGAGCGCCTCATACAGATCCTGTTTTGTTCTTACGCGCATTCCGTTCACCTTATGCAAAATCTCGCCTGTAACGAGACCCATTGCTGAGGCAGGCGTACCTGGTACGATGCCCAGTATCCGCAAGCCGCGCGAGTCATTGACATACAATGGGGATTGCGCCGCTTCCCTGGAACGGCTTCTCCAAATAATAGCTTCATGCATCAGCAGCGACGTCAATGCCGCTAGCGGCAGCAGCAGTGGCTGCCACCAAGCTAAAATAGCTGCGCCCGCTAAGCATACGCTGTACAGAAGCAGCCCTTTGGCTGCATGTTTTGCTTTTTCGCGAGGCAATAATGATCTTGTCATTTCCGTAAAGCCAATGATCATGGGCAAAGCTACGAATGACCAACCCTGTGACCAATCAGCTCCAAATAACGGCGTCCAGGGCAATACTGAAGTTGATGCTCCGACTCCATTAGTCGGCACTAACATGAGAAGCGGAACAGGCCAAAAGCCCTGCAGCATATAACCGCCGATGAGCTTGCCTCTTTTTCCTTCAAGAAATAACGGCGTTGCCAGTCGATCCCCTTGCCAGCGAACAAGCACAGCTTCGGCCAAATGAAGCAATGCTACCAGAACGAGCAGCCCTGCTGTATCAATGTTTGCAAGTGATGCAGTTAAGGAGCCTAGCCAATCTGTCCTCTCGGCTAACGAAGTCCATCCAACGAGCCATTGAAGAAGAGTAATGACCCCCGCGCTATACGCAAAACACAAATATCGAATCCGTATAATCATGAGAACGGCCGCAACCGCCCACAGCCACATCACTGTCGATCCAGTTAAGGTTACGCCGATGAACGCTCCTGCTAAAGACACGGCTAAACCAATCAGCAAACCAGCCAACATCGCTTTAAAAACCAGGCTTGGCCAATTGTGCAGCTTAACCGCAAACATTTGCCGTTCCATCCGAATTTGCCTCATATATTGTAAAATAATGAATAATACCGCAATATAATAAAATGGCTGTGCAACTAATTGGACAGCCGCTTTCCCGAGCATTTCCAGTAACTCGATCGCCGTTTCCAAAGCTAACACTCCTTCGCTCGTTCCGCATTTCCCTTTTAAGCATTAAACAAGCGTAAACGGCTGTATCCGTCCTCTGGCGGCATAAGCTCGTTTCGCAGAGAGATATAAACACACTTATACTGTGAAACTGATTAATACTTATATATAAATAAAAGGCTGACTCCGTTAAACAGAGTCAACCTCTTATTCATTCGACACCGCTTGATCATTTCCTGCTTACCGCTTTAATTGCCTCATGCAGCTGCGTGTCGTTCTTTTCATCCTGTATCCATTTAATAACAGCTTTCTCGAGAGCCTCTCCGGTTTGCTTATCGACTTGTCCCGTAGCCGGCAAGCTGTGCTCCGTTTGGAATTTTTTCACGGCTTCTGCCGTTTCCGCTCCGTAATAGCCGTCCTCGCGCTTCGGTTCGTACCCAAGCCCGTGCAGCATAATTTGTACGCTGCGCACCTGTTCGCCCAGTGTATCCTGCTTCAGAGTCTCAGCAAGAGCAAGTCTGGCTACTGTATATAAGTCAGGTGGCTGAATAGCAATATCAGGCTTAATCCCATTTTCATGGATCCAATTGCCGTTTGGCGTTAACCATTTAGCGATGGTCATCTTCAATAAGCTGCCGTCTCCGAGAGCTTTATTATAACTCACCTGCACGGTGCCTTTGCCAAATGAAGTTTCGCCGACCAGCTTCGCTCCCGCGCTTTCCTGCAAAGCGCCCGCTAAGATCTCCGATGCGCTGGCGCTGCCATTGTTCATAAGAACAGCAATCGGGTACGTTTTGCTTTGTCCCTCAGACAGCGTCTTCTCCCGATTCCCTTCCCGGTCCTCCACCTGGACCACCGTCTTGCCCTTCGGCAAGAAGGTCTGGGCGATCTCCACGACAACCGGCAGCACACCTCCCGGATTGTTTCGCACATCCAGCACGAGGCCCTTCATCCCTTGCTCCTCTAACTTAGCAAGCTCTTGCTTAAAGCGTTCCGCCGTATGCAAAGAAAACTGCCTAATTTCAATAATGCCTGTCCCGTCGGGACGCAGACTGCCGTACACGGTTTCCACATCGATATCATCGCGGATGAGTACGAGCTGTATCGGCTCCGAGAAACCTGCCCGCTGCACCTGGATTTTTGCTTTTGTTCCTTTGGGGCCACGGATTTTGGCGACAGCATCCTGCAAATTCAAGCCGTCAAGCTTCGCTCCGTTTACCGATAGCAGCACGTCCTTTGCGAGTAAACCAGAGCGTTCAGCCGGTGAACCCTTAATTGGAGAAACGACAACGATCCGTCCATTCTCGAGTGTAACTTCAGCGCCGATGCCCGTGAATGAGCCTTCAATCGATTCTGAAAAATGCTGCGCAACGTCCTTCTCCATATAAACGGAGTAAGGATCATCCAGCGAAGACATCATTCCGCTCACTGCACCATCAAGCAGTTCATGGCGATCGACTTTTTGATAATATTTTGTTTCGATTAATTCTAGCACCGCGTTAAGCTTCTTCAGCTCGTCCTCTTTCAGCCTAAAACGCTCGCCCTCATCGGCTGCCGATGCTGAGAGAGCAGGCTTCGAGTACTTATCGGGCTTAATCGTTTGATCCGCGATCGTCAGCGTAACGAGTACTGACGCTATCATCGTTAGCATAACGAACGCGAATACTGTACGTCCTTTGAAATGCACCTGTCTACACCACCTTCTCATCTTCCACGGTCTTAGATTTAAGACCACCCTAGTATATGACAACCCGCTTACAATTATTTGTCTCAACCGGTAAAGATGATCATTTCGTGTTTATACGATCTTAGATTTCAAACAAGGCAGCCACATGGGCTGCCTCTGAATGTAAATTATGAATGATTGCTTATTTTAGATAGCTGCTTGGGTTAACCGGCGTTTGGTTTTTGCGCACCTCAAAATGCAAATGTGGTCCTGTCGAGTTGCCCGTACTGCCCACCTCGGCAATCTTCTGGCCTTTTTTAACCTTCTCGCCCTTTTCGACTTTGATTCCGCCATTGCGAATATGCCCATAAAGCGTCCACAAGCCGTTACCATGATCGATAATGACACAGTTGCCATAGCTGCTCCATGTTTGCGCGACTAGAACGACGCCATCCTCGGCTGCATAAATATCCGTGCCCTGCGGGGCGGCAAAATCTATCCCCGTATGCGTATGCTTCTTACCGGTAATCGGATGAACCCTTGTGCCAAAGTTTGAGCTTACCCGATAACTATCCCTAATTGGCATGCCCAGTTTCCCGCCAGAATAGGGATTTGAAATGCTGTTTTTCTGGGCATTCAGCTTGGATACTTTCGCCGCCAGCTCCATGAGCAAAGCTTCCTGCTCCTCGCTTATTCCTTCAAGCTCCTCCAGCGTGCTGTCAATCTGTTGAAGCTTGCTGTTGAGCTGTTTGATATTGCTGTTATAGCTGGCAATCATGACTTCTTTTTCTTGTTCCTTCTTTACCAAATGCGCCTCATATTGCTCCAGCTTCACATAGATTGCCTTAACTTCAGCAAACTGCTTCTCTACTTCTACCTTCTTAAGCGCTACGAGCTCTTTTTCCGCTCTTTGCTCAGCTAAGATGTCGCGATCCTGTGAAAGGATCGATTGGAGCGCATCAAAACGATCAATAAAATCAGTAAAGCTCGTCGCACTTAGCAGCACGTCCATATAGGAAACAAATCCGTTTGTATACATAAGGCGCATGCGTGATTGCAAAAGCTCATCCCGTGTCTGAACGCGTTCTTCGGCCTGCTCCAGCTCAAGTCCGGTTTGCAGCAGTTCCTCTTCCTTTGCATCGCTTTGCGCTTGTGTTTTTGTTTTGTTAATGACGACATTATCAATCTCTGCCATCAGATTCGTAATGGAAGCTTCAGCTTCCGTCTTCTTGCTTTCAATACCGACCTTCTCGTTCTTAGCCGACGCCGCCTGCTGATGCACGCTCGCTGCTTCCCGCTCCGCTTTGGCAGCACGCTGCTCCGCTGCCCTCATTTCCGCTTTCGCGGCTGCAATTTGTTTCTTGATATTACTAAGAGAAGCTGCCTCTCCTCCTGTTGGTTGTAATACAAATACCGTAAGCATCATCGTAGCGATAAATAATAGCCATTTCCTCTTCTTCACGTGTGCATCCACCTACACTTTCAAATACTTTCGTATCGAAATCGTACTGCCCCAAACTCCAATAATTGTTCCCAGACCGATAAGCAGTGCAGCAGTCAACAGGCCCGACTCTTGTAAAGTAACCAGCTTAATCATCATGAGCGATAATTCCATTTGGGTAATCTTTACCAGTTGCGAATAACTGAGCAATACGGCTATCGTTGTAATAACCGAGCTTATGATTCCAATTAAGGCGCCTTCGATGAAGAACGGCCAGCGAATAAATGAATTCGTAGCTCCGACCAGCTTCATGATGCCGATTTCCCGTCTCCTAGCAATGATGGTCATTTTAATCGTGTTTGAGATAAGGAACATGGCTGTTACCGATAAACCAATGACGACGACGATACCAATGTAACGCACGGCATTTGTAATTTTAAATAATGTCTCAACTGTGCCTTGCCCATATTTGACTTTAGCAATAGGTATTAGCTCATCTGCTTTATTGATCGCTTCGATCTGCTTCGCTGCAGCATCGATCGTTTGCGGTTCATAAACCTCCACCGTGAAGGAATCCGGCAGCGGATTTTTTTCATTTTCATAACCATCTAATAGATCTTTATTATCTTCACCCAAGTTTTTACGCAGCAGCTCCAGTCCCTCTGCTTTGGACACAAACGTTACTTTTCTTACCTCGGTAAGATTGCCGATTTTATTCTGAAGCTCCGTAATCTTCGCTTTATCGACGTTCAGTTGAAGGAACACGCGAATTTGTACCTGGCTTTCGATTTGCGCAGCCATGTGATTAACGTTCAATGCCAGCAATAAAAAGATGCCGAGAATGAACAACGATATAAAAATGGAGCTCATCGAGGCAAAAGACATCCATCCGTTTCGAATGATGTTTTTGGCGCCTTCTCGCAGGTGCCGGGTTACGGTTCTAAGTTTCATAGCCGTACTCCCCTCTAGCCTCGTCACGTACGATATTGCCGTTCTCGATTGCAATGACGCGTTTGCGCATAGAGTTAACGATATCCTTGTTATGAGTAGCCATTACGATAGTCGTACCGCGAAAATTGATCTCTTCGAGCAGATTCATGATGCCGAGCGATGTTTCTGGATCCAAGTTTCCAGTAGGCTCGTCCGCCACAATTACGGTGGGATTATTTACAATCGCCCTCGCGATCGATACCCGCTGCTGTTCGCCGCCAGATAACTGCGCGGGCAGGCTCGCATGTTTATGCTTCAGACCGACGAGGTCAAGCACCTCCAGCGTCCTTTTCTTGATGACGCGAGTCGGCGCTTCAATAACCTCCATAGCAAAAGCGACGTTTTCAAACACCGTTAATTTGGGTAGTAGTCTGAAATCCTGAAAAATAACGCCTATATTTCGTCGAACAAACGGAATTTTACGCGGCTTCAGCTTACCGATATTAAATCCGTTAACTGAAAGCTGGCCTTTAGTCGGTACTTCCTCACGATAAATCAATTTCATAAATGTCGATTTACCTGCTCCTGATGGTCCTACTAAATAAACAAACTCATTGCGATCTATACGAACAGAGACGCCTCTTAACGCATGCGTTCCGTCGGTGTACGTTTTCCATATGTCTTGCATCTCAATCACATTATCACATCCTGTTTATAGTCAGTAATACTATTTCGACAGTTTGTGCTGAATTCCTTCATAAGAAGCTGGCTTTCCTCATTTTTCACAAATCTCATCGAAAAGTCATTTGTCGAATCAGGCACTGACTGCGCTATAGACAAAATTACAAGGTATGCAGCATATACATGTAAGACTGCCTTGTTTTAAACGCGCAGAAAGGAGTGATTCGTATCGTCAAACGTATACACATTGGTATTATCGTCATCGCTTCGCTGCTGCTTATTGCAGCTGTCGGTTGGGGCTTTGTCTGGAATTACGCGCTTCAAAAAACCGTTCCTGAGCAGGTGGATGCAGGCGGCATACAAATTGGCGGCCTGCCCGTGCAGGAAGCCGTGGATCTGCTCGATCAATATGAGAAATCGCTGCGTGAGCGCACGATAACGATTCATGCGACTGCTGCGGCGAGCGACAGCAAGCAATGGACCGTCTCCGAGCTCGGTTATACGGCAAAATTCGATGAAGCCCGCAAAGCCTTAAAAAAGCTTGGCGAAGGAGATATATGGGATCGCGCTGTCTACCGGTATCAATTCCAGAAATCGTATGCGCTTTTGCAGAGCTGGAAACCTGAGGCTTTCGATGCCGCTGTCCGCAAGCAGTGGAGCTGGATTGAAAAGAACGAAACCAAAAATGCTACACGAACCATTACAAAGGAGGATAAGGTCATCTATGAGCCTCATGTCGATGCCTACCGCCTGGATACTAGAGAGCTCACTGAAAAGGTCGATGAGTGGGTTGTTCTGGAGAAGGAGCAAATCGGGGCTCCGGTAGAAAAATCATTTACAGCTGCATTGCCCGTTACCACCATTCATCCTGAGCTCACGCTTGATCTATTAAAGGATGAGGGGATCGAGCGAAAAATCCTTGAGTTTTCCACCGATTTCAAGACGAGCGCGGAGGGACGTGCCCATAACGTAACCATCACTGCGGAGGCGCTTAACGATTGGGAGCTCGCACCTAATGAAATATTCGACTACAACAAGCTGATCGAGAGAGCCGAGGAGCTGTACGACTATCGCGAGGCTCCGGTTATTTTGAACGGAAAGCTAGTTCCGGGCATCGGAGGCGGGATTTGTCAGGTATCGAGCACCCTATACAATGCGGCGCTTCGAGCCGGCCTAGAAATTGTTGAACGCCGCAACCACTCGCTGCCTGTTGCTTATTTGCCTATTGGACAGGATGCTACCTACGCGGGCGGAGCGATTAACTTCCGTTTCAAAAATACGACGGGCAAACATCTCATAATCCGTACTACAGTGGAGAACCGCACGCTCACCGTCAAGCTGTTCGGTACGATGGACGCGGATGTGAGATATGATATCGATTCCGTTACTCTGAAGACGATAAATCCCACCGTTCAGGAGGTTAGAAATCCCAAATTATCACCGGGTCAAAAGGTCACCGTTGAACAAGGCAAACAAGGTTTTGTTGTCGAAACTTACCGCATTCTTCTTCGCGATGGCAAAACAGTGTCACGAGATCGCATATCACGTGATACTTACAAGGCGCAGCCTACCGTTATCGAAGTGGGTCCGCTTAAAGGCAGCAACGGTCCGTCGGCAACGCCGACGCCTACACCAAGTACACCTGAACCGCTGCTGGAGGATGGCATTCAATAAGCTATTGCTTAAATTTTAGGTCAAGCGTAAACGGCTGACGCCATCCTTGGCGGTAAAAGCTCGTTTCGCGGTGAAATTTAAGCATCGTATAAGGTTAAAATTCCTACTTTCTTATATTTCAAAAAAAAGCAGTTCGGCCCTAAGCCTGCACAGGCTTTGCCGAACTGCTTTTCTATTATATTGCTGATGAATGCGATTTTGCTTATCTGCTGCGCACTAAATATTCGGTTACCCATGCTGCCGTTTGCTCTAGAGCAAGCTCCGCGCGTCCAATTGCATCCTGAACCTGCGTTTTTGCCGTACCGCCGTAGACGTTACGCGCATTCACGACCTGCTCTGGCTGAAGCACGGCATAGATACGATCGTCGAACAGTGAAGAGAACTGCTTGAATTCCTCTAGCGTAAGGTCCAGCAGGTACTTGTTTTGCTCAATGCAATACAATACCGTTTTGCCAATCACCTCATGCGCTTGGCGGAAAGGCAAGCCTTTGCCAACGAGGAAGTCGGCAATATCCGTTGCGTTCGAGAAATCCTGATTGACCGCTTGACGCATGCGTTCCTTGTTCACCTTCATCGTCGCGATCATCGGAGCGAACAACTGAAGCGCGCCTTGCAGCGTCTTCACAGTGTCGAACATACCTTCTTTGTCTTCCTGCATATCCTTGTTATAAGCAAGCGGCAGCGATTTGAGCACCGTCAGCAAGCCAACAAGATCACCGTAAACCCGTCCGGTTTTGCCGCGAACAAGCTCGGGAACGTCCGGATTTTTCTTTTGCGGCATAATGCTGCTTCCTGTGCAGAACGCATCATCCAGCTCAACAAAATGAAACTCCGTGCTTGACCAAAGAATAAGTTCTTCGCTTAAACGCGATAGATGCATCATGATGATCGAAGCGTCCGCTAGAAACTCAACAATAAAGTCACGGTCGCTGACCGCGTCTAGACTGTTCTCATACACACGGTCGAACTTCAACTGGCTGGCTACGAAATGGCGGTCGATTGGGAAGGTAGTCCCAGCAAGGGCACCCGCTCCAAGCGGAAGCACGTTGATGCGCTTGTAGCTGTCCTGCAGACGTTCAATATCACGTCCGAACATCGATACATACGCCATCAAATGATGAGCGAATAGAATCGGCTGCGCGCGCTGCAAATGCGTATAACCCGGCACAATCGTGTCGATATTCGCTTTCGCTTGCTCGATAAGCGCGAATTGCAGCTTATAGAGCATATCAACGAACTCAACAACGCGTTTGCGAAGCCATAAATGCATGTCCGTTGCCACTTGGTCATTCCGGCTGCGACCCGTATGCAGCTTGCCGCCTACCGAGCCTACATCGTCAATCAGTGTTTTCTCAATATTCATATGAATGTCTTCATCGCCAATAGTGAATTCAATATCATCGCGTTTAATGCGTTGAAGGACGCGGTGCAAACCGTCCTTGATCTTCTCCACGTCATCGGCTGGAAGTATGCCCTGCTTGCCCAGCATCGTTACATGAGCCAGACTGCCTTGAATATCCTCTTCAGCCAGCTCTTTGTCGAACATAATCGAAGCTGTGTATTCCTCTACCAATTGGTCCGTTTTTTTCGTAAAACGACCGCCCCATAATTTACTCACTGGTTCGTTACACTCCCTTGTAAAGCTTATTTATTGCTGACAGCAGAGGATACCTTCAGACGCAATGCATTTAGACGGATGAAGCCTGTCGCGTCGCCTTGATCGTATGCTTTTGACGGATCTGCTTCCATCGTTGCAATGTCAGGATTGTACAAGCTAACCGGGCTTTGCACGCCTGCTCCGATAACGTTTCCTTTATAAAGCTTCATTCGAACGACGCCGCTCACGTTCTTTTGTGATTCTGTTACCAATGCTTGCAGAGCAAGACGCTCTGGTGCAAACCAGAAGCCGTTATAAACAAGCTGGCTGTATTTTGCAATCAAGGAGTCACGAAGATGCATAACCTCGCGGTCCATAGTCAAGGATTCCATTTTGCGGTGAGCGGTGAACAAGATCGTTCCGCCCGGTGTTTCATATACGCCGCGGCTCTTCATGCCGACGAAACGGTTTTCTACCATGTCAACACGTCCAATGCCGTGCTTGCCGCCAAGCTCGTTGAGCGTATCCATCACCTCAAGCGGGCTAAGCTCCTTGCCGTTAATTGCCGTACAATTGCCTTCTGCAAAAGTAAGTTCGACATATTCGGCTTTATCCGGCGCGTTCTCTGGCGAAACGCTCAGCACATACATGCTCTCGTTCTCTTCGGAGCTTGGATCAAACCAAGGATCTTCCAGCATGCCGCTCTCAAAGCTGATATGCAGCAGGTTGCGGTCAGTCGAATACGGCTTCGCAGCGGATGCGGTAACCGGAATGTTGTGTTTTTCCGCGTAAGCGATCATTTCAGCACGGCCCGGGAATTCCTCGCGGAATGCTTCAAGTCTCCAAGGAGCAATAACGCCGATCTCCGGAGCAAGCGCGGCAGCAGTCAGCTCGAAACGAACTTGGTCGTTGCCTTTGCCTGTTGCGCCATGCGCAATATAAGCCGCGCCTTCCGCACGTGCGATATCAACCATACGCTTTGCGATAAGCGGGCGGGCAATCGATGTGCCGAGCAGGTATTGGCCTTCATACAATGTTCCTGCTTGGAACATCGGATAGATAAAGTCCTTTGCGAACTCATCGCGAAGATCGTCAATGTATACTTTGGAAGCGCCTGTTGCGAGTGCTTTGGCTTCCAAGCCGTCAAGCTCGTCCTTTTGGCCGATATCAGCCGTGAATGCGATAATTTCAGCGTCATATGTTTCTTTCAACCATTTGAGGATAACCGATGTATCCAGGCCGCCTGAATAGGCGAGCACGATTTTTTCTTTTGCCATAGTAGTATTTTACTTCCCTTCGAATGAATTCATATCGTTAAGCGGTTAAGCTAGGACATAATTGCAGCCATGATCGCTTTTTGCGCATGGAGACGGTTTTCCGCCTGGTCAAAAATAATGGAGCTGTCGCCGTCGATTACACCCTCGCTCACTTCTTCGCCGCGATGAGCCGGCAAGCAGTGCATAAAGAGGTAATCCTTTTTCGCGTACTTCGTTAACGCCTCGTTCACCTGATAAGCGGCAAAAGCAACCTCACGTTCCTTCTGCTCCGCTTCCTGCCCCATACTCGCCCACACGTCAGTGTATACGATATCTGCATCAGCAATCGCTTCCTTCGGATCGCGGCAAATATGAATTTTCGATCCCGTCTCAGCGGCATGATCCTTCGTTTGCTGAATGATATCCGCATCCGGCTCATAGCCTTCAGGCGTCGCAACCGACATATGAAGACCAAGCTTTGCAGCACCCATCAGCAAGGAATGCGTCATGTTATTGCCATCGCCAATGTAAGCGATTTTCAAGCCTTCCAGACGGCCCTTTTGCTCAAGAATTGTTTGGTAATCCGCTAGGGCTTGGCAAGGATGCGAAAGATCCGTCAAACCGTTGATAACCGGAATCGTCGCCCCGCGGGCAAGCTCAACTACTTTACGGTGCGCGAATGTACGAATCATAATACCATCAAGATAGCGGGACAGCGTCTGAGCTGTATCCCAGATCGTCTCACCGCGACCGATCTGCAGGTCATTTCCGCTAAGGAAAAGCCCTTGTCCGCCCAGCTGGTACATGCCGACCTCAAACGAAACGCGCGTACGCGTCGAGGATTTTTCAAAAATCATTCCGAGCGTTTTTCCTTTTAACACATGGTGGGTTTCGCCTGCTTTTTGCTTTTGTTTCAGGTCAATGGCAAGATCGATCAAGTATCGGATTTCCTCCGGCTTGAAATCCACCAGCATTAGAAAGTCGCGCCCCTTTAAGCTTTGCGCCAATTCCTCGTTTACAGTTCCTTGCATGGTATAGCCCTCCTTCAGGTTCAAACAATCTGCATGTCTATCTTATTAAACGACGGGCCGCTTCTCTTCCAGCAGTTCTGCCAAAAGCGAAACTGCCAAATCGATTTCTTCATCCGTAACTAACAAATTAGGCAATAGGCGAATGACATTCGGTCCTGCCGAAATAACGATCAGTCCGCGCTTCTGCGCTTGGTTCAATATTTCCGCAATCGGCTCCACGCATTCGATGCCTACTAGCAGACCAAGACCGCGCACCTCTTTTACGAAAGCATTCCCTGCCAGCTTCTCCCGAAGCTGCGAAATCAAATACTTCCCCTTTTGCGCAGCACGCTCAGAAAGACCTTCTCCCACAATCGTCTCAAGCGTCGCTTTCACAACGGCTGTCGCGATTGGAGTTCCTCCGAACGTCGAACCATGACTGCCTGCGGTAAAGCCTTCGCGAAGCTTCTCCTTCGCTGCCATAGCGCCGACCGGGAAGCCGCTTCCGAGACCCTTTGCCATGGTGAAAATATCAGGTTCAATGCCGTAATGCTCATACGCGAACAGCTTGCCCGTACGCCCCATTCCAGTCTGAATCTCATCCACGATAAGCAGAACGCCTTGCCTCTCGCATAAAGCGACAAGCTCCTTCAAATAGACAGGATCAACCGGATAAATACCGCCCTCCGCTTGAACCATCTCCAGCATAATGGCTGCTGTCTGATCCGAAACAGCCGCTTCAAGCGCAGCCAGATCGTTCAATGGGATGGTTTTGAAACCTTCGGGAAGCGGTGCAAAACCTTCCTTCACCTTGGCTTGGCCCGTTGCCGTAAGCGTTGCAAGGGTCCGGCCATGAAAGGATTGTTCGAAAGTAATGATTTCAAAACGGCCGTTATTCAAAACCTTCTGATTGTAACGACGAGCCAGCTTTATCGCTGCTTCGTTCGCCTCGGCGCCCGAATTGCAGAAAAAAACAGCATCCGCGCAGCTGTTATCGGTGATAAGCTTGCCTGCATCCGCTTGGTTTGGAATATGAAACAAATTAGATACATGCCACAGCTCATCCAGCTGCTTGATTAAAGCTTCTTTGATTTGTTTAGGAGCATGCCCGAGATTCGTAACGGCAATACCGCTCATGAAATCTAGGTATTTATTTCCTTGGTCATCCCATAGCCAGCTTCCGTCGCCCTTCACCAATGCGATCGGATACCTTGCATAGGTAGGAAATAATGATTGGTCAACAGCCGAAGCTGTATTTGTCTCGCTCATCGACCTTACACCCGCCCTTCATTCGTCTGAACAATTCGAGTACCGACGCCGCCCTCGCGGACAGCCTTGGTCAACACACCCTGCACCTCGCCGCTTACTATGACAACCTCACGCACGCGGCCTTGTATGCACTGTATCGCTGCGCGCACTTTCGGAATCATGCCGCCGTAGATTTCACCGCTAACGATCATCTCTTCGATTTCTGCCACGGAAACAACGGGAAGCACTTGCTTCTCTCCATCGACCGTTTTCAAAATACCCGGAACATCCGTCACGACAATCATACGTTCTACCCCTAGATGAGAAGCGACAGCGCCTGCCGCTGTATCCGCATTGATATTGTAGCGCTGGCCTTGATCGTCAATCCCGATTGGGGCAATGACTGGAATATAACCCATTCCCATGACGCCCTCTATAATCGCCGCGTTCACGTCCGTGACGTCGCCAACGAAACCGATTTCCGCCGCATTCGATACCGGCTGAGCCTGAATGAGCATACCGTCAACGCCTGATAAACCGAGCGCCTTCGCGCCATTGATCTGGATCTTACGTACGATTTCTTTATTGATACGTCCCGCAAGCACCATCTCAACTACATCGAGAACAGCATCATTCGTAATACGCAAGCCATTCACGAATCCGGTCTCGATGCCTAGCTTAACGAGCGTCTCCGATATAGCAGGACCGCCGCCGTGCACGATGACCGGAAGAATACCTGCAAGCTGCAGCTCGCGCAGCTCATCAAAAAAGCTATTCGGAAGCGCCGCAAGCGTACTGCCTCCGCATTTCATAACAAACCGTTGCTCCGTCACTGATTCATACCCTCCAAGCGTTTACTTTGCTTATGTCCGATATGCCGCATTGATCCGGACATAATCATAGGTTAAATCGCAGCCCCATGCCGTTGCTTGTCCTTCACCATTATGTAGGTCTACACGAATGACGACCGTATCGCCTTTTAAATATTCCAAGGCAATCTCTTCATCAAATCTAACAGGACGAGATTGCTCTAACGTTAAAATATCTCCCAGACGGATGTCTACCGTCTCTGGATTAACCGGCTGGCCTGCCCGGCCTACCGCCGCGATAATACGGCCCCAGTTCGCGTCCGCGCCGAATACGGCGGACTTCACGAGCGACGATCCGATAACCGTCTTCGCAATCGCTTGGGCAGAATCGTCGCTGATCGCTCCGTTCACCTGCACCTCAACGAGCTTGGTTGCGCCTTCTCCGTCGCGTGCGATAGCTTTCGCCAGCACCTCGCACACATAACGAATCGCTGCCGCATATGCTGCCCAGCCCTCATGCTCAGGCGTTAGCTCCTTATTGCCTGCAAGTCCGCTCGCCATAGCCACGAGCATATCGTTCGTGCTGGTATCGCCGTCAACCGTTATCATATTGAACGTCAAATCAGTCGATTGGCGCAGCAACTGCTGAAGCGCGTCGCTGCCAATAGCCGCATCCGTCGTCACAAAGCCAAGCATCGTTGCCATATTCGGATGAATCATGCCCGAGCCTTTGGCCGCACCTGCCACGTAAACGCGTTTGCCGTCCAGCTCAAGCTCTACGCATACCATTTTCTGAACCAAATCGGTCGTCAGTATCGCTTGGCAAAAATCATCCGCGCCTGCGCGATCGCCACCCAGCTTAGCCGGAAGACCGTCAATGCCGCTGCGCACTTTGTCCATTTTGAGCAGCTCACCGATTACGCCGGTTGAAGCAACCGCAACATGATCCGCCGACACCCCGATAGATTCCGCGAATCGGGACCGCATCTCGTACGCATCCGCTTCGCCTTGCTTGCCTGTGCAAGCATTGGCATTTCCGCTGTTGACAAGCACAGCGCGCAGCACGCCGCCAGAGGCAATACTCTCACGAGTGACTTGCAGCGGAGCAGCTTGAAACGCATTCGTTGTATACACGCCGGCTGTCGAAGCCTGCACCTCGCAAACAATTGCGCCAAGATCATGGCGTGTCGTTTTCTTCAGACCGCAGTGCAGTCCGCCTGCCGTAAAGCCTTGAGGCGTTGTTATCGAGCCGTCCGTGACGACCGAGAACAAAGCTGTCGTATTATCCTGTCCCATCGTAAAATCGTTTCTCCTTCACCTGTATGAATATGGATATGAGATCAAAAGATATAATTTCGCTTTAAGGATATACGGGAACAAACTGCAAACCAAGCGTCTCGTCCCAGCCCATCATCAGGTTCAAGTTTTGGATCGCTTGACCCGCAGCGCCTTTAACCAAATTGTCGATTACCGAAACAATGGTTATACGTCCCGTACGCTCATCGACAGCAAAGCCGATATCGCAATAGTTGGAGCCCCATACTTCCTTCGTAGAAGGCCACTGGCCATCCGGGCGAATACGAACAAACTTACGGCCTTCATAGTAGTTGCGATACAGCTCGATGAAATCATTCGTGCTATGCTCACCTTGAACCGAAGCGTACATCGTAGACATAATGCCGCGTGTCATCGGCACGAGATGCGTCGTAAAGGTGGTCACAACAGGCTCATTAGCCGCATCGGATAACACCATTTCAATTTCCGGGATATGTTGATGCTTATTTAACTTATAAGCTCTTAAATTTTCATTCAGCTCGGAGTAGTGGGTGCCCAGCGATGCGCCGCGGCCCGCACCAGAAACACCGGATTTAGCATCAATAATAATAGTAGAAGGATCAATCCAGCCCGCTTTGACCGCAGGGATAAGCCCAAGCAGCGTGGCAGTCGGGTAGCAGCCCGGATTCGAAATAAAGGGAGCATCCTGAACCTGATCCCCGTATATTTCTGCCAGACCGAATACCGCTTGATTCAAGTATGCCTCATCTGCAGCAGGCTTTTTATACCACTGCTCGTATAGGCCGGGTGCTTTCAATCGGAAATCCCCGGACAAATCAATGATTTTCAAACCAGCCTCAAGTAATGAAGGAACCAGCTTAGCTGCCACTCCGGCAGGCGTAGCAAGAAAAACGACATCTGCTTTTGCTTTAATCGCTGCAGGCTCGACATCATCGAGCAGTTCCTCGCGAATGCCTGTTAAATGCGGATAGCCTTCCGTAATTGACGTCCCCGCGCTGGATGAAGAAATGACCGATGTAACCTCTGCGAGCGGATGCGATGCGAGCAATCGAATGAGCTCTACACCGCCGTAGCCGGTTGATCCGATAATCGCTATTTTCACCTTTGTGCTCATGTTAATCTCTCCCCGAAACGAAATGCTGCATTCGTAATATGAACGGTGCTGCAGCTGTATCTATTGCTCTTTCCGCATGCGGAAAGGTTGTCTTCTTCCTCAACTTATAATTGTACAACATTCGGCAGTTGATGGAAATACGCACATTACTTCGTATTATTATACATTCGAATTAATATTAATACAACGAACAATTATCGACTATTTAGGCAGTTTAACAGTTTTATTCGATTAAAAACAAGAACATTTGTTCTCATTTAACAATATCATACAACCATTAAAAATGATATACAATTGGCCAATTAGCTCTCCAACTTAAATCCCTGCCCCAGCACTTCAGCTGTATTGCTAATAATAACAAAAGCTCCCGGATCGATCGTTCGCACAATCTGTTTCAGCTTCGGCACTTCATTCTGCCCCACGACAACCATCAGGACCGTGCGCCCAGCTCCCGTGTAGCCCCCCTGTCCATCAAGCCGCGTCAGGCCCCGGTCCAAATCATTCAATATTGACGCAGAGACCTCCTCTGAACGTTCGCTAATAATAAAAGCCACTTTAGAGAGCTGCAATCCGCTTTGTACAAAATCAATCGTCTTGCTTGTCACGAACAACCCGATCAATGCGTAAAGCGCAACCTCTGGCGATATGATAAAGCCGGCTGCCACGATCACACATCCGTCAAAGCAAACGATGGCTAGACTTAGCGGAAGCCCTGTATAACGATGTAAAATTTGTGCAGCTAAATCCAAACCTCCGGTTGAAGCACCCCCTCGAAAAACAAGCCCAAGGCCTAGACCGACCCCAATGCCACCGTAAATTGCTGCAAGAAGGGGATTGTCGGTCGGAGATTTGAAGCCGTCCGTCAATAATACGAACAGCGGCAATATGACGGAGCCAAGCGCCGTTTTCGCCCCGAATCGTTTGCCCAGCAGCCATAAGCCTGCGATAAACAACGGTATATTGATTGCCCACTGCGTCAGCGCAGGCGTTATGCCTGCCACTCTCTGAACTAGAATAGACGCCCCCGAAACCCCGCCTGAAGCAATCCCATTTGGCACCATAAACATATTGAAGCTAATCGCCACAATAACCGAACCAATCAGCAGTTGGACAATGCTCCACGCCGACTGGGCTCTGGGACTTAAGCTGCGTCCTCCCTTTCTTCGTTTCATCGTGCTCTCTTTCATGCCTTTTATCTCCTCGCAAGCTGATTTTCGCAAAAAGAAGAGCTCCACACGCATATCGTGTCGGAACTCTTCCCCAAAGCTGTTTATTTAATCATGACGAATCTGATGACGCAAATACCCGTCAATAAAAGCATCGATATCGCCATCCATAACTGCGCCTACATTTCCCGTCTCCACCGAAGTACGGTGATCCTTCACCATGCTGTACGGGTGGAATACATAAGAACGAATTTGGCTGCCCCATGCAATCTCGGACTGCTCGCCGCGAATTTCAGCGAGATGCTTGATTTGCTCTTCTATTTTCCGTTCATACAGCTTGGAACGAAGCGTCTTCATCGCTCGCTCCCGGTTCTGAATTTGTGAACGTTCCTGTTGACAGGCTACCACAATCCCTGAAGGAATATGCGTGATCCGGATCGCCGATTCCGTCTTATTGACGTGCTGGCCGCCCGCACCGCTTGCACGGTACGTGTCCACCTTCAAATCCTCAGTACGAATCTCAATCTCGATGCTGTCATCGATTTCGGGAACGACATCGCAAGAAGCAAACGACGTATGACGACGGCCCGCGGAATCAAATGGAGAAATACGGACAAGCCTGTGTACGCCCTTCTCGGCCTTTAGATAACCATAAGCGTTAAAGCCTTTTACCAAAATCGTGACGCTTTTAATACCAGCCTCATCGCCAGGCAAGTAATCAAGAAGCTCTACCTTGAAGCCGCTCTTCTCTGCCCAGCGCGTATACATCCTGTAAAGCATGAGTCCCCAGTCCTGCGACTCCGTACCGCCTGCTCCAGGATGCAGCTCTAGAATCGCATTGAGCTTATCGTAAGGCTGATTGAGCAGCAGCTGAAGCTCAAAATCGCTCACTTTGCGCATAAGCTTCTGAGTGCCGTTTACAACGTCTGCGGCGAGTGACTCGTCGCTTTCCTCTTCGGCCAGCTCTAGCATCATCTGAAGGTCTTCCTGCTCGCTTTTTAGCCTATCGTAATGATCAACGACCGACTTCACCGCATTCATTTCGGAAATAACGCCTTGCGCCTTTTCATTATCATCCCAGAAATCCGGCATCGTCATTTTCTCTTCGAAATTGGCAATGATCTCCTGCTTAAGATCTAAGTCAAAGAGACCCCCTGAGTTCTTGGAGACGCTTGGCCATTTCACGCAGGTCTTGTTTAACCGTTATGTCTATCATAGCTTCCGCTTCACCTCAAAATGATTGTTCATTCTCTATTTTATGCCAGGCACTCAATGGCTGTTCCTTACTTGCCGTGACAAAGCTTATACTTCTTGCCGCTACCGCAAGGACAAACATCATTGCGGCCAACGCGTTCCTCACGTTTAGCCGGACGTTTCTCGATCGCTTCCCCGCCGCCGCTAGTCGTCGTCGTTTGGCCTTGAGCTACTTCTTGACGCTCAAGGTTGCTTTCCACGCGCGCCTTCATGATATATCTAGCGACTTCCTCTTGAATGCTCTCGACCATTTCCTTGAACATCTCGAAGCCTTCGAATTGATACTCGCGAAGCGGATCCGTACCGCCATATGCACGCAAATGGATACCTTGACGAAGCTGGTCCATCGCATCGATGTGATCCATCCATTTGCTGTCTACTGCACGCAGCACGACAACTTTCTCGAATTCACGCATCGTTTCAGGCCCAAGCTCTTCCTCGCGCTCATCGTAAGAAGCAACGACCTCTTCATAAATATAGTCGATAATCTCCTCTTTCTCTTTGCCCCAAATTTCTTCCTTGGACAAAGATCCTTCCTGAAGGAAGGTAGCGTGCGCGTAATCCACAATGGCCTGAAGATCCCACTCCTCCGGAATATCCTCTGAACAGTGTGCTTCAACAATGCGGTCGATAACAGGTTTGATCATATCCATTACTTCCTGGCGGATGTTCTCCGATCCAAGAATGTCACGGCGCTGCTTATAAATAACCTCACGTTGTTGGTTCATTACATCATCGTATTGCAAGACGACCTTCCGGATGTCGAAGTTATTGCCCTCAACACGCTTCTGAGCCGACTCAATTGCTCTCGAAATCATGCGGCTTTCAATCGGCTGATCCTCATCGAGTCCCAGCTTATCCATCATGCCCATAATATTTTCCGAACCGAAGCGGCGCATCAGTTCATCTTCAAGCGACAAGTAAAACTGCGAAGAACCCGGATCACCTTGACGTCCTGCACGACCGCGCAGCTGATTATCGATACGACGGCTTTCATGACGCTCAGTACCGATAATATGCAAGCCGCCAAGATCAGCAACGGATTCGCCCAGCAAAATATCCGTACCACGACCAGCCATGTTCGTTGCAATCGTAACAGAGCCGGCTTGTCCCGCGCGTGAAATGATTTCCGCTTCCTCTGCATGGAACTTCGCATTTAGCACCTTATGCGTCACGCCTCGGCGTTTCAGCATATCCGACAGCTTCTCAGAGTTCTCAATGGAAATCGTACCTACCAGTACCGGTTGGTTTTTGCTGTGGCGCTCGACGATCTCTTCTACAACCGCTTTGAATTTGCCATTCTCGGATTTATAGACAACGTCCGCAATATCTTTACGGATCATAGAACGGTTTGTAGGCACTTGAATAACATCAAGACCATATATACGCTTGAACTCTTCTTCCTCTGTTTTCGCCGTACCCGTCATACCTGCAAGCTTGCGATACATACGGAAATAGTTCTGGAAGGTAATCGTCGCAAGCGTCATGCTCTCGTTCTGAACCTTCAGCTGCTCTTTCGCTTCAATCGCTTGGTGCAAGCCATCGCTGTAACGGCGTCCAGACATTAGACGGCCCGTGAACTCATCGACAATGACAACCTCTTCTTCTTCCACGACATAATCAACATCGCGCTTCATAATAAAGTTAGCTTTCAGCGCTTGTTGAATGTGGTGGTTGAGCGTTACGTTCGCATGGTCGAATAGGTTCTCGATTTGGAAAGCCTTCTCTGTTTTCTCAACGCCTGATTCCGTCAGCATAACGCTGCGCAGCTTAATATCAATCGTGAAGTCCTCTTCAGGTTTCAAACGGCTAATAAAGCGGTCAGCGGCAAAATAAAGCTCTGTCGATTTCGCAGCTTGTCCCGAAATAATAAGCGGCGTCCGCGCTTCATCGACTAGAATGGAATCCACTTCATCGATAATGGCAAAATAAAGCGGGCGCTGAACCATTTGTTCCTTGTAAAGAACCATGTTGTCGCGCAAATAATCGAATCCAAATTCATTGTTCGTACCGTAAGTTATATCACAAGCATAAGCCTCTTGCTTCTCGTCATGCGACAAGCCGTGTAGGTTACAGCCGACTGTCATGCCTAGGAAGCCATACAACTCACCCATAAGCTCGCTGTCACGCTGAGCCAGGTAGTTATTGACCGTAATTACGTGAACGCCTTTGCCCAGCAAAGCATTCAAATAAACCGGGAGCGTCGCAACAAGCGTCTTACCTTCACCTGTTCTCATCTCCGCGATCTTGCCTTCGTGCAGAACCATACCGCCGAGCAGTTGCACATCAAAGTGACGCATGCCAAGCGTACGCTTGGAAGCCTCTCTCACCGTTGCAAAAGCCTCCGGCAAAATTTTGTCTAGCGTTTCGCCTTTTTCAATTCTCGCTCTGAATTCCTCAGTCTTCGCGCGCAGCGCTTCATCGGATAAAGACGTAAACTTCGACTCTATCGCATTTATTTCATCTACCGTCCGCTGGAGCCGTTTTACCTCGCGCTCGTTATGGTCACCAAATATCTTCTTCACTAATCCGAGCATGGAATTCCCCTTTCGTAATGACGCCTCTTTGCATTAAATTGTATCAGTTTGTCGACACCGCCGCAACGAGGATGCATCTAAAAGAAAAAGCCTTTCCCCATATTGGAGAAAAGGCCCTTTTATTTAAGTATAATGACGGTTAGCCTTGCTCAATTAATCCATATTTTCCGTCGCTGCGTTTGTAAACAACGCTAATCTCTTTGTTGTCTACATTCGAAAAAACGAAGAAATTATGCCCTACCATATTCATTTGCAAAATCGCTTCTTCCACATCCATAGGCTTGAGCGCAAAACGTTTGGTACGTACGAGTTCCAAATCGTCTTCTTCCTCCAGAACGCCCACTGCTGAGCCTTCCTCCTTGAATAAGGAGCGTACGCCGCTGCCTTGGCGGAACTTACGATTTACTTTCGTTTTATGTTTGCGTATTTGTCGTTCGAGTTTGTCCGCGACCAAATCAATGGATGCGTACATATCCTCGCTTTTCTCCTCGGCTCTTAGCATGACACCGGTGAGCGGAATGGTCACCTCAACTGCATGTCTACCTTTGGTGACGGATAATGTTGCGTTAATATCGGAGGTGATTGGTGCTTCAAAATATTTATCCAATCGGCTGAGTTTTTTTTCGACGTAGTCTCTCAATGCGTCTGTCACTTGAAAGTGTTGACCTCGAATGTTGTAGTTCATGGGGAACTCCTCCTTTACATGGGTTTATTATATCATATGTAAGTGCTCGAATCAAAATAGTTTTTGTTTTATTTAGAATTTTCAGATAATTAATGCTGTAGAACTAGTAGATTTAAAATCAACGCAGCTAAGCCTCGCGATACAGTACAGTCAATGAGCTTATCATGCACAAAAAAAAGCCCCGGTTTCCCGGAGCTTATGTTATTTACTTGTTTAATGATCCAAAATATAGGTTGGCTGGATCAGCCGAATGATTACAGTTTAACTACGTTTGCTGCTTGTGGACCACGAGCGCCTTCAACGATATCGAATTCGACGGATTGGCCTTCTTCAAGTGTTTTGAAACCTTCGGTTTGGATAGCGGAGAAATGAACAAATACGTCGCCGCCTTGCTCAGTCTCGATAAATCCATAACCTTTTTCTGCGTTAAACCATTTAACTTTACCTTGCATGTGCAAACATTCCCTTCATCTTCAAATACTGTGAGGCATCTCATTGTATAACCCACAATTTGACTATAACACCCACTTCACGGAATTGTCAAACAATTTATTGTAAGCGAATTCATTTGAGGGTTTACGGGAGATTTCGGTTGGCGATTCATGTCGAAAAAGATACATTCAACTCCCGTATTTATAGTAGGTTTGTCTTATGCAAAGATTGATCGATTATTCCGGAGGAATACCTTCATGACTTCCGAATCATTCGAATTGCTGCCAACGACTTTAATTTTGCGCTTTCTCACATCTAAGCTCTTTAATTGATCCGTTAGAATGACTCCAGTAAACGGAAGGCCTTCCGGCAGTAGAACTTCAAAGACGTAATCTTTTGCTTGGTTGGTGATAGGACACACAACTGCAAATCCGGTTAGATCATTAAATTCGGTTTCAGACATAGGTTATCCCGAAGAACCCTGCTTTCTCCATACCGTGATCCAGTAGCACCTACCTGCACCAAATGTTATTCAATCACGGGAGCAACAGAGTACTACCCTGGTGCCTTGATTACCTTTGATAAGTTGTTTCATATTATTCAAGCTGTAAACGACGCTGTTGATGAAGCAAGGCGTACCGAATACGCTAGATTTTACAAGATATCTGCCATTACCCAGTCGTATTCTCACCGATGGTGCTAAAGGACTGGATTCACTCTTCGCTCGTACCTGAACCAATTCCCTTGTCCGAATTCCAAAAACTTATTGGTAATTGGTAGAACACCTTTGCTCGAGTATCATTGCTAGTTGCGAAGAGGCTTAATTCCTTACCCTAGATGTTTAATATTTGTTGACACAAAAAAACCTGTCCACTAGAGACATGACGTCCTTAACGAAACAGGTCCATTTAATTATCTTTTTGCGTCAAAAAAAAGGCTTCCATCGCCATAAGAGCCAGAATCATATAAAGTTTTCGTTCGGCGCCCTTTAGTAATTTTATCTATTTCAATATTAATTTCAGCAAGCTTAACCGTCATTCTGCCGATAATAACGGTATCCATTTCTATTATTCTTTCCACTTGGGAACGAAAGGATGAAGTCTGCTCAGATACAGAAAGGACTTGGTTTAATTCAGTGAATATATGGTCCCGCTCCTCCATATATGCCTCCAAATCCTCAAACTCCCAGCTATCAATAGTAGCAATTAAGTTAGACGACAGTTGAATGAGTTGTTGTATACGTGTTTCCATTTGTTTGACCAGCCAATTGATTATGCTGTTTGGCGGCTTGCATCCAGGTTTCTTTTAATTCTACTAGATGGGCGAGCACTTCTTCGGCAGGTTCAGTCCTCTTCTTTGTATTCGATTCTATTAACTTCACATTGAAATAATCGTATAAGCGAAGCAAATTTTCTGCAACTGGAGATGATCTGTCAATAGTAATAATAAACTCATTTATTATATTCTGTGTTTTTATTAAAAAAGTATTGGCATCCGCGTACCTATTTTCTTTTATCGCTTCAATACCCTGGCGACAAAAACGTATTGCGCCATCATACAGCATTAGGAGTAGTTGAGCTGGAGTAGCTGTTTGAATTGTTGTTTCCAAGTACTTGTTACGCTGCTGTAATTGCATTCCATATCCTCCTATGAGCTAAACTGTTGGCTAAGCCAAGTGCTTTGGGAGTTCATTTTATTAATGTAAGATTCCATAACAGAAAATTGTTTATAATACCGAGTTTCAAGATCTTGCAATCTGACGGTGAGATTAGACATCTGTTTGCTTATCGCAATACTCTCTTTACCAATCAAATAGTTGCTCTCGAGGGATTCTTTACTACCCGCCTTATCAGCTATTTGTTGAAACAAACCAGACGCTTTCACATACAATCGAGTTGCAATACCGTCATTCGCTTCTGTCGTGCTATCCGTAGTAAATAATGCCATCACTTCTTCAGGATTGTTAGTTATTGCATTCTTGAGTTTTGTTTCATCAATGTAGAGTTTACCTAAATCTAAATAAGATCCACTGATACCCGAACTCTTAATATTCGTGTTTGAAATACCGATATCTGCCAAGCTATTTAATTGGCCTGTAGGAAGTCCACCTACAGCATCAGATAAAGAACGGCGTAAATTCGTCAAACCGCTGGTTAATAACTGGTCTTGAGCCAACATTCCGTTCCTTGCCTTGGCTTCCCACTTTTCAATTTCGTCATCGCTCATCTCATCGCGTTGAGAGCTAGTTAGCGGTTGATAGTTCCTTTCTCTCTTCTCGAGCAACTCTTTGTTAACTTCATCTATAAGTGAATTGTATTTATCAACAAAGTTTTTAATAACATCAACCGTTGCCTGTGTATCTTGAGCGACATTTACATTCACAACGGTGTCGCTCTTCTCTTTGGCGGTAAACGTTATGCCAGAAATCGTAAATGTATTCGACGAATATCTTGATTCGATTCCATTAAATTCAACTACAGCGTCGGTTCCTTTCGCGTAAGTGCCGATTCCCAAAACGGTATTCAAATCATTGGAAGCTCCATTATTAAGTTTGATCTCCGATGCGTCTCCTGTTGTAGTCGATGTAAAAAAAATTCGTTTCATCGTATTATCGAATGATGCTTTCACACCAGTTGCTRCCGATTCTTGATTAATGGCCTTTACTAAACCATCAATTGTTTCGTCTTGATCGATKATAATGTTTGCCGTACCTTTACTCCCCTCAATAGCAAGTGTTGCATCAGCAGTTAAACCTACTGCCGAGCTACCAGTTTTGCCAGTAAGCGCAGCGGAATTAATCGCCGGCGGTTTTGCCAAATCCTTTATCTTAATTGTATACTGGCCATCGTTCGTAACAGCCGATCCAACTGCAGATACAATTTGCTCATGTGTTGAACTAACCTTCTTTGTCAAATAACTGGACTGAAGCTTCATATCGAATGCTGCATTACGAAACTCCAGTATTTTGTTGTTTAGCGCCCGATAATCGTCGCGCTTCCACTCCAGTAATTGCTTTTTTTGCGACATATTATCCAGTGGAATTCGCTGTGCACTCATCAACTTCTTTACAATTTCATCTGTATCCATACCAGACGCAAGTCCGCTTAGACGCATTATCATCACTCCTTCATTTTAAATATCATTATCTTTTTTCATCGACAAGAATACCTGCCATCTCCCAAAGTTTCGCTACAAAATCCAATGTTTTTTCCGGCGGTATCTCACGGATAACCTCACCTGAATCTCTATCCATAACTTTTACAGCAATTAATTTTGTCTCCTCGTGGATAGAGAATTCAAGAGTGGTTGCCTTACCCTGCATGGCCTTGATCGCTCTTTCGATTGCTTTGACAATTTGCTCATCGCTTACAGTGTAGTGTTCACCCTGCAGTTCCGCTTTTTTTAGTTCGCCTGTATTCGTAATCGTCGAGACAGATCTAGATGAATTAGGCGAATTCAGCTCGACCTGCTGAGCAGCAAATTCTGTAGAATCGGTTGCTGAATTATTACGTTCGACATACCCACCCGCTCCTGTTGTAGAGGTATGAATATTCATTCCAAATCAATCCTCCAACAATAATATTCTACTTCTTATATCGGCGATTATTTTACAAATGATTAGCTAATATATTGAACGTAATAAAACCTTGTCAATTATTTAAGCTTTCTAATTGAGTCTTTGCTTTTTTATAGCCTAATACTGATGATATTTGATAATAATCAACAGCCTTTTCTATTTGACCCATCAGTTCATAAAGGACTCCTAAGTTGTAAGCTGGCAGAAAGCTACCAACTCCTAACACACTATCATAGTCATTCGTCTCTCCAATTTTCATGCACTCCAGATACATTTGCTCGATATTTGGGAAAATATAAGAGTACTTCTTTACATCACTGAATATGAGTTCCGTAAAAAAAAGCCCACAAACAAAATGAAAATCCGGAAATAGCGTAAAGCGTTCTCTTTCCATGTTGATAAGATCAACGCCTGCCTGGAAATTTTTTGTTGCTATATTTGTATACAAAAGATCAATGACCAGCGAATGACTATACCACTCCTTTGAATTTCCCCGGTTATAACTATCAATAAAATAAGTCTCTGCTTCTCCAAATGCTTTCATTAGTTTAAACTGTTTTCCCGTTTGATAAAGCATATAAGCATCGGAAGGATTCTTTTCTAATTCCCTTATCAGAAGGTTCAGGTTTCTTTCGGTTTTGTCATCCTCGATGTAACCATCATGAAAAATCTCAATTTCTACGTTAACTCGAGGCATATCCGATACGACTTGCTCATGTATGCTTCCCGTAAAACGTACTCCTCTTGGAATAAGTCTTGATAAAAAAGATTGTGACCTTTTAAGCTCTCCATCTTGAAAAAATTCATCAATCCGTTTTACCCGCCCAATCGATTTACCTTGGCTGATGAACTGCTTCAACTTCTTACCACAATCATTCATGATATATTCGTCCGCATCCAATATGAGATTCCAATCACCATTCGATTGCTCCAGAGCAAAATTTCTTGCGGAGGAAAAGTCGTTGACCCATCCATAGTCATAAACCATCGCTTGATATGAATATGCAATTTGCTTCGTAAGGTCAGACGAGCCAGTATCGACAATGACAATCTCATCCACTAGATGCCGCGCGCTCTGCAAACATCTTTCCAATTTTTTTTCTTCGTTCTTAACAATCATTACTAATGAGATCGTACTCAATTCCTCAACTCCTCATGCTCTTATGGTGACGTAATTCAATTTAGGGTATCCGAGAAGGTATTACATAAGCAAGAGACCCTAGATAATACCAAGACCTCTTACTTATGAGTTTATTTTTGAACAGTAATTGATGTAGTTACTTTTTGACTGCCATTGACTGCTGTGATCACGACCGGACCAACGGTGCCGCCGGAGGCAATTGTCACAAGACCATTAGCATCTACTGTTGCACGACTGTTGCTCGTCTTGTATGTTGTTCCGCTCGTACCTAATGTAACGTCCTTAGTCGTTCCATCCGACATCGTCCCCGTTACTGTCAATTGGATGCTTTCTCCGAGTCGAAGTGTAGCAACGGTTGGTGTTATGCTCAAGCTCGTTGCCGTAGGATTGGTTTCCTTCACCGTAATGCTGACGGTTGCCGTTTTCCCTCCATTAGTCGCTGTAACAACCACTGGGCCATTGGTAGCCGATACCGGGATTGTCACATTTCCTTGCGCATCCACTGTAGCGCGACTGTTGCTCGTCTTATAGCTGGTTCCGCTGGCGACCGCAGTAACATCCTTTGTCGTTCCATCTGCCATCGCCGCCGTTACTCCCAATTGCAAGCTGTCACCCCTCTGAATCGTTGCTACACTCGGTGTGACGCTTATGCTTATTACTGAGAGACTTGTGTCCTTCACCGTAATACTGACGGTAGCCGTTTTCCCTTCGTTGGTCGTCGTAACAACCACTGGGCCATTGGTAGCCGAAACTGGGATCGTCACGTTTCCTTGCTCATCCACTGTAGCGCGACTGTTGCTCGTCTTATAGCTGGTTCCGCTGACGACCGTAGTAACATCCTTTGTCGTTCCATCCGCCATCGCCGCCGTTACCGCCAATTGCAAGCTGTCACCCTTCTGAATCGTTGCGACACTCGGCGTAACGCTTATGCTGGTTACTGAGAGACTTGTGTCCTTCACCGTAATACTGACGGTGGCCATTTTCCCTTCGTTGGTCGCTGTAACAAGCACTGGGCCATAGGTAGCCGATACTGGGATCGTCACGTTTCCTTGCTCATCCACTGTTGCGCGGCTATTGCTCGTCTTATAGGTTGTTCCACTAGCGACCGCAGTAACATCCTTTGTCGTACCATCCATCAGCGTCGCTGTTACCTTCAATGCGACACTGTCGCCTTTCCCAATTGCCACGTTGTTAGGTTCCACTACTAGACTCTCTATTTTTGTCGTCGAGTCTTGTACAGTGATGCTGACGGATGCAACCTTGCCCTCATTATTCGCAGTAATGACTACCGGTCCATTCGTGGTTGTTGCCGGGATCGTTACGATTCCTTGATCGTCCACCGTCGCGCGGTTATTGCTCGTTTTGTAGGTTGTGCCGCTGGCGACCGCAGTAACGTCCTTTGTTGTTCCATCCGTCAGCGTTGCTGTTGTTTTTAAGGCAAAACTTTGACCTTTAGCAAGCACCGTAACATTAGGTTCTATGCTCAAACTCTCTACTTTTTTTGTCGATTCTTGTACCGTGATACTAACGGTTGCAACCTTACCTCCGTTATTTGCTGTAATGACTACTGGGCCGAGTGTGGTCGTCGCGGGAATCGTCACGTTCCCTAGCTCATCCACTGTTGCGCGGTTATTGCTTGTTTTGTAGCTCGTTCCGCTAGCCACCGCAGTAACGTCCTTTGCCATCCCATCCGACATCGATGCTGTTACTTTTAAAGATAAACTGTCGCCTCTTCCCATCACAGCGACGTTTGGTTCTACAATAATGCTATCCACATTCGACGTCTGATTCTGCACGGTAATACTCAACGTCGCGCTCTTCCCTTTATTGATAGCTGTAATGACAACTGGACCATAGGTGGAGGTCGAAGATATCCACACTTTTCCTTGTGAATCCACTGTCGCTCTTGCATTACTAACTTTATAGATTGTTCCAGTTGATGCTGCAGTTAGATCTTTCTGATTGCCGTCACCCATCAGAGCGTTTACCGTCATCTGTTGTGTCATTCCAGGAGCTAGAATTGCAGTTTCCGGATCAATGCTCATCTCCATTACTTGATTCGCAGGATCATTAATTACCGTAATGGCTGTTCGAGCTATGCCCCCGCTATTTTTCGCATAAATGTAAACCATTCCGCTAGTAGCATCTGCCGGTAACGTAATCAAACCATTATCGTCAACGGTTGCTCTATTGGTATTCGTAGAGGAATAGATCGTTCCACTTTCACCTAGTGTGACATCCCGCGTCGAACCGTTAGTCATATATGCCCTTACGCTCATTTGAACCGTCTGTMCAGCAACAACCTCCGCAGTAGCGGGGGACGCCAACAGACTTCTCACCGTAGGAGGAGGGGTTACAATGACCGTACTGGTTGCATTTAATCCGTTATTGCTAATCTTAATAATATACCTTCCTACTTGCGCATCAGCGGATGTCTGAATTAACCCATCAGGGCTCACGCTGACTGCCGTCTCATTCATGCTGACGTATTGCGTACCCGCGGAGCCTAAAGTCACATCCTTTGCCGTTCCGTCCGGCAATGTAACAATGACATTGAACTGCTTCGAATCTCCAGGAGCTAAACTGGTTTTCAGCGGATTGATCCTAAGATTGCCTTTAAACTCTTCTACAGGCTCTCCTGAAATCGTGATTACAGTTTGCCCACTTAACCCGCTGTTCAAAGCCTCGATATAGACAATGCCTGGACTAGCGTCCGGAGCAACCGTTATCAGGCCATTCTGATCCACTTCAATCTTGGAAGGATCAGAACTTGTATATTCCGTTTCCGCAGTTTGCAATGTAACATCCTGTGAGCTTGCATCAGTCATATGCAAAATAGCTTGAAGCTGCTTGCTCTGACCTGGCTCCAGCGTTAACTCCTTTGGCGTTAATAACACACTGAAAGGAACTGCCGGCGGTACAGTTATGACACCTCTAACCACAAAATGGAAAGAGCTAAAGTCTATCGTATTCTGATATAAGTTCATCACATTGCTGTCATAGATCTGCCTTGCATTCGACTTATTGTCATATAAAGTAATAGAGTTAAGCTTGTACACGCCTAGCTGGTCGTATTTGTCGATAGGGATTGATCCCACATACATACCGTTGCTGTCCTGACCCATATATACAGATAATGTCTGACCATTTGGTTTTTTGTAATRGACGGAGATTCTGTTAGTTCCAGACAAAGCATCACTGCTTCCTGCTGTCAGTTTAATAATAGCCTCATTCTTCGAGACCTGTTCTAATGAGATACCTAAATTATCTAATGTAGGAGCAATTAAATCTGGCGTGGTATTCATAACCTGAAAGCTCATTTCACTAAAATCTCTTTTCTCAGCCGAGCCGGAACTAGTTTCCGTGGAATCGTATACAACTTTGCTATTTCCGGCATTATCCTGCACCTGAATACTTGTTGTTTTCCATATGCCCAGTTCGTCATATTGATCGATCGATATTGATCCCACATACTTGCCTGCTGCTTGATTGAAATACAGCGTAGACGAACCGCCTCTTCCGCTTGGCTTCACATACGAGAGCCTCACATRGGAAACACCTGAGTAATCATCCGTTGCGCCTGCAGTGATCTGAATAGAATTCCCCGGCACCGCTTGTCTAGCGGATATACTAGCATCTTCTAGTTCAGGGGGGGTAATATCCTTAACCACTCCGCTTACCGAAATGGTGTAAGGACTAAAATCCATTTTGTTGCCATTGCCCGTATTAGAGTTGTCGACAACCGAATTTACATTTTCCTTCTTATCTCTAAGCGTCACCGAACTAAGAACATAGTCTCCCGCTTCTTCGTACCTGCCAATGCTTATTGTACCAATATATTTATTGGATACTGAATCAAATTGAAAAGAAACATTCTTAGCTGCACCGCTTGGCTTTCTGTAGCTAGCGTGGATAGTCCCAATCCCGGATAAATCGTCAAATGCTTCGGCGATTAATTGCACGGATTTATCGGGCGAGACTTTCTTATCAGTTAACATTAAGCTATGGAGTACCGGTGCCGTCGAATCGGGAGTAGGATCATCAATAATGACCTCTGTATCCGCAAATACAGCAATAGGTGAGCTAATTAATGCCAAAATTAGAAATAATGATAAACATTTCGCTATGACCTTGTTCCTTCGATTCATATAAGCCCCCTGTGACATTTAGTAAATGGATGAAAAAAAAGACCCTATACAGTATAGGGTCCTTTTGAAATTAAAACTTAACGAAGCAATTGAAGAACGCCTTGTGGCTGTTGGTTCGCTTGAGCCAGCATCGCTTGCGAAGCTTGCGTAAGGATGTTGTTCTTTGTGAAATCCATCATTTCTTTAGCCATATCTACGTCGCGTATACGAGATTCAGCAGCAGTCAGGTTTTCCGAAGCATTATTTAAGTTGCTAACTGTGTGCTCCAAACGGTTTTGTGTTGCACCCAGCAAAGAACGTCCTTTCGATACACTTTCAATTTCAGTATCGATTGTTGCGATCAATGCTGTTGCTGTTGCGGAATCTACTACATCAGCAGCAGCCAAAGCACCAACGTTAGTTTCAACATCAGTAAGATCAATACCCGCTGTAGCAAAGTCAACTGTCATAACTTGAGTCGTGTTAGCGCCTACTTGGAAAGTAACAGAACCAGCACCGTCACCTGCAGTAGCATCGAGCAGGTTTTGTTTATTAAATTGAGTCGTATCTTTAATACGAGTAATTTCTTTACCAAGCTCAGTAAGCTCTTGACCCATTGCATCGCGGTCAGCCGTTACGTTCGTATCATTTGAAGCCTGTACTGCAAGCTCACGCATACGTTGCAGGATCGAGTGAACCTCTTGCAATGCGCCTTCAGTTGTTTGAATCATTGAGATGCCATCTTGAGCATTTTTGGAAGCCATATCCAAACCGCGAATTTGACCACGCATTTTTTCGGAGATCGAAAGACCAGCAGCATCGTCGCCTGCACGGTTGATACGTAGACCCGAAGACAATTTTTCAATGTTCTTTCCTGCAGCCCCATTGTTTGCACCCAATTGACGATGAGTGTTTAGAGCAGCAAGATTGTGATTAATACGCATAAATATTTCCTCCTTGAAATTTCGGATTTCCGCATCCTTGCGGAAGCTAACGGTTGTAGTTCGGCTGTCCTACACCGCGCTAATATATATATCGGCAAAGCCATCAATTAATTTATAGCTTTTTTAAAATATATTATGTTTTTTTGAATAGAGCAGACATATTTTCTAGTGTCGTCACATTGTTTGCTGCTGCCCTATTTTCCATTTGAATCGTTTGATAGATCTCTTTTCTATAAATATCTACTTCCTTGGGTGCGCGGATACCTATTTTCACACTATCACCTTCAATACCCAGTATAACGACCTCGATATTCCCAGCAATTATTATTGATTCATTGCTTTTCCGAGACAAAACTAACATACCGTTCCCTCCTTATGCTCGAATGAGCGGGGTTCGCGAGCTGTATGAACTATCATGAAGGATAAGCTGCATCCCTATTTTTGCATTAATGTTCAGAACGACAGGCGCTAGTAAATTAAGCGTAGATTTAGCCGGATCTTCCGGTACAGTAATGATAGACCATATCTCAATATCCGCTTCCGTTTTAATTGACAGTTCATCCTTCATAGTTTCTGAAAGTTCCCATTCATATTCTGGATAGAAATAGAATGGGCTAGTAACAAGCAAGTTAACTTCTTGATTCTCGACTGACTTCATAAGCCTCATCGGTAAATCACCTTCTACATACTCAAAAGTAAAATAACGTAAGTTTTCAAAGCCCGGTATACCTTGCTCAAAGAAAATAGTACTCGGTTTATCAATCATTATTTCAACCTCCTTGAATATTGAGAAATTCAATAATAATAAAGTTGCAAATACGACATCCTTCGACATTCATTTAAGAGACAATCATATAATATCCCACCAAAATAGACATGTGAAGAAGTCAACAACACTATCATAACGTAATATAATCCTATACTTTTCTATAACAATATAAAAAAAAATCAAAATCTTAACACACTGTTTCATGCATGTTTTGAGAGGAATTCCAAAAATACTATTCTGGTTGTTAATAAATAACCATGGGATGGAATGAGGTTGATTTATGTAATGTCCAATAGTCTATTTCTAATAGTAAACGGCAATTACAAACGTCTCAGGAGGAATGTTTGTGTGGATAGATATACGACTATACGAAGTGATACTAAAGCGACGTTAGTTTTATCAAAAACAAAGACTATAGACCTTACTATGTTTAATGAACATAGGGTCGACCTATAGTTAGATTAAGATTTATGTTATTACACCAATAGTTCAATTTGTGGTGGTATAATTTCTACTTTCGGGTATTGACTCATAATAATATTGAGCTTACCTCGTTCATATTCATATATTGGTCGATTAACTTCAACATCCATTTGCACTTGACCTGGAATGGTTTTTATCGACAGTTCACTAGGTGTATAATGAAAATCAATGTTATCATATGAAGCCTCACCAGCGAAATCATATTCCGGAAAAGTTCGCTGCCACTCTCGAGCCATTGTAGCAATCGGATTACTCCCAAGATGAATTGCTGCCATTTGATCACCCTTCTCGATGATGCGGGCAATTCCTTGCAAAGCTAGATTAGACGCATTGGAATAGATTCGTTTCATCRTATCTAAATGATTTCCAACTGACAAAGCATCCCATACTCTATCTTGATTGATGTCAAGTTGACCAGGTGTCGTCGAATATTGTTGCTCAGTTCGTATTTGGCGCATGTTAATCGTTGCCCTAGGTTGTACTATATGTTGGCGTCCATTATCTGCATCGATAGACAATTGGGCGGTCAACTGACGAATTTGAATTTGCGGAATTTCCATTTAATTAAACCCCTAGCGTAAAAAGTCAACCAGACTTGGACGAATGAGCTGAGCCCCCACCGACAAGGAAGCTTGATAAACATTTTCTTCCGTTTTCAAATTCGTAATAACCATAGACATATCTGCGTCTTCTGTTTTGGATTGAACGGTCTTGAGGTTAACATTTATATCTTCCAAACGGTTCTCAACGATCTCAACCCGATTAATTCTTGCTCCAATTTCTGCTCGCTTCGTCAACATCGTGTTCATTCGTGTATCGAATTGTCCGATTAATCGCGAGACGCCCACTTGATCACCAGAGCCTAGCATATCATGTGCCCGTTGCAATAGCATAAACACATTGTCGCTTGATTCAATCTCCGCTTGTGTCRCATTCGTGGCAAGCTTCTCGCCGAAAACCTCGTTTCCTGTAAGATTTACAGCCATACTCATCCCGGAAGATAATTCATATTTAATATTACCGGTATCCGTAGCAACATGAAAAGCTTTCAGTTTGGGCGGATTAGACAACACATCCTCCGTCTCGTCCAACTGCATCATAGGATAAGGCTTATCTCCGGTCATTTGGCCGTTGAATACCTGCTTGCCGTTAAACGAACTATTTCCAATATCAATCATTTGATTGTAGAGTTGTGAAATTTCCGACTTAATCGTATCCAAGCTCGTCTGTTCATAAGTACCGTTAGCACCTTGAACCATCAGCTCACGTACACGCTGCATAATGTCACCGGCTTGGCCTATTGTTGTATCTGTATATTCTAATGATGACAACGCATTGCTTACATTTTCCGTATATTGATCATTTGCATCAAGCTCACTCCGATAACGGAGTGCAAAAGTAATACCGACAGGATCGTCTGATGGTTTGTTAATCTTCATACCCGTCGATAGCTGATTTTGCAGGTTGTTCATACGACCCATGTTGTTAGAAATATTACGAAGCAATTGTGTATTCATCATGGATTGCGTAACGCGGAAAGACATAATGTTCACCTCCAGTTATTTTATAAGCCTACGCGTCCCATTCCATTAATGACTTTATCCAATACCTCATCAATCATCGTCATATTTCTAGCAGCAGCATTATATGCGTGCTGAAATTTAATCATATTAGACATTTCCTCATCGAGAGAAACCCCACTTACGGATTGTCTCCGAGAGTCCACCTGGTCGACTATAATTTGCTGATTGGTTTGCATACGAGTAGCTTCAGCAGCTTGAACGCCAAGCTGACCGACAACGGATCGAAAGTAGGCATCGACCGTATTTTTGTTATCGCCAGTTCCTGCGTCAAAATCAAACCGAGTATCCCGCATTTGCGAGAAAAGGACGGCCAATGAGTTATTTCCGGTAATTACAGACTCAGAGCCATCTGAATTCGTGACCAAGCGCATAGATGTGGCAATCAGATTGGAGTTAGCAACAATCGACGGGTTAAGCGTAATATTACCTGCTGTCAAACCAGTCGTTCCACCGGTACTGTCCGTAAAAAAGGGCAACCCTGCATCTTGGCCTGCTAATGAGTAGCCAAGCTGATGCAATCCATTCAAGCCATTCACCTTAACGGTAGTATCTGCGGTAAGCGTACGATTAGCCCCCGTATATGTAACGTTATTCAATACCGTACCTTCCGGTAAAACAGAGCCTTTGGGCAACGTTACCTCGAACTCACCGTTTGCCATCGTTTGAACGAGCTTATCCAGCTCTCCGATATAACCATTAACATAATGATCTCTCGAATAAAGCGTTCCGTAAATAGCTCCGCTATTCAACTCGCCTGAAGCAATCGCTGTATCAATTGCGGCCATACTAAGATCTGTTTTTGCTGTCCCTTGAACAAGCTCAGTACCGCCCATAGTAATCCTGTACCCATTTGCTTGTTCTTCAACACGAATGTTTACTAGACCCGATAATTGATCGGTAAGCAAATCCCTCTGGTCACGCAAATCATTTGCGTTGTCCCCTAGTCCTTCAATACGTCTAATTTCGCCGTTAAGCTGTGCAATGCTCGTAGTAATCGAGTTAACTGTGCTAAGATTAATCTCTGCGTTTTCCGTCAAATCTGATTTCAGATCACCTAGTTGTTTGGCTGTGTAGTTGAACGAATCAACCAATGCCATCGTTTGTTCCATAACCACTTTGCGGCCATCCGCGTTCTCCGGGTTTTTGCTTAAATCCGACCATGAGTTCCAGAAGTTTGAGATGACCGTCCTTAGGCCGGTGTCACTCGGTTCATTTACGATTCCTTCTAGTTTAGATAATGTATCTAGTTGTACCGTAAAATTACCGTTCGATTTATTTTCGTTTCGAAATTGGTTGTCTAAAAATTTCTCTCTGACACGTGTAATCGAGGAAGCCTCTACACCCGTTCCAAGCTGACCGGCTGCAGTTGATTTGGAGAAGCCTACCGCATCTATCGGTCTTGAAGCCGTCATATTCACAACTTGACGCGAGTAGCCTACCGTATTGGCATTTGCAATGTTATGTCCCGTTGTATTTAAAGCCGATTGCGTCGTAAATAAGCTCCGCCTTGCCGTCTCTAAGCCATGAAAAGTCGATGCCATCGTCTATTGTCCTCTCTTCTTACGTTTTCATATTAAAGCGGCCATTACGATTGTAGGCCATACCTTGAACAGCACGATGGTAGGTCGCTTCTTCCTCAGTCGGTCCGAGCAGCAAATCCTGCGTGAAATGCAAATGCTCCAAATTCATTCTGACGAGCTGCTGATTGAATTCGTTTATGTCCTGAAGCTTCTTAAGAGTTGCCGATAGCTCCTGCCATATGGCTTGAAGCTGCTGCTTTTCATTCGCATGATAAACGGCTTGAATCAGCTTCTCCATTTTGAACGAGCGATGAGCAGTCAGCTTCTGATCCAGCATATATTTTCCGATCAAGAAGATCCGCTGCTGCTCAAGCTCCAAAATGCGCTGAAGACTCTTCTTCTCTTTGTTTGAAATATAGGACAGCGACTCCACATTGTCAGCTGTAATAGCCGCTGTCTTCGCATTTCCGTATTCTATCAGCTGCCGATGCTCGTCTAAGAGCTCTTGCAAAATCACAAGTATTTGCTGGATATACTCATTCATTTAGAGCACTACTCCTTTAGGTATGGAAGCAGCTTCTCAGCGATCTTGCCGGCTTCCACATGATATGTGCCCGATGCCACCGCGTTTTTGAGCTCTTCGATGTGCTTTGTTCTGTCCGCTCCGCTTGCCTTGCTTGTCGTCAGCAGCTCCTTGGCAGCTGCAGAGATTTGGACCTCGTCCTTCTGCTTTGCCTTTTCCGCTGCGCCTACCCGTGCATCTTTTTGCTTCTGATAGGGATTAACCGCACCAATTCGATTCGTCTCGTTTATTTTCATTTTATCCACCTCATTATCTACAGGAACTAAAAAAGCCGATTACCTTTACAAGTATTATCGGCTTCAGTCAAGTGAAATTTTATAGTCAAGGAAATATTAGAGAAAATTCATTTATCTTTGTATCTGTTTAATCCTTTGTATACGCCAGTCGGATTTAAAGCGCTTTTCAGTTCATCTTTCTTCGCTATATCCTGGAACATTTGCTTCTTATCCTTCTCAATTCGTTGGCGGCAGGTGTCGCAAAGATGATGGTCGCGAATAAGAGTGCCGCAGGATTCACAAGGGTAGGACATGTTAGGAGCATTCATTATGGAGATACGGCCTTCGCGAATGAATTTCGTAATTTGCTTGATCGATACGCCTGTAGCGTCTGCTACCTCTGTGATAATGGAGCCCTTATATTCACGCAAATAGTTTGCGCAAAGTTCGTACTCTTTATCAATATCACGCATGCACGTCGGGCATACGTCTCTAAAGTTTTTGGCAAAAAGCTTACCGCAGCGAGGACAATTATCCAAGTTCATCGCTCTGAGCCCCCCTATTTATCGCTATATACTGTCTAGTATGTATATTCTAATCGAAAACGCTAACAATTTCACTATGAATCTATACTTTCACTCGTGTTGCATTAATATTTTCCGATAGTGGCTACGAATTATAAATGCCGAAAAAAATCAGCGGCTGTTTTCTCGGTAGTATACCGGGAAGCAGCCGCTGCATTGAAGCCTTTTTATAGTTATCTTCTTGACGGGGATATGACCGCAGAACGGTCTTTTTTACGGTTATCGTCTTCACGATCATCGTTGTCACTATCATGATCGTCGCGATCATCGTCTTTATAACCACCTTTGATGCCTGTTAGATCAGTCTGGACCTTCACCTTTTTTTGCGCAACGACAAGGTTACCATTTACATAGCCTCGGAATTCAAGCGTTACCTCACTGGTCTTCCAGTCGAAGTCGGACCGCTCAAATTTAAAGTGTCCCAATTTGGCCATCATGTAGTATCCTTTGTTATCGTTCAGCGCTTGAACCCCATTTACCGTCGCCGTATCCAGGACAATGCCGGAACCGTTCAGCCAATCCGGCAGATTAACTTGAACCGTAAACACGCCCTTATTGCCCTTAATGACATGCGGCAATACTTCCATAGTTGCCTCAATATAGACCGTTATCTGTTTCTGAATCGTAGTAATAAGACCCGCAGCATCCGTCACTGTAACAGTAACATTATAATCACCCGGTTTATTTAACGTCATCGAGGAACCGTTTGCTGCGATTGTTCCTGCAGCTGAATCTGGTCCGATAATAACCATCTGCTCAAAAACAATGCCTGACAACTCATCAGTTGCAGTATACACAAGCGGTAATACAGTGCCAAGCTTGTACTCGGCTTGCATATCCATCGCAATAGCCGGAGCCGTTTTGTCGATCTTCACTTCAATCGTATTGGTAATCTCGATATTTCCCGCGATATCAACGGAATAAAATGTAATTCTATGAATGCCTTCCTCGTTAACCTTTACAGCAGTTCCTTCGGTATAGTCCGAACCGTTTACAGCGTATAACGTTTGTACGACTCCGCTTAGCGTATCGGCCGCACTCAATTTCACAGTTACTTCTTCCTTAGACCATGCCGTTGATGCGTCTGTCGTGGTAATAGGAGCCGTACGATCAATTTTCACTTCGACCATTTTGACTTCTTCCACATTGCCTGCTTGATCTACTGAGTAGAAGGAAATGTTGTTGATTCCTTCCTCGTCTACGTTGAAAGAGATACCTTCCTCATACTCCGAACCATTAATAGCATAAAAAGTTTTATTTGCTCCGCTTTGAGTGTCCTCGGTGTGCAAATTAACAGTCACTGGTTCCTTGAACCAGCCTTCCGAAGCGTCAGACGTGGTGACAGGAGCTGTTCGATCAATTTTCACTTCAACCGTTTTCGCCTCTTCCACATTACCCGCTTCATCAACAGAGTAGAAGGAAACTTGATTGATGCCTTCCTTATCTACATTAAATGAAGCACCTTCCGCATAGTCCGTACCGTTAATCGAATAGAAGGTTTTAGCCGTACCACTTTGGGTATCGTAGGCGTTTAAATTTACAGTGACCGATTCTCTCAACCAGCCGTGAATTGGTGAAACCTCGGTTATCGGTGCTATTTTATCAATTTTGATATCGATCGTTTGAGCAACCTCGATGTTACCTACTTTATCAACCGAATAGAATGAAATATGGTTGACGCCTTCTTCCGTGACATTCAACGATGCTCCGTTTACATAATCTCCATTATTCAGCGAGTAGTACGTATTTGCGACCCCTGTTTCATTGTCGGTTGCCGTCAATACGACAACAGTGCTTTGGTTCATCCAGCTTGTTGGCGCATTTGCCGTCGTGACCGGCGCCTCTGTGTCGACAATAAGCTTCGCCAATACGGTGTTAGAGTTACTTGATTCACCAAATGAATTACTATACGAAGTTACGACATATTCATGGTTCGCATAGGACAAATCAGAAACCGTATATGATAGATTATTAACATTCTGTACTAGAAGTACCGGCTCACCATTGATTATTTCGTATATATTGTATCCGTTGGCATAAGTTATAAAATCCCAGGAGATCTGTGCGCTCGTTGGAGTGAGCACCTTCAGACTGGCAATCGGCGGCAACATTTCCGGATATATGATATTCTCAGTGATCCTGTTGGATGTAACTGACTCTCCAAATCGCGAGCTAAAAGCAGTCATCTCATAGGAGTGAATATCCTCCGTCATATTATAAACGTTTGTCGTCAACCCTTTTCCCGTGTAGATTAATTGTCTTTCACCATTCTTAACTGCGTAGACATGATACTCGTTGGCCCAAGTAACCCCTTTCCATGACAGCATGATATTGTTGGCGTTAAACACGGCTGCTGTTAGAGTTGGAGCCTGTACGACTGGCCAAACCAACGCAAATTCTACTTTACTCGCGTTGGGTGATTCACCGAATCTGTTGCTTACAGAATGCACCTCGTATACATAATCACTCTCTGGCATATTGGTCTGCGTTACCGACCTGCCGGTGACTGTCTTAACTAGACTCTTTTGGCCTTCTACAATCTGATAAACATTGTAAGATGTTGCATATGCGGAAGCATCCCATCTTAAGACGATGTCATTCCCGTTTGCAATGCTGTTCGTAAAATTAACCGGAGCCTGCATCGTTGGGAAAATGATTGTAAAAGAAACGTCGCTTCCTTCTGTGGAATCCCCAAATCTGTCGCTGTAAGAGTAAACCTGGAACGTGTGCTCACCCTCCCCCATGTTGGCGAACACCGAGGATGTGCCGGTTACCGTTTTTTGCAAAACACGTTCTCTACCAATAATCTCGTAAATTTTATAATCGGTTGCGTAGTTGGCCGCTGTCCATTTTAACGTAATATCGTTACCGTTTGACAGAGTTTGCGTCAAATTCGTCGGTGGCTGCATAAGCTGCTCCTGCACGGTTAAGGAAAGACTGCTGCCTTCTAAAGATTCGCCAAAGCGCGTGCTTACAGAATGAACAACATACGTGTGTTCACCTACCGGAACCTTGGCGATTGTTACACTCAAAGCCGTAACTGTATTTTTAAGCACTGGCTGACCGTCTACAATTTCATACACCTTATAATTATTCGCATATGGCACTGCTGTCCAGGTCAAAACGACATCATTACCGTTTTGGACTTTGGAGGCGAAATTGACGGGGGCTTCCATCGTCGGGTGAATCAATGCGATGATAGCTTCAGCTCCTTCCGGAGACTCTCCCAAAAGCGTTGAAAAGGAGTGGACAACGTAATGGTAGTCGCCCGAAGGCAGGTTAGTATAGGTGACATTTGTTTTCGTCACTGTGCTTTTCAATACTTTCTCACCATCTATAAGCTGGTAGATTTTATAGCTCGCGGCGTAAGGAACCGCTGTCCATTTCAAGGCAATGTCATTGCCGTTATTAATACTCTGAGTCAGACCTGACGGCGTTTCCATCGTTTGTCCGTTCATGGTGACAGTTACTGAACTTCCATTCGATGACTCTCCGAATCTTGCGGAGAAGGAGTGAACTTCATATGAATACTCGCCTGGCTGTACGTTGGAATAGGTTACTGTCGTTCCTGTTATCGTACTTTTTAATACCTTTTCCCCATCAATAATTTGGTAAACCTTATAGCTGGCTGCGTACTCAGCGGCAGTCCAGCTCAAGCTAAAGCTGGTAGCGCTTTTGATTGTTTGTGTCACATTCTCCGGTGCTTGCATAATCGGAAAAATGACAGCTACTGAAACCCGGGTGCCCTCAACTGATTCCCCGAAACGGGCTGAGTTAGCATGCACCTCGTACGTGTAATCACCCGCTGGCATATTAGCAAATGCGGCTGTAGTAGGGGACACTGTTCTTTTCAAAACCTTTTGTCCATCGACAATTTGGTAGATCTTGTAGTCGTCCGCATTCGCGACGCTTTCCCAACTCAAGTAAATATCATTACCATTCTTCAATTCGTATGCTGCACTGCTCGGCTTATCCATAGTCACTTGCTCAATAGTGAGTGAGACCTGGCTGCCTTCCGCGGATTCACCAAAGCGGTCGCTATATGCGTGTACCGTATAGACATAGTCTCCGGGAGCCATTTTCGCATATGTAATCGTTGTTTTGGTGATTGTGCTTTTCAGAACCTTTTCACCGTTAATCACTTCATAAACGTTATATTGGGTGGCATTTGCCACAGCATCCCAGCTTAAAACAATATCATTGATATTCTGAAGCTTAAAAGTATAATTAGTCGGAGCCGTCATAGTCACAGTGCCCACGGTGACGGAAAGTTGGCTTCCCCCGGCAGATTCCCCGAATCTTTCACTGTAGGAACGCACCTCATAAATGTAATCACCCGCCGGCATATTGCTCAGCTTACTGCTGGTTCCAGTAACCGTACTACGCAAGCTAGGCTCGCCATCAACGATTTGATAGATTCTATAGGCCGTTGCATAGCTGACAGCAGACCAGTTCAGATCCACGTCACTGCCGTTTGTTACCGTGAATGACAGGTTGTTTGGAGCGGTCATAACCGGATAAACCACCTGAATTTCTATAGGTGATGATATCGGAGATTCACCGTACAGAGCGTTAGCAGCCGAAACTGCATATTTGTATATTCCTTCTGAAGCATTGGTGATGGTATAGCTCCGTCCGGTGCCGGAATAAATAAGTACTTGCTGCCCATCTTCTGCGATTTTGTACAAATTATAGCTTCCAGCGTATGCTGAAGCTGTCCATCTCAGTGCAATGTCATTACCATTTGGCAGTGTATTCGTCAAACTTTCGGGTGCTTGCATATCCGGATAAACAATATCAACAGCAACCGGTGCGCTTGGACCTGATTCACCTGTTTCACTAAGTGTCGATACGGCGTAGCTATAAGACCCTTCCGGCAAATTGCTAGCCTGGTAAGTGGTATTGGCCACGGTACCAAGCATTCTAAGTTGACCTTCCGATATTTCATAAATATTGTAGCCCGTGGCCCCCGTGACTGCTGACCAAGTTAGTCTTACATTCTCTGGCGCCAACAAATTCGTTGTAAGGTTGCTTGGCGGTAGCATTGTGCTATCCGTCGAAGCAGCCACCCTTCCCATTGGAATCGCCAGCTGTACCAAAAGCATCAATGCGACTAGTAAAGATAAGAGCTTGGAAGAACGTTTTATCATGATTAAGTCCTGCCTCTCATAGTGAAAAGAGGAAAATAGTCCAAAAAAAAGAGAACCTCTGACAAGGTTCACTAGCATTAAGGGCTATGATTCCTTGTGGTAACCGGCTGCCTTTCAAGTAACTAAAAAAATACTTGGGTAAGGCCCATGGCTTTGCGTCTCATAGTTTCCTATGATTTGCCCCTTCACATAGTATATTATGAGTGTATTATAATCCCATTGGCCCATAAGCGTTAATAGGTCTAAAGTAATATATTATGTCATTTTTCTGCAAGTTCCTGGGTTACGCTATTATTTTCATTAGTTAATAAGAAGGTCAATTTGACACAAAACAAACAAATTAGGACCTTGCCCATGTCAACACGTATATTTCAAGTGGAAGCTCCGCATGCTGGCTGAGTGCCTGCGAGCAAGCCTCCACCGTGCTTCCTGTCGTATAAATATCATCGATCAATAGAACACGAAGCGCTTTGCGTGTCGGAGAAGGATGTTTGAGGTCTTTTACTCCATTCGTATGCAGCTTGTGAAACTCGGCTGGATTGCTAGTAAAAAGATATCTTGTATCGCGCATTCTCTCAGAGCGCGTCTTGAAGCTTTGTTTCTCGGAATGACGAGAACGGACGAGCAGCTGCTTAAGCGGCAAATGATAGCGCTGCGCAACCCGACCTGCCAGCTGCTCTGCCTGATTAAAGCCCCGATCGGCCTCTCGTTCCGCGCTGACAGGCACATAGGTTACGGCATCCCAGTGTTCGGTCATCCTTATTTTCAATTTAGATTCTCGACTATTGGGTGCGTTAGTCCGCTGAACAATTTCGGCTGTCAAAGCCTCGAAAGCAGGCAGCAGCATGTCGCCAAGCAATGGAGCAAGCTGCTCGTTTCCCCGATATTTGTATAGAGCGAGCATCGCTCGCATCGTTTGATTATAGTGAACCGCGCTGCGGTTGCACACAAAAGAGCCATGCGGACTGCGTATGCAGTCCTCGCAGGGAATGCCGCGCCCGCATCTAGTACAGGCGATGCGGGTGAGCCACGGTATTGCGGAGAGGCACGCTCCGCAAAGGGATTGCCGAAGCTGGGGAGTCAGCTTCGCGGGGCTGCTGCTGTCCGCGCTGCGAGAGCCGGTTTGCGGTTTGCCGCATAGGAGACATGCGGCAGTCCGCGGTGCGAGCAGCTGCGCGGCTCCGGCGAAGGCGGATTGCAGTCGCCGGAGCCAGTCTTGGGGCGGGACTGTCATTTGGGCGAGCCTCCTTTGGTTGCGGAGAGCAGATAGCCCTGCTTGCGAGCCATTCGGTTCATGCTTTGGATATGATGTACGGCTTGCAGCTGCGCTCGATTGCGTTCTCGGCTGCAGAAATAGACCTGCCCAAACGGATCCTCAGCCGATCTTCCTGCCCTTCCTGCCATTTGCACCAAGGAAGCTTCGTCAAAGAGCCGACCATCTGCATCTAGGATATAAACATCGCTTTTGGGAATGGTTACCCCTCTCTCTAATATGGTAGTCGTGACAAGCACGCGAATCTCCCTCGCCCGAAAACGCTGAACCTTCGCCGACCGCTCCGCATCCTGCGAGGAGGTAGCAGCAACAGCAGCGTGAGACAGAACTATGCGCAGCAGGGCTGCCATCGGTTCTGTCTGTGCAATCTGCTGTACGAACACAAACAGCTGGGCGCCGCGAACAAGCGATGCCTGCATGGCCGCCAGCAGCTTTGTCGGCAATTTGTGTTGCTGCAGCATTTGCTTCACTATCGGTGTTTGAATAAGCCTCGGAACCGGCAGCGGATGACGGTGATAGCGCACAGGCACCCTTGCATGCGGAAGCCTCCCGCGTTTCGCTGCCCGCTGCAAATCGCTTGGCGGCGTAGCCGACAATAACAGGCGAGCTGCGCCCGGCGCACAGCTTTTATCCGCCGCAAAATGAAGGAGTGGATCGCCCGCAAACGGAAACGCATCAAGCTCATCGACCACGACGAGATCAAAACCTTGATAAAAGCGCAGCAGTTGATGCGTGGTAGCCAGCGTAATGTCACCGTTTTCCCAGCGCTGCTCACTGCCCCCGTATAACGTGACTACAGTAGCTCCTGGAAACGCTTTGCGGATTCGCGGGTCAAGCTCAATGACGACATCGCGGCGCGGCGTTGCGATCAGTGCCTTTCCGCCCCGCAGCAAGACAGATTCCACTAGCGGAAAAATCATTTCCGTCTTGCCCGCTCCCGTTACCGCCCATAGGAGAAACTCTCTGGCCCTGGCGGTTTTGCCCTTTGTCATTCGGGTACGCCCAGTATGCGGCTCCGGCTCCTCTAGGAATCGCAGTGCTTTCTCTGCGGCGGCCGTTTGAGCGGGACTCAGCTTCCAACGCTCAAGCCGCAGATCACTAGCCGGCAATATAAATTCCTTGGCCGCCCCTGCTCCCGCTTCTACACCTGCGGGCCCATAACGCTGCCCCGTAACCAGCAGCTCGCATTCCCGGCTCCGCCCCATCCCAATGCACGCCGTGCAGTAGGCGCATATCCGACCGCACGCGGCACATGCCGTGCGGTTCATAAACGCCTCACCGCTCCCGCAGCGCAGGCAGCTGCGCTCGCGCCTCCGGCGCCCCAATGCGTCCGCCCGCCCGCCGTCTCCGGCGGCGATCGATCCGCTCAGGCGCACCCGCCCGAGCAGCGCCGCAAGCTGCAGCATTTCGCTCCAGCCTGCAGCGGCACCGGGCCCGCCTGCGCCAGAGAGCAGGGCGTGCGCCTCGCTTCGCAACAGCGCACGTCCCTGCAGCATGTCCGCGGCACGGCTCGCCCCTGCCGCGATTTCTCCCAGCTCCACCGCACGGCTCGCCCCCGCCGCGATTTCTCTCAGCTCCGCTGCACGCTTAGTTCCAGCCGTGGTTTCTCCCAGCTCCGCTGCGCTTTTGATCTCCCCCTTTGGCCGATCCCACCGCTCAGCCAAACCTAGCAAACCCTCTATGCCCAGCCCCGTTTGCCGCTTTGTCCGGCTTCCAATCCGCCACCACTGGCCAGAACCTGCTGTCCCTTCTTCATTTTGCGCATTTCTCTTCGCCTCCTTCGCACAAGCCATCAGCAGCTCCAACGCATCGCAGCCGATATCCGACCTTCCCTCATCGAAGATATACTGCTCTAAATGCACGATTTTCCCGCGTTTTCGCTTCATCGCTGCTTCCCAAAGCTCCACCACAAGGCAAGCATCACCAAGCGGCAGCGCTTCAAGCAGCAGCCAGCCTGTATCCGCAGTTTTCTCATTCAGACAGCCCGCCTCACCGAAATCGCCGTTCATCCAGAAATGCTTATCCAGAGCTGCTTGAATCGTCGCGCGTGCCTGCCAGCATCCGCGTACCTTTACAACATACACCTGAGCCTTCATCTTCCTTCCCCCTCTGTTCCTTCATCATCCGGCGCTTTTCATTTATAAACGAAACGTATAAATTCTTATAAATGAACACAAGCATAAACGGCTGTAGCCGTCTTTTGTCGGCAAAAGCTCGTTTCGCGGAGATATATAAGCAGATTTATAAGTAAAAACTTATAAAGTCTTATATATAAAAAAAAGCACACCCAACCACGCAGAATGCGTCATTGAGTGTGCTTCACTCCGAATATTCAATTACGGCAAATTATATACTAAAATGGCATTTTCGACAAATCCGACGGGTTTTGCAAATCAATCAGCACCGCGTGGTCTGCATTCGATACGATTCCTTCTGCCTGAAGCAGCCACAGCAGTTGGGTACCATCCACAGCTTTCGTTTGCGAACGCTTACTATCCTCGTTTTCGGTTAGAGGTTCCGACCCTTTGGCATGCACCCTGACTTCCTTGCCGTCTCTCGATAAGCGCTCAACAATAGCAAGCGTTTCATCCGTTACCCCGTGGTCGACAATCGTCAACCGAACATCCTTGCCCATCCGCCGCGAAAAAGAAAACAACGAGCGCACATACCATTCCATATTTTTTTGCCGAACGCCCGCAACAAGTACGTAATGTTTGCTGGATTGCTGCCTTCCTCGCCGAATCCGATAAGCCAGATGCACCGACAATGCAGCCACGGCATAAATGCCAATAACCAAAAGTAGAAGCTCAAACATGGCGGCCACCTCCTCTTTGTGACACTATATGCTAGGAAGAGCCCACTGGTTCCGCAATGGGAGGACAAGGCGAAAAATGTATGTTGTATCAAAAAGGTCTTTTCTCTCGATTATTAATAGTCAAATTCCGACAAAGAAACACCCTTGAGCAATTTACAATATATGTTATCATTTTACTACGTATCCTTGCATATATAAGATATGCACGCGAATGGAAAGGAAGCGGCGTCTTACACATTTTCAGAATAGCTAGGGAAGCGATGAAGTATAATCTGCATATGGACACTTGGATTATATGGAGCTAATAGTGTAACCGGCCCTCTTAGAACCCACTACCTATCTAAGAGGAGAGTGAATGATGCGTTATTTTAAAAAGCAGCTTTCTTTAAGCATGGCCCTGATCTTGATTTTTTCCTTAGCGCTTGGTTCTCTTGTTATGGCCGAAGGTCAGGATAATGGAGGTGCGACTTTAGCAGACCCCTTAATTGAGAACACCTGCGAGAGCTACTCATCCAACCGGGATCATGTCTTAGCAAACCAAACCAATATCGTAGACAATGGCGACGGCACGGCGACTGCGTCCTTTAGGACCACACAGGATTGCGTAAGAGTAAGCTTCTCCTCCTATGCGGGCCCTGCTGACTGGACTCCAGGTCCAGGCGATACGACAATACCTTACCTCAAACAAGTGTATTTTGATGGGCCGTCCATTGTATATCCGAAGGCTGGCAGCTATTCCATCACCATTGACATTCCGGTATGTCTTCCTTATCAGCTGGACATTTATAGCGGTGATCTGATTACCCAGTTAGGCGTTGGCGCCCACGGCGACAAAATTAAAGCCTGGAAGCTAAAGCTTCAAAACACTTGCACGGAGCCGACGCCAACACCGACTCCTACACCAACGCCAACACCTACATCTACACCTGAAACCACACCATCATCTACACCTTCATCTACACCTGAATCCACACCATCGTCTACACCTTCATCTACACCTGAAACGACACCATCGTCTACGCCTTCATCTACACCTGAAACGACACCATCGTCTACACCTTCATCTACGCCTGAAACGACACCATCGTCTACGCCTTCATCTACACCTGAAACCACACCATCGTCCACTCCTTCATCTACACCTGAAACGACACCATCGTCTACGCCTTCATCTACACCTGAAACCACACCATCGTCTACGCCTACTGTGACGCCTACTACAACAGCAACCTCATCACCGACCGTCTCGCCATCGCCCGAAGTAACGCCCTTAATTGAAATTGACGATGAGGAACCCCCAATCGGAGGCATAGGCGGAGAGATCGATTCCGAAGTTGATACCGTTATCGATTCCCAGGATGAGCAAGTTCCGCTGGCTACGCTTCCGAAAACCGGCGATTCCAGCCCGACTCCTTATTATTTAATCGGTGCCTTTGCGCTTACAGCCGGCTTTATCTCGCTTCGTAAGCAAAGACAAAGAAAATAAAGTCTCTTTCCCTCGTGCTCCGGCGCTGCGTTATGAGCAGCCTCGGAGTGCTTCTCATTCACTGTGGTTTAGCATCATTTTCTTGTATTCTTATATACAAAAAAATCCCGCATCAGAAGATACGGGATTTTGCTCTGCAATTAATAATGATTACAAGGTCACCCAGCCATATTTAATGGACTGAATAACGGCTTGAGTACGGTCGTCTACTTCCATCTTTTGCAAAATGCTGCTCACATGGTTTTTTACCGTTTTTTCGCTGATAAACAAAAACTCCCCAATCAGCTTATTGCTTTTGCCCTCGGCCATTAATCTAAGAACCTCCGCCTCACGGCGTGTTAACGGGCTCTCATCGCCTGCAACGAATTTCACTCCCGGCTCTTGGGCGGCTGCTGCGCCTGAAACGATTCCCATCTCGTCTAAATAAGTCATACGGCGAAGCTGATTGATCAGCTTGCCAGTTACTTTAGGATGGATGTAGGCATGGCCTTGAACGACGGAGCGAATAGCATTAATCAGCGATTCAGCCTCCATATCCTTCAGCAAATAGCCGGTTGCCCCTTTTCGAAGCGTTTCAAACACATAGCTCTCATCATCATGAATAGATAGAATGATAACCTTTACGTCAGGAAACATGCTCTTCAAACGTTCTGTCGTGACAACGCCGTTCTCGATTGGCATATTGATATCCATCAAAACGATTTCTGGAATCGTATGATTACAAAACTCTAACACTTGAATGCCGTCCCCGCACTCGCCAATGACCTCAAGATCGTCTTCCATATTTAGAATCCGCTTAAGACCTTCACGAAACAGCTGGTGGTCATCCGCAAGTAAAATTTTGATTGTACTCACATTGCTTGCAGTTTTCTGGATCATCATCATCTTACTCCTTTCTAGATTCGGCAGTAGTTGGTATATCTATTATAATTTTCGTCCCTCTACCGGGATTTGAGTCTATATCCATCCTTCCCTCTATCAGTTCAATCCGTTCTCTCATCCCCACCAATCCAAAATGCGCGTTTCGACTAGCATCCTGCTCAATGAGTTGGCTGTGAAAACCAACGCCGTTGTCTTGAATAACGAGTGAAATATGCTGTGGCCGATAGTTAATTTCGAGTGAGACATGGGTAGCGCTCGCATGCTTAAGTGCATTAGAAAAAGCTTCCTGAACTAAACGGTAAATCGCCGCTTCCATTGCCGATGGCATTCTAGCCTCTTTGCCAATAAGCTCGAACACGGTATGTATTTTTGTTTTCTCTTCAAAATCCTGCGTGAATTTCCGAAGAGTCGGCACAAGTCCCAAATCATCCAAAGCCATCGGACGCAAATTAAATATAATTTTGCGTATCTCCTCTAGTCCGGAGCGCACCTGCCCTTTCAAATCTACTAATTCTTCCTGTACCATCACAAATTCCTGCTTGATAAGCATTCGCTCAGCGATTTCTGTTCGAAGCACGATATTAGCGAGTGATTGAGCCGGTCCGTCATGGATTTCCCTAGCGATCCGCTTACGCTCTTCCTCCTGCGCTAATATAATTTTCAGACCCAGCAGCTGCCTGGTTTTGGCAGATTCAATAATACGGGTAACCTGGTTCAAATCCCCCGCTAAATATTCAAGCACAACATTTATTTGCGATGCGATTGTTTCAGCCCGTTCAATGGAGTTTTCTACATTACGGACACGTTTTTGCAAATCGTCGCGACGTGCCTTCAGGTAAGACTCCTTCTCGCGGTATACCATCAGATCCAGCTGGATCTGGGTGGCTTTCTCATAAGCAGACTTAATGTCTTCTTCCTTGTAGCGTACAAAATCCCGGCTAACCTCCGTCAGCCTTATCCGCGCACGGCGGTAGTCCTGCTCTAGCTGATCGACCTTATCAATCGTCTTCACTGTTTCTTGAAGAACGATTTCAAGCTCCTGCTCCAAAGACTCCATCTCCGTGCGCGCTGATTCACATATTTCATAAATTTGATATTTGCTGTCTTCCATGACTTCGATAGCATTTTTGATTACACGATTTATATCGCCTGTAAGGTGGTCCACTGTAGATCGGCAACCTTTCTGTATTAAAGGTTAATCTACTCTATCATACCACAGATTGGATATCATTCGTCCATCGTTAATCGATGGTAATCTTTTTCGTTTTTCCGTCGTAACCCACCTTTAGACCTAATTTTTCGGAAAATAGGCGTACCGGGATCAACGTGCGGTTATTTCGGATAATCGGCGTTACCTCTGAGCTTTGCCGTACGCCGTTTAAAATGAGATCCTTTTTACCTAGAGTCATTTCCATCAGCTTATTGCCTCGCAGCACCGTGACCTGACCCGTATTTCCATCAAATAACAGACGTGAGCCCATAGCATCCGATACAAATCGAACCGGTACGAAGGTTATCCCGTTCAGCACGAGCGGTGCTGAATCCAGCTTTATCGCTTTTCCATTAACCATAGCCGTTGTTTTACCTACAGTCATTTCGACCTTCGTGTTTGTATCTACCGTTACCGAAGGCGGATATTGCAGCTTCATGTTGTCTAGTCCGATTGCACCTGAAGACGACCGCTCATCCTGGCCTTCCGCAATGGTTACAACGTAGATCCGCTTTAGTTTAACCGGGAATTTCATCCCTGCGGACGATAGATTTACCTTTACGTTTTTCCATCCGCTAAAGTCCAGCTGTTTAGCCAGATCAAGAAGATGGGCTTTCCCATCGGCATCGACAAACTCTGCGCGTACCCAGTTCAGGCTGTTATCTCCGTAAAGGTCAACCGTCATTGACGTAGGAGAGCCCTCTATTGCACGGCCATTTGTATTAAACACGGCGTAAGAGGCTTTCGTTCCCGTACCGTTCGTGAAATCATAATCCAATTTCAAAGCCTTTGCAGAGGTTTGTCCCGGGAAGTCTGCTACCAAGCTCACGCTGCCCACTGTCGTTGCGGGCGTGATCTGGGAAGTGATCGGATACGTTGATTTCTCGAAATCCTCGAAGGTCTTAACCGCTTCGCCCTGCGTAAAGGGGATCATGGCTGGAAAACCATCATAACGCGCGATCGCATAACCTGTGGATGTTCCCGCATTCACCGATTGTACGGTTACGCTGTCGCCATTTTGAACTGCGGTAAACCCGATAAACTCCCATTTCACTGAGTCTCCGCTTAACTTATACGTTGTGCCATTTTTGAGCTTAACGGTTAGCGGAACAGAAATCGTGGCTCCTTTTGCCAATACGCCGGCCGCCGTATCAATGGAAAGTGAGGCAATTTGATCCTGGCCGATTACTTCAATTTCCTGCTTGGTAGTAATAGCCCCGGACTTCACGCTAAGCGTCGTTTTACCTGCTTTAGTCGCTGTAAACTCATTCCCGTTGAAAGTGCCGATTGCCTTCTCCGAGCTCCATACCGCAGAAGCGTTGTCTACCTCGTAAGGATTGTAATACGTATCATAACCTTTTATTAAATAAGACGACTTCTGACCTATGAACATGGCTTTAGAACCACTCACAGAAATGCCTTTTAACGTTCCTTTTGGAGCCGTGGTGAATACGCCAATTCCATTTGCGACGCTTCTTTGAGTTGAACCATACTGCGTGGAATGGGCCAGCTGTAAGGAAAAGTCCCCAAGCGGGCGCTCGATCATCGTTGTTGAGCCGCCGCCATCAAGATTGACGCCTTTAAATACACCCAATTGCAGCATGACTTGTTGAAGCTCTTTCAGGCTGAGCCCTGTATTACCGCCGAAACGCTCACTCGTGATGAGATAAACTTTCATTCCGTCCTTTGAATAGCCAACCCCCGAACGAGATGTATACGACGATCCGCTGACACCGGTGACATCACGCGAAAACGGCGCCACCACACCCGCATTAACTAACAGCGTATGTCCCCCGGCCATCATTTCAAAAGAGGAGGGATCAACTTTCGCTCCCGTTGTTTGCGACTCAAGCGAATAATCAGCCGTTATCGGTTGTCCAACCTGCAGATGTTCCTTCACGTACGCAGCTGCCGTGCCGTGCGTACGAAGTATGTAGCCGTCTTCCGGCGCTTGTCCCGCTATCGCCTTGTCTATCGAGATTTCTTCAATCATCCCGTTGCGGACCAATACCTCCGTCGGCGTGGTGCCTGAATTTTTCGGGCGCTCCGTTCCGCCCCATGCACTTGTATATATATACATTTTATTAACATGACTGTAGATCGAGCCTGTTGTTTCGGGAGCATACGCGGATTGATTAAGACCTTCTATCTCAAAAGATGAGCCATCCGCCGCTGTTACCATGCCGTCAAAAGAATAGTTATCGATCATGGGCTTCCGATCCTTTGATACCGAAAACGCGTACATCCCTTTCAGCTTCGAAGGACTCGACATAAACATGCCGCTTATGACCTGGCCACCCATAGGTGCACCTTCATTGCCCATGACAAACACATCCGCATTGATAGCCGCTACCGCTCCGCTTTCTTTTGTCATATTTAGGATCGTATTAACCTGACCAATGCTGTTATTTTTTCCGCTCATCGCATTTAAAGATACATAGGGATTCGTTAGATCTATCTCAATGACATGCACATCGGTTTGTGCTTTTGCGCTTCCGCGCGTTGTATGAAATACGTAGTCTAGTCGTTTAGCCCCTGCAGTAATATAAGATTGCTGCGATAGCTTAAGCACGGGATCGCTTGCAGCAGCCTCTGTAGTCTCTATAGCTGCCTTCTGCAGGCTTCCAGGCAGAAGCGATGCCATGGGCTGTACCAGCAATGCTCCGCCTAACATAACGACTATGACGCGTTTTCCTAAGCTCTCCGACTGCAGTCCTATCATTTTTTGAAACTTAACCATTAGATTTGCAACTCTCCCATCCATTAATCTAATAGTTATAGACTACAAGAGTAGTAGAAAAGTTACGTACGATAAAAGACTGTTATCTCTTTATTTTAAACGATAAATTTTATCTATGATGGAAAAGTGAAAAAAGGCACAACCCGTCTCCATGGCGAGTTGTGCCTTTTTCTAAGAATTAAATTATATTATAAAAAATTCACCTTTTGCAGCAAACGCATAATCATAACCGTTCCTTCTGCGCGAGTGGCATTCGTTTGCGGACTTAATGTCGTAGCTGTTTTGCCGCCAATAACGCCAAGGTATATCGATTTTGCGACATCCTCCTTCGCCCACGCGCCAACCTTGCCGCGATCCGTAAACTTCTGCAAATAGGCGGAAGTCGATTGCGGAAGTTGAACAGTAACCCCAGCTACCTTCGCTGCCCTAATCATCATAACCGCCATTTCCTGACGCGTAATCGGATTATTCGGCTTAAAGGTGCCATCGGTATTGCCTGCGACGATTCCTGCGGCTGAAGCCGCTCCAATATAGGCGCCCATAGCCGTATTCGTGTTCACGTCCTTGAACTTAGCCGCTGCCGAGCGATTGCTGCTCAGTCCGAGCCCTTTCGCAATATACGTTGCGAATTCACCGCGCGTCATGTTTTTATTCGGCTCAAACTTCGCTGCCGTGCGTCCTTCCACGATGAATTTCCGCAGCAGCGTATGGATGGAGCTCGCCGCCCAGTGCTTGGATAGATCCGTGAAGCTGTTTGAGTTACTTACAAGCGCGTAGGAGCTGTTACCCTTTCTTTTAAATGTAGCTGTCGTCTTGCCGCCGCTAGTCGATAGCACCGTTGGAACATAACAGATCCCTCCAGTGATCGGATCAAACCATACGACCGCTGTTTTGCTGGAATCGATATTCTGATAAGTTTGAATCGTTCGCGACACATAACCGTTAAATTCATTAACTGCCTGCTGTATAGAACCGCTCACTGCCGTTACATCGAAATGGTATGGCCCTGCGATCAGGCTCGTATTGGAGCTGTTTATTTTGGAACTGATATTTCCAGTCAGCGTAGACAGTCCTTGATCGATGCGAATAAGCAATTGACCGGAACTGCTGCTGCCGCCGAGCAAGGAATTGATTTTCACAAAATCCGCCGCATTCAGCTGCAGCTCGTAGGAAGCATCGCCGAATTGTACGGCAAATACAGATCTGGCGTTTAGCCGATATGCCGTATCCAGCACACTTATTGGAACTGCAACTATTGCTGCTCGTTCCGTTGACGGCACTTTAAACGCCACGCGTGGAATAGCCAAGCCTGCAGTGCGGGCCGTTTGGAAAGCCGTAAGCACCTTCTCGCCTGATACGGTATAGCGATTAGCCTGTACGCCAGCAGGAGAGATATCCCCTGTTATGGAGGCTGCCGACGTTTTCAGACCGATACCGCCGCCGTCGGCAGCCTCGTAATCACCGGACAAACCATCTAGAATGGTCGTTTGATTTGCTGCACTTATGTTTGAAAAGCTGTTTATGGTTGTTCCGCTGTTTGTTCGAAGTCCAACGGATGTTGAGTAATAAGTAACATTAACGGTTTCCCCAACGTTAAATGGAGCTGCTAGCGTTAAGATAACGGATGCTCCGCTTATATCCACTCTGGATATCGATTTTACGGACTCATTGGCTTTTACGAGAAACTGGATTGAACTCGGCACATAGCTGCTATTTAACGTTTCAGAAAAATTAATCGTAAGTGTTGAGCCCTTTGCAATGACTCCATAAATGTTGCCGTTCTGGCCGCCGCCCGAAGTCCCACCGGTTACTGCGTTGTTAAAGGAGGGGGCTGCATTGCCTGCCAGGTCTGTGATCAAGGTCATAGAGGCTAAATAAGACACCGAAACCACTTGTCCGGCATTTACAGCCGACGATAGTGTCAATAGGACCGAATCTCCTGTAATACGAACCTGCAGAACGGAACGCGCGATATTGTCGACCAATACGCCGAATTGACCAACAGAAGGAACGCTCTGTGAATTCAAGCTTTTATTGTATTTCAAGGTAACGACTGTACTGCTAAAGCTAACGGATTGCAGCGTAGGCAACCCTGTATCAGGCATGCTGTACATACTGTAGTTTTGAATGGCTGCCAAATAATTGCCTGCCGAATCTCTTATAGGATAGGAGCCAGGCGTATATGACACATTGACGGTTTGATAGTTTTGTATATTGCCGTTAACGGTTAACAAAATATTGCTGCCTTTGCTTGAGATCGAGGTCGTGCTGTATTTCACACCACCGACGCTAACCGAAAACTGCAGATAGGCATAGCTGTTTACAGCCGTTAAATCCTTGTCAAACGATAGCGTAATAGCGGCGCCTGAAGCATTCCCGCTCACAAGTATTGGTGGCGTAACATCCTTTGCGCCGGCTACATCTTGGTACGCAACGCTTGCCGCTTCATTTCGAGAAGTATCCTGAATGAGCCCAACTGCTGCTTTTGAATAGGAAAGCTTTACCTGCTGTCCTGATACAATAGGGCTTTGTAACTGAAGAATAACCGCTTCCCCTTTAACTTGCACCCCGATTACTGCGCGAGGCGCTCCGTTAACCGTTACATAAAAGCTGCCCGTCGAAGGAATTACATTAGGGTTCAGCTCTTCACTGTAGCTCATCGTAATCGCGGATCCGCTCCACTCCAGCTTACTCAAGCTGGGGGCTGTGGTATCCGAACCAAACGTATGGAACGTCCATTGATACTCATTTAATATCCCGGCAAAGCTATTGCCTGCCAGATCAGTCACTGCGCTGGCATCGATGGATACATAATAACCGGTATTAGCTTCGAAGGCCTGCGTTGGCGCAATGACCAGCACATTATTGTTGTTACCGTCTACATAAAAGTTAGCGGGGATAGGCGACAGCAGGTTATTGCCAATCGGGTTAAATGTTATAGATCCGGTGGCACCTTTCTTAACCGCCTCGCTGAATGTTGCGGTAAAGGCTTGGTTAAGCCCAACAGAAACCGCATTATTAACCGGGTTCAAGAGTGCTAAAGTCGGTCTTACCGTATCTTGCGAAACGGTGAATTGCCATGATGTTGATGACGCAAGTCCTGCGTAATAATTTCCTGCCGCATCACGAATTGCACGATTGCCAATCGTCACATAATATTTCGTATTATTGACGAAAGCTTTCTCGGCTTCACCGTTAATCGCTTTATTCGGATCAATGGTCATCTGATAGGTTCCGCCGCCTGTTACGCGCTCGGATGTAATAGGAATGGAGCGGAATAATGCCCCAGTCGCCGATTCCCTAATTTCAATGGCTCCGCTGCTTGGAAAAACAGGCTCATTAAAGGTTATTTTCAATACAGAGCTTAGACTGCTGATCGATCCTCCCGTTGTCGGAAAAAAGGCAGATTCAATTGGCGGAACGTTTTCATTGCCCGGATCTGTACTGAAGTTCCAAACCGACGCACCCGAAATGCCATGATACCATTGATCCCCGCTTGGATCAGGTTGAGTAAAGGCACCAGCGTCAATTAATACATAATAAGCAGTATTGGGTTCCAAACTAGTGCTGGGTGTAATCTTGACCGTATTATTGGTTACAGCAACTCTAGATGAAGCTGCATTAAAGCGTTCAAAGGTTGTATTATTGCTGATCCTGCGTATTTCAATATATTTGTTTGGTCGTGCTTGCACGTTTTTATCAAAAGTAATGGTTAGCGCCGCGTTAACCGGAACAGATGTTGCATTATCTGCAGGCACGAATGGAGCCGCTACGTTCACAGGCGCCGATGCGGTTGTAAAGCTCCACGATGTCCCATAATAAAGATTGCCTGCCGCGTCTTGAAATGCCGTATTCGGAATGACAACCGAGTACGCGGTGTTTGGCTGCAGCGCAGCTGGCGGCTGAATGATAATTTGGTTGGTTCCGCTGCCTCTTACTGCATTGGAAGTTACGGCGACCGTTCTGTTATCTTCTGGGGAGTTGATTTGTATGCTCCCGCTTGCCACATAGACGGGTTCATCAAATGTGATGGTAATCGGGGTTGTAACCGCAGCAGGCACTGTAGTTGGCATCAATGCTGTATGATTGGGCCTAGTCGAATCCACTGCTGCAACCGTACGAAAATTCCAGCTGCTTGCGCTATTGATCCCCGCATAACCTGCACCGTTCGACTGATTCACAAAAGCGCCGGTATCAACCAATATGTAATAATTCGTATTTAAAACGAAATTATTAGTCGGGTCTATAGTCACCGTGCGTTGCGTGGAATCAATGGTTATACGACCAGACGATAAAGGAATGCTTTCTACTAAATTGCTCGTGGCATAATCATAAATAGACACAGACGTTGAGCTGGATCCTTTGAAAATATTTTCATCAAAAGTCATCTTCAAATCAGCCGTAAGCGATACATTAATAAGATCATCGGCTGGACTGAGACTTAATACGACCGGACCTGCAGATGCGGCAGACGATTGCTGCGGATCTGTTGCCCAGCCTGCCAAGCTTAGTTGGAGCAGCAGCATAACGGCGATAAACGATGACAGCTTGCTGGTTCGATTCATTTCAATTCACTCCTCAAAAAATTACACTCGTACCTTATTTGTCGGTTAGTTAACATGAAAAATTTAGGTTAAACTACTTTTTTGTGTCGCATGACAAACAAAAAAGCTGCCCGCAAAGCAGCGGAGCTACTTTGTGGACAGCTTAGAACGCCGATTAAGGCGTTATTTGTCGTTAAATGAAATTATACGCCGCTTTGTACGCCAGCGTCTGCTTTAAGCTTCTCGGCTTTGTCAACGCGTTCCCAAGGAAGGTCGATGTCCGTACGGCCAAAGTGACCGTAAGCAGCAGTTTGTCTGTAAATAGGACGACGCAGGTCAAGCATTTTAATAATGCCTGCTGGACGAAGGTCAAAATTGCTTGTGATCAGATCAACGAGCTTATCTTCACCAATTTTTCCAGTGCCGTACGTATCCACGTTAATTGAAACCGGTTGAGCAACACCAATGGCATAAGCCAATTGGATTTCGCATTTATCAGCAAGTCCTGCAGCTACGATGTTCTTAGCTACATAACGAGCCGCGTAAGCAGCTGAACGGTCAACTTTTGTAGGATCCTTGCCGGAGAATGCGCCGCCGCCATGACGAGCATAGCCGCCATACGTGTCAACGATAATTTTACGGCCTGTAAGACCAGCATCACCTTGCGGTCCGCCGATTACGAAGCGGCCAGTTGGGTTGATGAAATATTTTGTTTCCGCATCAAGCCATTCCACTGGAACAACCGGCTTAATAACATGCTCAAGAATATCCTGTTGGATTTGCTCAAGCGTGATTTCTTCCGCATGCTGCGTGGACACAACGATAGTATCTACACGAACAGGCTTGCCGTCTGCGTATTCGATTGTCACTTGTGTTTTACCATCTGGACGAAGGTATGCAAGCGTCTCGTTCTTACGTACTTCAGACAAGCGACGAGCGATACGATGCGATAAAGCGATCGGAAGCGGCATAAGCTCAGGTGTTTCGTTTGTTGCGAAACCAAACATCAAACCTTGGTCGCCTGCGCCGATATCTTCGTTCTCTTGCTTCATGTCCTTGCCATCACGAGTCTCAAGCGCTGCGTTAACGCCTTGTGCAATATCAGCTGACTGCTCATTGAGCGATGTCAATACTGCGCAAGTGCTGGAGTCAAAGCCGTATTTGGCACGCGTATAGCCAATTTCCTTAATCGTACGGCGTGCGATTGCTGAAATATCAACATAATCTGCACTGCTGCTAATTTCCCCAATAACCAAAACAAGTCCTGTTGCTACTGAAACTTCACAAGCGACACGCGCGTGTGGATCTGCTTCTAGGAATGCATCTAAGACAGCATCGGATATTTGATCACAGATCTTATCCGGATGGCCTTCAGTAACGGATTCCGATGTGAACAAGTGGCGTCCTTTAACCGACATTCGTATCAACCTCCTACAACCTTAGTATGAAATAAGTGCGGACATTCTACACAAAAAATGAACCTTTCCCCGAAGGAAAAGGTTGTTTGACAACTCTTCTAAAACAGTATGATACCGAAAATGTCGCTTTGTGTCAATGGACGCCGGGTTTTTAACCAGTTATTGGTATCCGCCAAGCACTGATTCCGCTTGCGCAATCAGTCTTCTTGTGATTTCTCCACCCACTGAGCCTGCTTGACGTGTGGATAAGGAAGACCAATGTACGCTATTTCCGCCGCCAGCACCCGAAGACGCACCCAGCTCTCCAGCGAATTCTGTGTCAGCACCGGTGCCTGCATAGGCTCCAGACGTTAATCCAAATTCTGCAGCAATCTCATACTTCAGCTGGTTTAACGCAGCTTTGCTTGTAGGAACAACCACTTTATTCGAACGACTCATGAATAGCACCTCCATAGAATGTTGAATACACTTGTATTGTGCATCCTTCCATCCTTTTTGAAGCGTATAATCTATTGTCAGTTCGGGTAAAATGTAGATCATCCATCCATATTATTGCAAGGTATAACTACCCTTTACCAATACAGTCAAACCATTCTTTTGGTTCGGATCAGGCAGTATGCCGCGTCCTTCACGAGGAAACAGCAGCAAATGATTCGTCGGAACTGCTTTCCCCTTCGTCAAATCCGTACCGCCAGTCAGATCCGCAATACCGCTGGCATCGGAGCTGTAAGCAATTGCTTTGCCGACGCGTACAATGACTTCAGTACCTTGTCCTGCCATGAGTGTCTTGCCTGCAGGTACAGTAACAACCTCAAGCGCCGTATTTGTGCCAGGTGTTTCTATAGGACCGCCGCCCGCTTTGGCAAGCTGCTCGTCTACATAGCTTTTCGTAACAACCGGATCCTCGGCAGAGCCTGGAGTCAGCGCATTTGATTCCGCTTCAAGCGGTGAAGCAAAGTTCACGCCGACCCACACGCCAGCTCCTACTAAAACAGCAGCAACGACTCCTCGTAGTACTTTTTGTTTCACTTAGCAATCTCCTCTCTATCACGCATCTCCTATAAAGATACTAGATTTAAGTAGGAGAAACCAGTTTTTTCTCTTTTGATTATTTGTCTGCCAGCCAATTCACAAAGGATGACCATTCAATATCAACAGAGGCAAGCTTTTTCTTATGATTTTCAAATGTTTCGTAAATATTTAGTGTGTAATTATCCCACACTGGCGTTGAAGACATGTCTTTGCTTACTTCACTGAAGTTATCTCCAACCTTCCAAGTCGTCCCGCCTTCGGACTTCCCTTCAAGATCAATCGTGTGAGTAAGAATGATTTCATTAGTTCGTTCTTTCTCTAGCACCATGGTTAGCTTACTTTGCGTGAAGCCGTCATAAGCGCGATCCTTTGCAACTGTTGCTCCCATACTAATTTCAAGAATTCTTTCAATCATATAAGCATTGAAGTAAGTCATATCAACGGTATACGGACCAACCTTCAATTGTTTGAAACTTGAAATGTCTGTTTTTTCAATTGGCAGCTCAAGCTGAATCGGTCTGATATATCCTTTAGCCGTTCCGGTTCCCACAATAACGCCATTGTCATCATAAGCTTCACCGATAAGTAGCTGGATGCCCTCTTTATTCGCGTTTATCGGCAAATCCGCATACAAAATAACTTGCTCTTTATTGGATGGCTTAATTGTATTGTTTGCTTTAACCGTCTTCACTTCATAATAATTTCCGTCAGCCGTTTTGAAATAGCCTGCCCACACCGGCAAAATATTACTGCGGTTTTGTTTATTCGTAACATCCATATATACTGCAAATAACTCACTATCTTCGTTTATATAAGTTCGAACATCCGTAACTTGCGCCGTTAACTGTGATCCGGCAACGGATTGTGTATATACAGAGCCCGATTTCACAACGGGTACTGAGGTGATTGCTGATTTGGTTAGCTCAGCGAGCAATGAAGTTTCTTCTCCAGTTTTCTCGCTTAATTGCAATTTAAATTGCTTCCAAGAATAAGTAAAAGGAATGTCTCCAATAAAATGAACGGTTGCCGATGCTCCAGGAGCGAGGCCAATCGTATCTGTACCCGTTACTTTCTTGGATTCAAGTTTTATGTTCTCATCGACCACATATTGCCCTGTTAAATCAGGTAACGGTACGAATACTGATTCTTTGTTACGAATGACTAGTTCTGCAATGACATGATCCTTTGTCGTCCACGGCAATCTTTGCACCGATTTAAGCGTTACCTCGTAAGTTCCGCTATCATTCGTAAATGTAGTAACAGATGAGCCTACTGGCGTAGTTGTAAGCTTGAACGGAATATCAAATGTACCGACAGGCAGCTCCACTTTATTCGTTTCAGCACCTACCGAATTTGTAATGATGAGCTTCCAGCCTGTAGTAGCTAATGTGGATGGAATATTTCCTGTCAAACGTATAGCATTCAAAACTGAAGGCTCAAGCAATAGTGTTTCATCCGTTTTGTTTTTTAAATTCAGCTTATATAAACCAGCTGATGTTTGTACATAATAATTGTATACCGGAAGAGTTACACCAAACTTGCTTGTATTTCTTGCCACGTAACTCAAATTAAACTCATAATACTTCTCTTTTTTGGTTACGTTAATTTGATCCACTCTTACATTTACACTGGAATTATTGATTTGAACTGGTTTGAAGCCGCCTGCTTTTATAAAATTAGCATATCCCTTAGGGAAGGTGTATTTCGCTACAGTACGCTCATAGCCAGCAACAGAGAAATCAAACTTTATTATATTTACAACAAGCTGGTCTAACGTCATCTTAGAGCCGACCTGACTATAGAAGGTCAACGTTGCCGACGATTTAGGAGCTATTCTTTTTTTCGTTTGATCAAGTAGGGTTAACGTATATTTTGTCCCTCCTACTGATTTCAGTCTGGCCCAATAATCGTTTAAGACAAGATCCTTACTGTCTCCATTATAAAAGGTAAACGTGAAACTTGCCGTTGCTCCACTTGAGCTTGGGATTAAATTTGCATCAATGAGCTGTACGTAAGAAGCTCCGCTTATGTAGACTTTCTTGTTCACAGCTGCTGAAGCTGGTGTACTAGCAGCGAAACTGACTGGAATCGCACTTACCATTACGATTAAAGCGACTATGGCAGATATAAGTACGGATGCTTTTCTAAAGCTGTGTCGCATTGTGATAATCACTCCTATTATTTTAGCGTTTCATATTTAGACGATAAAAACCTTGCAATAGTTTCGCAATATCAACGTCTAACAAAAAGAATTTAATTCATTGGCGGAACTTTAGCCCCCTTATTCTTACAAGTGATAGTGTTATTATGTTAGTTCAACTATAGCTGTTTATTGTGAACAGCATATGAACGATTCGAAACATTGCTCGTAAGATATAATATAATGAACACAAAAAAAAGAGCCGCCGGTAATCCGGCGACTCTTTCTTTCTTGATTCAACTTCTATTATTGAAGTTGAGTGATAACGATAGCGCCCACTTCAGCGAACGCGCCGCCAACTTGGTTACCAGTTACTGTGAAAGCCAATTTGTAGTGTGTACCAGCATCGCCAGTACCAGCAAATGTTACTGCATCAAAGCCAGCTACAGATACTACACCGTCTTTGTCGATTACGTAGTAAAGCGTGTTAGCCGTTGCTACGTGTTTAACATCATTGATTTCAAATGTTTTTGTAGTTGTGTTTACATCGCTAACTTGGTTGTTACCAGATACTGCTGGTGTAAGTGTTTCATAACCAAGTGTTGCAGGTGTAGAATCAACAAGAGTTACCAATTGTTTAGCAGCTACAGCAGTACCGAAAGCAGCTTCAGAAACAACATAAGTTTCTTCTTTGCCAGCAACATTCAATTTCACGCTGTAAGTGGAACCAGTAGCAGTTACACCTTCAGTTTTCGAAACGAATAGTCCAGACACTTTAGCAAGCTCAGAAGTTGCTTCGTTGTCTTTAGTCACTACGATATACGAAGCGTTGATGCTGTCGTTAACGATGACTACTTTATCGTTTTTAGTGATGTTTGCAAGAGTACCGATCGAAACGTTGTTGTTAACAAGGTCAAGACCGTTTACAACTACAGTGCTTGCAGTAATGTTGTAAAGTGAATTTGTTTTGATAGCAGATGCAGAGATTTCTGTAACATCAGCAGAAGCGCCTACAGCTAGATTTTGTGCTGCAGTAACACCTGTTACTTTACCAGCAGCGTCATAAGTGAACTTAGCAATTGCATCAGCATCGCTGTCAGCAGTTGCAAAAGTATCAGCAAGGTACGCTACTTCTTTAGCATTTGTTTTCAAGGAGAAGTATTCAACTTTATCCTTAGTGCTTACTTGTACGCCATCAAGTACAGCTACGTTGTTAACAACTTTAGTGATAACGCCGTATGCAGGAGCGCCTTCACCAGCAGTAACTACAGAAGCAGACACGATTTTGTTGTCTTTGTTAAGAATGAAGTTGTACTCAGTACCGATTACAAGGTTAAGAGCGGAAGCTTCTACATAGCTAGTGCCATTAACAACATAAGCTTTGTCAGTGCCAGTAGTAGAAGTCGACGTTACTTTACCAGTTGCTGTTTTGCGAACAGCTTCAACGGATACAGCTTTCGAACCGTTAGCAACAACGTCAAGTACATCGTCTTTTTTCAGGTCAGTTGCAAGAGCAGTTTTACCATCAAGAGTAATAACTGTGTTCTCGTCTACAGATACAATACCACCGTTGTAAGTAACTTGTGCTGCACGGTAAGCTGTTTTTGCATCATAGCTAACGAACAATTTGTTTGTTGCAGAGTATTCAGTAACTACTACTGCACTTACTTCATTGTTGTCAGTGTTTAGGTACAAGGATACGCTAGCATTTGCAGAAATGTCTTTAGCAGCAGCAGCGGTAACTAGTGCACCGTTTTTGATGAAGAAGAAGTTAGGAGCGATTTGGTATGGAGCAGTTACGCCATCCAAAGTGATTGTTCCAGCATCAGTAAGATCTACGATTGCTGTTTTGTTTTTGCCTGTTGCAACTTTAGCAGCATCTTGTTTGTCGGAAACTGCTACTACTTTATCGTTAACTTTGATGATGGATACTGTACGTCCAGCAAGCTCAGAAAGCTTTTTGCCGCCAGTTACTACAAAGTTAGCAGCAACAGTATGAAGTTGACCTTTAACACGGATTTGCGTGCTGTTGTTTTCAAGCGCTACATTTTCAAGAACGCCAGTTGTTACAGCACCGATTTGCTCAATCAGTGTTTTAGTGCCTGTTGTAACAAGGTTTTGGTCTTTGTCGTAAGAAACAAATTTGTCATCAAGTGTGTTGGAAACCAATTGCGCTACAACGCCACGGTTAGCTGCTTGACCCTTAGTGATGTCAACACCTTTGAACATGTTGAGTTCCGAAGAGTTAGCTTGCAACAATACGTTATTAGGCCATGTGCCAGAAAGGTTAGCGTCTTTGTATCCAAGTGCGCGTACCAATACTGCTACTGCTTCTTCAAACTTAACTTTTTCGCTTGGACGGAATTTACCGTTAAAGCCTTGAACCAATTTTTTAGCTTCTGCTACGTTGATGTAACCAGTGTACCATTGGTTTGCTTTAACGTCGCTGAAGTTAGGTTTTTGTGATTTCAAAAGCTCAGCATTGCTTGCATTACCAGTTGCAATAACAATTAGTTTAGCAAGTTCTGCGCGAGTAATATCGTTTTCTGGTTTGAAAGTACCATCTTCGTAACCGTTGATTACGCCAAGAGCAGTAAGCTCTTCTACTGCGGATTGTACTGGTTTACCCACTACATCAGATGGTGTTGCTGCGAAAGCTGGAACTGATAATGGAATGACTAGCGCTGTAGCTAGTACAAATGCTGCTATTTTTTTCTTCATAACCTTTATTTCTCCTCCTCTAAATACGTGCGGTTGTTGAGAGTTTTGTTTAAATAGTGAATTGCTCTTTTCCCTCATGTCGATTCACCCCCTTTCCAGAGTTGAGCATAGATTTGATATAAATAATGTCTACAATCATGATAAACCCATTTGTAAGATCATGTCGTAGAAACTTGTAAAAAATGCGAGAAAAATGCTAGAGTCGCGCCACCACTATAACATTATACAATGGGCGGGTCGTACCGTAAAGAGGAAGTTGAGAATTCATTCCAATTCCTTTCCAGCAGCACTAGGTCTAGCGATTCAATTACATGCGTTTGTTATAACGTCATGTATTTAAACGCACGTCACAACAAAAAGTTGCGATGTTCTGAAAAAAAATTAAAGTTTTTTGTTTTGCGTCGTATGTACCTCATTTCGCATGCTTTGCTCGTGTACGTTAAGTACTTTGATAGTATAGCTTGTTTTCATAGAGCTCGTCGATAATAAACATTTTCCAAATTTAATGTTTCACGCGGCGTGGAACGCCCATGGCTGCAAGAAAAAAGCTGGATGCAGAACAAGTCTGCAACCAGCTTGGAATTTCTTTATATAACCAATTAACCAATGCTCGGAAGCTTCTTCAAGTCAGCTAAAATACGAGCAACAATGATAGCTGCATCAGAGCGAAGCAGGTTGGATCTAGGCTCGAATACAGAACCTGCCTTCGGATTGCTTGGATCAACTAGAGAACCGATAATATATTTCTTTTTCGCGATAGCGATAACCGAGCTTTTCGCATAGAAATTCACGCTTCCTGCATCTTTGAACGTTTTCTCCAGATCCTTATCGATTTTCGTCGAATCCGTAGCCAGCTTCAAGTCGAGCGCTCTTGCGATAATGACAGAAGCCTCTTCTCTTGTTAAGTTGGCGCTAGGCTGGAACGTTCTCGGACCGGTTCCGCGGATGATCCCTTCTCGGGCTGCCGTTTCTACGTATCGATAATCCCATAACGCATCAGGGTTAATGATCGCTGGCACATCATCGAAATGCGGCTTGCTCAGCTCGTAGTTAAGAGGAATATCAAGCGCCTTAACCATCATTCTCGCGAACTCGCCGCGTGAGATATAGATGTTAGCGCCGAAATCGTCAAAGCCCGCTGCATTCATAATGCCTTTCGAATAAATGGCTTCGAGGAAGTTTCTCGCATAAGGATGCGATGTCATGTCAGTGTACGAGTACACCATTTTTCCAACTACATAGTAACCGAATTTATTGAATGGAACCGTAATTGTGTTTTTCTTCACGTCGACCGTTCCGCCGATATTTTCCCAATACTTCGCTTTTACATCGTAACGGTAGACCGTGATGATTGTCCCGATACTATCCTTCATATTCGGATCGAAGGCAAGCGTCAACGTGCCGGTCTTGGAAGTAACCAGCTCTCTATTGTCCGGACGCTCATCGTAGGTAGGAATCTTCGTTCCGCCCTTTCCAGTCGCGTTCGGGAATTGATACGGGTCGACACCCATTGTCAGCGGATCGTAAGCATTCATTGTCGYCGGATCATCCGCTAATCCCGCGTCAATCCAATAAACCGGACTAGCCTTGGTGAAACGAGTTGGATAAGAAAGCCTGAACCGTGTCCCAAAGCTTTCCAATATAATATTGTAGTTTGGTGGCAAAGCTTCAAGCTCGCGGCGGTCAACGACGCCATCTTCTGAGTTTGCAATGGCAAACAAGAGATTATGGCCGGTGAACACTTGGTTTTTCAGGGCCGCAGGCACGTTGAAATCAGTTCTGATTAGCGTTGTGCCTTTTTCAAACTTTAAATTTAGTGCTCCATCAAAAATCTTGTGGCTGCTTGCCATCGTTTGAAGAAATTGTGCGCCTGGAATATTGGTTGGCGCATACGTAATTTCGATGCTGCTTTGTACTTTATCATTGGCGCTCGAGATTATGAAATCGATTTTGTTCTTACCTACTTTTAGATTATTTACGAATACGCGGTACGTATTTTTATAAAATTGTTCTACAGTAGCCGGATTGTTATCGGAATCGAAATCAATTTTCTCTGCCACCTGTTTATTAATCGTTATCGTCTGCGCTCCAGGAGCATCGATGACTACTTCAACGTAGTTTTGATTGACGATATTTTTGGCCGGCAAAATCGGACGCAATACTTTGTAAGGCAGCGATGTCGGGTCAACCTCTAAGCGATAAGACGCTTTCGGACCTGTTTCGCCGTTGTTGAATACCGTAAAGGTATACACACTGGAGCTACCGTCTGGATTTAGTTCTTGTCCTACTAGAATGAACGAGAATGTTTTAGTTAAAATGTCGTAACGAACCGCTAGATTCGCTACTTCATTAGCAGCTCCGTTATTTACGGTGCCCATCACGGTGGTGCCGCGCATAATAATAAGCTTTTTACTCAAATCCCAAGCAATCGGATTCGTGAAGTTGCTGTTCTCGATTTTCAGGATATAATTGCTCGGATCCGTTAGACCGTTTATAGGATTATCCATCTGTGTAATTTTCGCTTGAATATTGCTGACGATATCAGCATCTGTAGCGCCAGTTGCCGTAAAATCAATGAAGTCAAATGTACCGAACACATTCATGAATGCTTCATTTGTCGTAAAGACGCTGCCGCGGTTCACAAAGTTCGGATCATTCGGAACCGGCTCACTGTATTGCGCGCCATAAGGATAAATGATAGTTCCCTCTACCGGTATGACAGGAATATTCGTCGGAATGAGATAAAGCTTGATCTTCTTCTCATAGGAGTTTTTACTGCCTTGGAATACGAATTTGACCTCATTCTCACCGCTGAACAAAGACTCGAAAGCTTTTGTACGCTCAGCAGCATTTAGAATCGTAAAGCTTGTTACTCCGCTTGTCCCTTGCGCGAGCTTGATTGGCGTATTATTCACATAGAAAAACACCGTTTGCGCTGCTGTACCGTTAAAATCGTAACGAATCTCAGAAGTATTATTGATATTGTTGAGAATACCTTTGAAATCGCTCAACGCTCCCGTAATAGCCTCAGCGATACGATCCGCTTTAAGCTTATTCGTATCATCATAAACCGTCATATTATCAAATACGCTCGTATAGCTTACATACGGTCCGAATAGCATCGTGAACTTAACTTGCTTCGATACTCCGCCAACATCCAGCGTAACCGTCTGCGTACCTTCGAACGGAAGTTTTTTGAAAATAAGAATTTCTCGCTTATAAACTTTCCCATTGACGTTTACGTATTTATTGACAAGACTTGAGGACACGTTCTCGATGTTACTGGTACTATCGTAATCATAGCTTGTTGGTGCAGATGTACCAGAAACATTTTTAATATCCTCTACGGTTACCAAACCGTTAGTTTCAGTCAAAACAGGATTTCCAACAAGAACTTCCATAGCGAATGGCACAGTATAAAGATTAGCGCCTTCAAGCGGAGTTCCTGTCAAAGCTTCCCCGTTGCCTGTTCTATAACCACTTAAATAGTTAATATTCTCGATAAATTTCTTAGTTGCATCCTTCAACGAGAAACCCATAAGTCCGGTTCCTTCATCGGCAGGTTGGCCAAGTGCATCTTTTTTCGCGTTTTCTGCTGTAATTTGAATATTATAGGATTTGTCGAAAACTAGTGCATGGTTGGCTCCGATAGCCGTTGTAAATTCATAGATGAAAAACGCTTCATTTCCTGTATAAGTACCCACCGGAGTTGCAACAGGCACGCTCGCTGGAGGAGCAACTGGCTGCGTAAAGCTGATTCCGCCACTCGCTGTTATTGTGTACTTAATCGGGATGCTTTTACTAGGATCCGGATGCGGCTCAAGCGTGCCGTCCGCTGGAGCGGAATCATCCTTCAAATAGTTAGGAACAATAATTTTACCCGTTAGGGATGTCGTATTTGTATTCGTTACTAATAAATTAGGATTGTACTCGAGCGGTTCAGATGTTGCTGCACCGTTCGCAACTCCGTTCAAGTTGACATCATAAAAGGTTACTTCACCGTTGTAAAAGGCTACTTCGCGAGTCGTCTCTACGGTTTGGTTCGCATTTTTCACCTTAATCGTAACTAGGTTTTTACCTTTTTGGAGCGTGATCGGCGATGCCGCAAACTGATAACTGTTGGAGCTGTTAACGGAATAGGTTTTGCTGCTGCCGTTTACGTCAACCGTTACCTGCTGCGCATTAGGAGCGAAGCCCGTAATGCTAATATCCGCAGATTGACGACCAGCGGATGCCGCAGAGTGAACGACCGTAGTACCTGCTTCTTCGATGTTGAATTTATTTCCGTCAAGCTGTGCAACCAAATCATAAAATACCGGGCCGTTGTGATATTCGATGTAGATCGAATTGGTCACTTCGCCGCCGCCTTGAACGCCTTTGAACGTAATGCGGTTCAGACCCGGGAAAAGCTCAACGTTATAGACTTGGATAGAAAATCCGTTGATATAGATGTTGCTTGTGATGTTCTCACGCTTCGAGCCAATTTGATCATCGGTAGGATTATCATTGCCCTTGTTATTGATAATTTGAGTAACGCTATACGAAACAGACGATGGGTCTACCCCGGTAATGGATCCTGTCAGCGTAAGGCTTGGATCCGTCGTTACCCTTGCTTGCGTAGATAAATCTTTCTCCGTAGGGAAGCTGAAGCTGCCTGTTGCGGCGTTTGCCACCTGTGACGAACCGAACGGCGGCAACAATGTAATCAACAGTGCCAGCGTTAGCGCTAATGAAAGTAATCTTTTCAAAACAATGTTCCTCCTTTATGTATATAACGAGCATGGGTATTAGAATTAAAGTTCGACTGACGACTTTGCGGCTTGCTTACGAATAAACCTTCCTCCCTTTTCCTCTTTAGCCAGTTATCACTTGCTGTGCAGCTAGACGTGCTGACCGCAGAAAAGTTCTGTACTGTAGTTATCGGCTAACAGCTCCCATTTTTTTAGTGTATTACGCCATTTACAAAAACAAAAAAAGAGCCCCGTTTCCCCTAAGGGATTCAGAGCTCTTGATTATTTGGAACGGGATTCAGCATCAACCTTCAGTCGAAGCCTCATTCGATTTAGAAAATTAATTAACGGCCTGCGCGTTTTGTCTACGATTCCGGTAACCTCGGCACCTATTTGCAAGAAGAACATGAGCATACAAATAACGGCAAAGGTAATCCAGTTCGCAGCACTCGATTGCACGACAGCCGATTGTACGATTGCCAGTGCGCCGAAGATTGCGGCAACGCCCCAAATGATAAGAACCGTACGGCGGTGACTGAAGCCAAGATCACGCAGTCTGTGATGCAAGTGGCCTTTGTCCGGTGCAAAGATCGGACGTTTGTTCACCCAGCGGCGAACGATGGCGAAGAAAGTATCTGAGAGCGGAACGCCGATAATGAGCAGCGGCGTGACGAATGATACAATCGTAACCTGCTTGAAACCCAGCATCGAAAGCGTTGCTAAGCTAAAGCCGAGGAAAAGCGAGCCCGAGTCTCCCATGAATATTTTTGCGGGATGGAAGTTGAACACGAGAAATCCGACGATTCCGCCTAACAGCAGCGTGCTGAGCAGGATCACGGGCTGGAAGCCCATGAGCGAGGCCATCACAACAATCGTTGCAATCGCGATGCCGGATACGCCGGCAGCGAGCCCGTCCAAACCGTCGATCAAGTTTATGGCGTTCGTTACACCAACGATCCATAAAATCGTAATCGGGATGCTGATCCAGCCGGCAATCGGCTGCATCGTTTCACCAAACGGAATGTTCAACAGGTCGATCTTTACGTCAAAAACGAATACGACAACGCATGCTGCAGCTATTTGACCCAAAAGCTTCACTTTTGCCGACAGCTCGAAGCGGTCATCGAAAGCACCTAAAATAATGATCATCGTCCCGCCGACAAGCAGCGCATTGATCATGTTTGAATCTTGTGGACGGAGCAAGCCGTCCGGTATAAATGGCGATAAGATAAAAAATGCGCCAACGAATGCAATATAAATAGCTAGACCGCCAAGACGCGGCATAATGCGCGTATGTACCTTGCGGTGGTTTGGTTTGTCTATTGCGCCTACTTTGAATGCGAACTTCTTAACAAGCGGCGTCATCGCAATGGCTAGAACAAGAGCGATTATGAACCCAATTGAATACAGCAAGCCAACCGGCATGTGTGCAACTCCCCTTTTCTTTCTACCGAAGTGAATTATACTCCGATTGAAAAAGAAACTCCAACCCCGTTTTTAACCAATTTAGCGGGTTTTAACGAGAATTTCACGGTGTAGACCGAGGTTTTGTTACGTTTTCTTTGTCGCGAAGCACTTTCACTACGAATTTCGGCAAAACGAGCATTCTTTTGTACCTTTTCGGCTCTTGAAGCAAGCGGTAGAACCATTCAAGCCGAAGCTTCTGGAACACGATCGGAGCTCGCTTTAGCTTACCCGAAACGACATCGAAGCTGCCGCCGACGCCCATAATTAAAGGCACGCCGAGCTTTTTCTTAAACTTAACAATCCAAGGCTCCTGCGTATCCGCTCCGCGCGCGACAAACAATAAGTCAGGCGCCGCTGCGCGAATGGCTTCCACCACTTCTTCGTCCTGTTCTGGGCCAAAAAAACCATTCCGATAGCCTACGATTTTTACCTGAGGATATTGCAGCTGCAGCTTCTCGGCCGCCGCCTCGATAACCTCTTGCGAGGTGCCAAGCAGATAGGCCTTCCATTTGCGTTTTTCACCCTGCTCTAAAAGGCGGTGCATCAGATCAAATCCCGTTACGCGCTCCGTGACCGGATTGCCAACGTATTTGGCTGCCCATACCACGCCTGCTCCGTCGGGTACGATAAGATCCGCGCGACGAATCATCGCGCTGTAGTTCGCGCTCTCGACAGCCGACATAATCATGATCGGGTTAGCGGTAATGACATGCGTTAACCGTCTTCCTTCGATTGCCGCCGTTAAATATTGAACCGTTTCATCCATGCTCGCCTTGGAGAATGGTATGCCGTATATCGGCACTGTTGGTAATTGTTTCGACAAGAGAAACTCACCTCGATAATGTATGACGCAGGTATTGAACGATTTGTTGCGCCGGTTTTTGCGATTGTTGTTTTAATAGGTCGATTGCTGGCTTATGTTTTGCTCGCCAGCCGGCTTTGTCAGCGAGCAGCTGGCATGCCGCATCCGCAAAGGCCTCCGCGTCCAGCTGCTCGGTTGTGCCGATGGCCTTCAGCCCTAAGCGGCCAAGAAATTGGTCGATCTTCGGGTCGTAGGATAGGCCAAGCATGGGAACCATTTGGCCTGCGGCATAGATAAGCGCATGGAGGCGCATGCCGAACAAAGCGTCGCACCGGCTGACCTCCAGCAGCATTTGCTGGGGGTCGTCGCCGGGCTCGGCCAGCTCGGCGGTGGAACCGATGCCGAGCCTGCCGCGCAGCCGTTCCATCACCTGCTCCGAAGCTTCTATGTCGGAGGGGGTGTGGAACGGCAGGAAGCGCAGCCGCACAGGCATGCGCTTCGACAGCGCGACCAGCGCTTCCGCGGCGCGCGCGAGATCTGCGCCGTCGCTGCGCCAACGGCGCAAGGATACGCCGACTAGCGGCGGCTCCGAAGACATGTCCTCAGCATTACGCGAGGAGCGAAGGGCTTCTTCTTCCGAGCCCGCCGGCAGAGGCAAGCCCATTACCGGGTCAGGCACCACTTCTATCATCTCTACCGGTACCCCGATGCGGCCAAGCAAAGCTGCGGATTCAGTATCCCGAACGGACACATACGCGCTGCGCTTCATAACTCCGCGAATAAGCGGATCCATAAAGCGGCGGTTTACCGGTCCGATGCCTTGTGAATAGGCGAATGTAGGTTTGCCGAGCAGCTGTGCGAGCTTCATGACTCCCGTGTAGTAAGGAATAGTCTTGGTACCCGTTGCATCTTGAAGCAGGCTTCCGCCTCCGCTTATGAGGCCGTCACAGCCCTTTAGCGCATTCCACAAATCACCTGGATGCATCCTCCGAACACTTTCCACCCCATACATACTGCTTGTCAAGGCCGGATCAGCCGATAACACGACCGGCTGAATTTTAATGCCCTGGGAACTGCTTTGTTCTTCCAAAGCAAGCAATATCGATCGTAGCACCGCTTCGTCGCCGCTGTTGCGAAAGCCGTAGTAGCCCGAGATCACTATGCGACGAACTTGCGGATGATTGCCGGTGCCCATTTACGAATTGCTCCTTCCACTAGCTGCCAAGCCAGAATCAAAATGCAGCCGATTATCGCACCTGTACCCAAGCCAAGCAGTACGCGAATCATTGAAATATAAAGCGGTGTATGAAGATGTGCGAACGTATCCACCATCGAGAGCTGTCCAATCGATCCGATAATAATGAGCAGCCAAGCTGCACGGTACCGAAGCGATAAGAATAGTCCTAGCAGTAATAGCGGATGCGCCAGCAAAAACTCTTTAAACCGCGGCCTTACGCCGAAGGTCGACTCCAGGAAATGACGAATAACCAATTCAACGGAGGATACTTGTCCACTGTTGCCTGTACGTGACAGGTAATAATAGCCGATAATTCCGATAACGCCTGCAAGGATAATCCAAGTTAACGTAATCGGCTTTGAAAGCAGAATTCTCAGTCTGCCTAGCGACATTTGGCTGTTATACAGCAGCACATAAACCGCAACCAACGCAATTGGCGCGAGGTGAAGCAGGCTTACGCCGCGGAATTGCTCCAACACCAAATTGTATGTGATGTTATTCAGCAAACCGAAAACAATCGGTACAGCCGTAAGTGAAATCAACGTCGCTACGATAAACCAATTCAAAGCGAGCCCAAAACGCCTTCCCATCGACAACGCCGGGAAAATCCATTTCATCTGGTTTCCGTTTTCGTAAACGGCACCGGGCTGCTGAGGCGTCTGGCTATGCTTGCTTCGGCCCACCGTCCAGTCAGGACCACCAACCACGCGCCTGTCGCCTACCGTACGGGAATAGATACGGTTCATGACCCACACTAACGCGAGTGTAGGTGCGGCAATCGCCGCGCCTAATGCTAAGCCCTGTTCCATCATAGAGCTGTTCAGCTTGTACAACCCGGCGCTGCCAAAGAGACCGATAACGAATACAGGAATATATACGCCTGGAATAAACGCGCCTACCAATAAAGCAATTAAGGCAATGGCGCCAGCAGCGACAATAGCTCTGACAGGCTTATTCCAAGAAGGCTGTTCATAATCGAATGCCGTTGCCTTGCCTGGCGTAAATCCAGCCTTAGACAGCTTTTCGACTATGCCATTTTTCTCGCTCATGGCTTCAGCCAGCCTGTCCAAGGAATGAACGATCTTTGCCTTATCCGTGTTTGATTGGGTTGTCCCGTTCATGAAAAACATACGGATATTACGATCCTTAGCCGCTAGAAGAAAACGGTCGCTAATCGCGTCGGAAGTCATCGTCATCCCGTCGTTATCCGACAAGGAATATAATCTGACTACGTTATAGTTTGTAATATATGCTAATTTATTTATGCCTTGCTGAGGTTTTTTTAAATTTTCGATTGCGGCAATGCCCATATCGTATTTTTTTAGCAATTCACCGAACTGATACAGGCTGTTATCCACGGCTTGATCAGATGCGCCCTTCACTTTATCGCCGTCAAATAACACGCGGTTCACACCGTACGCCTTTAAGTTTGCAAGCACTGCATCCGTTTCGTCTTGATTATAAGGCTGTACGCGGTCGGAGAAACGCGGCAGAATGCCAAAGCCTGCGTCGCGAATCGTTTGCAAGGACATCGGGTCAAAATCCATCGTTTTCATAACCGCTTCGGCAATCGGCATTTCGACGACCATCCCGTTACGGCCCCCATAGGTCCAATTGCTATACACAGCCTCCGATCGATCAAGCGCCTGGCGCACGATCGGACCGATCATTTTTTCTTCTTCTGGACCGTTAAATAAAATATAAGTAAAGTTTTGGCCTGCCTGCTCAAACTTACCCTGCAGCAGCGCAGCATCCCTTGAGCTGTAATAAGTCAGCCTGCCCGCTAACTGTAGCTCCTTCAACGAGCTTTCGTACACGGCCATCGTGGTAATGCCCGATTCCTTTAACATGGCGAGCTTCTCCGTCAGGAACTCCTGTGGCCTTGCCTGACGTTCCGATACATCGACAATATCGCGGTAATCAAAAACATACTCCACTTGTTTCGACGACTTTTCCATTTCCATGCGAACAGCGCCGAGCGGCAATGCTGCCGCCACCCCTAATAATGCAATAATCCAAAGTACGAATCTTGCGCGCCGATTCCATTGCTGCCAACGTAAAAACACGAAATTCCTCCGTTCTAAACAGGTGATTGTCGATCTATTCGCTACGGTCTACCCGTTCCATAACGGCGGTTTTCAACGTTTCCAGCGCAGCGGCGGCAGCATCCTTTGATTCACTCTTCACTGCGAAATAAACTTTGATTTTCGGTTCGGTACCAGAAGGACGCAAGCAGAACCACGATCCATCCTCAAGCAAATACTTCAATACGTTTTCTGGACGAAGACCGTCATGGCCCTTGCCGTAATCCAGTACCTGCTCTACTTTGACGCCGCCGATTTCGGTTGGCGGGTTTTGACGCCAATCATCCATGATCGCTCCGATTTTTTGAACCCCGTCGAAGCCCTTAAGCGTACGTGACTCCAAGCCTTCTAAATAGAAGCCAAATTCAGCGTAAAGCTCGAGTAATACATCATACAGCGTTTTTCCTTGACTGCTATAGTATGCCGCAGCTTCTGCAATCAATAACGCGGCAACGATCGCATCTTTATCGCGTGCATAGGTACCCGTTAGATAACCGTAGCTTTCTTCATAACCAAACAGGAAGGAATACTCGCCTGTTTTCTCATAGCTTGTCATTTTTTCACCGATATATTTAAAGCCTGTCAGCGTATTGTCGACGGCTACGCCAAATGAGCGTGCGATATCCGCCCCGAGCTCGCTTGTCACGATCGTTTTGATGACGATGCCGTTGCCTGGCAATTGTCCGCGCTCTTTCAGTTGGCTCAGCACATAATGGACCATCAACGCGCCTGATTGGTTACCTGTGAGAACGACATACTCGCCCTCGTTATTTTTCACGACCGCGCCCATACGATCCGCATCCGGGTCCGTACCGATAATAATGTCTGCATTCACCTGCTGAGCAAGCTTAATAGCAAGCGTGAACGCTTCGCGCTCTTCCGGGTTAGGGGATTTCACCGTGCTAAAATAACCATCCGGCTGCTCTTGCTCAGGTACGATATGCACGTTCTTAAAGCCAACCTTCTTCAGCACTTCACGTACCGGCATATTGCCTGTCCCATGCAGCGGCGTAAAGACAACACTGAACTTCTCGCCGATTTCCCCTTGAATAAGCTCCGCATTCAAGCTTTGAGCAACGACCGTATCAATAAACTGTTGATCGGCTTCCTCTCCAAGCCAGCGCAGCAAGCCCTTAGCTTCCGCTTCCTCGCGGCTCAGCCTCTTCACTTCATCAAAGCCGACAATTTGACCGATCGCGGCAATCACTTGCTGCGCTTCTTCCGGAATGAGCTGGCAGCCGTCGGCGCCGTATGCCTTATAGCCGTTGTATTCAGGAGGGTTGTGGCTGGCCGTAATAACAATCCCGCTGGATGCTTTAAGCGCACGCACAGCAAAAGAAAGCTGCGGAGTCGGGCGCAGAGCAGTAAACAAATATGTCGTAATACCGTTTCCTGCAAGCACGAGCGCGGCATCTAGCGCAAATTCAGGCGAGTAATTACGGGAATCATGAGCAATAACAACCGATGGGCTGGCTCCCTCTGAACTCGCGCCGGCCAGCAGCCAATTCGCAAGTCCTTGCGTGGCTTTCCCCACTGTGTATGCGTTCAAACGGTTCGTACCCGCGCCCATTACGCCGCGCAAGCCGCCCGTACCGAATTCAAGGTCCCGATAGAAACGATCCGTAATTTCCTTTTCTTCTCCTGCAATGCCGCGAAGCTCTTCCTTCGTTGCAGCATCGATAAGCGGGTCATTCAGCCAAGCCTCATATTTAGCAATAACAGTAGTATTCGTTGGATTCGTCATAATTAGCAGCCTCTTTCATTCATGAATTTTGATTTATGAAGGATTAGATAAAGCAAACATGAGCTCGCCCTCGGCAACGATCTGATCGCCTACCCTTGCTGTCCCTTGCCCTTTGCCGATTGAACCTTTGAGTCTTGTAATTTGGACTTCAAGCGTCAGCGTATCGCCTGGCTTAACTTGTCCGCGAAAGCGGAAGCCGTCAATGCCTGCAAAAAAGCCCAGCTTGCCTTTATTAGCCTCAATCATCAACATAGCAACGGTACCGACCTGCGCGAGCGCTTCTACAATCAGCACACCAGGCATAACGGGATATCCGGGAAAATGGCCGACAAAATAAGGTTCGTTCATCGTCACATTTTTGAGACCGACAGCCCGTACACCCGGCTCAACCTCTAGAATCCGGTCGATTAGTAAGAACGGCGGGCGGTGCGGAATAATTTCTTGAATTTGATTAATGTCCAACATGTCAAAAAAATCCCCTTTCGATGGTTAGATAGTATAAAAAGTGTCAAAATGTACGACACTATACATATCCATCATAAAACTGCAGTTTATGAAGGTTAAGATAAGAGGCTTGGCTGCTTGGACCCGAAGTGTCCTCCGCCAAGCCTCTTTGTTCATATATATGACTTTATAAGTTCTCACTTATAAACGTGCTTATATATGTTTGCGAAGCGGGCTTTTGCCGCCAAAGGACGGCTGCAGCCGTTTACGCATGATATGTAGTTGCCTCAGAAGTTCACGTATGTCCGGTAGGTGTTTCTGCAATCGGTTTGTTCAGCGCCTTGAACATAACGATATACATGATAGAAGTCAAGAACGAGAAAGCAATAACCGCCCACAAGTAAGAATGAGCATTTGGCGCTTCGAAGAAAATGAGCATGATCGCTACATAGAAGAGCACAGTTGTCAGCTTGCCCATCCAATTCGCAGGTACCGTCTTTTTTCCCCGAAAATGAAAATACAATCCCCCGGCTATCATTCCCAAATCGCGCAAAAACATCGCCGCAGCAGCAGCCCATGAAATATGGCCGGAGATGAGCAGCGATACAATAACCGTGATGAGCATTAACTTATCAGCGAGCGGATCAAGCATAATGCCGACCAACGTAACCTGACCGCTTTTGCGGGCGATATAACCATCAAGAACATCGGTAATACCTGCTGCAACCATAATCAGAAACGCTGGAATCATATGTCCTTTTACGAACACCACTATGTAGACGGGGATCAATACAAAACGCAATGATGTTAAGAGATTCGGCAGATTCAAACTCTCACGCTCCTCTACCTATTGCTGACTGTCCACCATGGTTCCCAACTATTATACAACTACCTCCCGTAAAAATAAAACTATCACTGCTTCGCAATGCCCGCTCTGCCGGTTACAAGCCCTTATCGCCTCGAGGTTTACTAAAATTTAAATAACAAATATTGCCTTCGTTATTCATTTTCGCCGTCCCTTTACCGTTAATAAAAGAAAACTTTACTTTAAACAAGAAAGGACAGGGATGTAGTGAATTTTAGTTTACGCTTTAGCATGTCGTTGAAAGAAACTCGCAGGTGGCTGGCAGCTGTGCTTGCAATCGCAATGATTATGACCTCGGCAACGGGCGTCGTAAACGCCGCAGAAGACACCGTAACCGGCATTGAATTTACTTATGATGCGTCGGATTACAACAGCAGCACATCATCGCTCGAAGTATTCGTTGAAGATGATAAGGTCAACTTATCCGTATTTGCCTCCATCTCAGGCTCGTCATCAAAGAAGGATATTACTACGGAAGCTACATGGAAATCTTCCAATACTGCGTACGTAAAAGTAGAAAAAGGCGTTTTAACCGGCGTTGGCAAGGGAACCGCGACGATAAGCGCTACTTATAAAGGCTTTACGATTTCCATCAAGGCAGCTTCTGATTATGTTTATGATTCCATTACCCTTATGCAGAACGGAGTAACAGCTCCCGTATCTAAGGATATTGAAATCGGACAACCGCTGTCCTTCACGCTGAACGGAACGAAAGGAAGCGTGACCGATTTAGCAGTCACAACCGAAGCGGTATGGACAACCTCAAACGCCGCTGTCGCAACCGTTGATGAAGGTGTGATTACATTAATCGGTGTCGGCTCTGCAGTGATTTCAGCTAAGCTGAAGGGCAAGTCTGACACCATCACGCTTAATGTCACATCACCCTATAAGTCGATAACGATCGATAACGCTGCTTCCGGCAATTTAGTCGAGTTAGACATCGGCTATGACGATAAGGTATTAACAGCCTCGGTMGCTCCCAAAACAGGCGGTACTGAGCCCGTCACGGACGTTGCCAAGTGGGTCAGTGCCAATGAAAAGATCGCTACCGTAAAAAAAGGCGTGGTATCAGCGGTAAGCGCAGGTAAAACAACCATTACCGTCTCCTATAAGGGCGCATCCACAACTGTCGATGTCGTCGTCCGTACAGCTTTCCAATCGATCAAGCTGTCGCCGGAGAAAGAATATCACATGCTACTGCAGGATTCGCCGATTCAAATAAAAGCGGAAGTTCTAAACAATTCCAACGTGACCTCCGATGTGACAAGCCAAGCCGAATGGACGTCCTCGAACGTTGTAGTCGCTACCGTTTCCGCTGGTAAAGTGACTCCTAAGTCCGTAGGCACAACCAAAATTACGGCAAGCCACAAAGGCGTAAGCCGCAGCATCGACATTACCGTGTATCCAAGCGTTAATGAGCTAAGCGTGGAGAGTGAGACCATTGATGGCTTTAAAGGCATCAGCGGGGACCTGCCGACCGTTACCGCAACAACCTTTGACGGAACGAAGGTAGACGTCTCCAAAATCGTTACCTGGACTTCCGCCGACGAGAAAATTGCAATCATCAAAGACGGAAAATGGACAGCGAAGGAGCTCGGCGAATCCACGCTAACCGCATCCGTACAAGGGCATAAACTCGAAGTGAAGCTAATCGTTCACGTGAAGCCATTGAAGCTGATTGCTGATGTGAAGGATCTGAGCATTATTTTAGGAAAAGAAACACCGTTCCCTTCTGTAACCGTCATTAATGAGGATGGCGAGGAAGAAGATGTCTCAAGCAAGATCAAGTGGAAAACGACCTCCGAGGATATCATTTTGAAAGATACGACCATGAAGGGCTTGGATGTAGCCAGCCTTACGCTGACAGCCACGTACTTGACCAAGAGCGTATCCGTTCGGGTGAAGGTCGAAGAAGAAATCGTTAAGCTTGTCGTCGACCCCGTTTCGGTTGAGCTATATCCGGGAAGAACCAAATCGGTTAAAGTAACCGGATACTATAAAAGCGGCAAACAAGTTTCTTTAGGCTCAAAAATGAATTGGGAAGTCGGAAATCCGAGTATCGCAACCGTCAGCAGCACATCCGTTAAAGCGATTGCTGTTGGAACGACAAAGATTACCGGTTCCTACCAAGGAAAAACCGTCGTTGTGCCCATCGTAGTGGTTCAGAAGCTGAAATCGCTGCTTCTATCTAGCAAATCGGTACAATTGAGTGCAGGCGGAACTTATACCGCTAAGCTGCAAGCTAATTTCACGACGGGCGATCCTGCCAACGTTACGGAGAGCGCCGTTTGGACATCCTCCAAAGCAAGCGTCGCGACCGTTGTAGATGGCAAGATTGTCGCCGTCAGCAAAGGCACGGCATCCATTAAAGCAACCTATGCAGGTAAGAGCGTAACAATACGGGTAACTGTCAAATAAAGCGGATAAGGGCTATCCCAGGCTTCATTCAGACCTGGGATAGCTTCTTTTATATCAAAAAAGGTTATCCCATAAGCAGCCGCAGCCGTTTATCGGATAACCTTTTTTTATTTCTATATTCATTAGGATTCAGCAAACACGAGATCGTACAAATGCCGCCACGTCGCCCAGCTGAATACTTCGCCCTCTGCTTGCTTGCCCAAAACGACATAACCTATATAGAGGCCTGCCACAAGCATGATAACCATTATAAGCGGCACGATGCTTTTGCGTAATATCCACAGCAGCGTGCTTACCCCTTTGGACCGTTGCTTCTTTTTGGAGCCTCCGTCAGCCTTAGCGCGGCTATTGCGCTTCTTTCTGCCGGTTCTGCCCTCTTCCGCTGTACTCCCGAACCCGCCTTCTTCGCGGTCCATTCGTTCATCGGCCATACTCATCACCATCATCCTATCCTTATGCGCGCAGCCCGTTCGTAAGGCTCATCATTGTATCACTTGATGATAAAGCTCTAGCTGCCAATTGATAAGCGCGCTGCACATTAATAAGCTCGGTCATTTCATCCGTGAGCTCCACATTTGATTGTTCCAAGTACCCTTGACGCAGAACAATGCTATTTTCCGAATCCGGTACGATTTGCTGTACAACATCTCCAGCGTCAATTCCATTAGCAACAACAAACAGATTGTCGGAAACCGCAGTCAATGCCGCAGGGCGGGAAGCTTGCAGCAGCTTTATGCTGCCTAGCTCTATCGTTCGCTCAGAAGATACTCCAAGCACGCTTCCATCCGGATTCACGCGAAGACTGTACCCTTGCGGCAATACGATATTGCCTTCAACCATGTTCCCAGTCAAGGGGTCTCTCACGTTAGCAACGACCGGATAACCGTCTTCCGTTGCCAAAATCGTATCACCGTTTGCGCCGACCGTCAACTGAAACGCCCCGTTTCGCGTGTAAGCACGGTTGCCAGCAGCGTCCACTTCTACCTCAAACAGCGCATTGCCTTCAATCGCAATATCCGTTTCTTTATCCGTTCCCTGCATGGGCCCTTGCGATAAATTTGGTTGAACCATCGTCATTCTTGAGCCCCAGCCTTGCGTGAAATCCATTGGCGTTTTACGGCCGGGCTGACTGAACGCTTCAGGCTGGCTTCTTAGGTTCGTTAGAAGATCCTCGAAGGTCGCTTCCTTCCGCTTGTATCCTACCGTATTTACATTCGCAATATTATCAGCAAGAAGATCGAGCTTCTGTTGAAGCCCATTCATCGATACCATCGCGTTGATCATTGAACTGTTCATGTTTCGTGCACCTCCGCTGCTTCAACCTGTTGCTTAAACGCGACCGACCTCGTTAACCGCTTTGCTTAAGCTTTGATCGTAAAATTGGATAACCTTCTGGTTCGCTTCATAAGCCCGCAGCGCCGACATCAGGTCAACAGCCGCTTGCGCCGCGTCGACATTCGAACGCTCGACATAGCCTTGCCTCACTTCAACGCGCTCACCCGGAGCAATGGCAACCGCTTCGCCGTCCTCGTCTGCAAGGCGAAAGCTTCCGTTCCCTTCACGAACCAGCATATTCGGATTATCAACGCGGCTAATTAGCAGCTGTACGCCTATATCCTGTCCATTCGCATCGATAAAGCGTTGATCTCCCGTTAACATCAATCTGTCAAGCCCCACGCCGGCAGGCATTTGAATAGGCTGTCCGTCTGTGCCAAGCACGCTTGATCCATCGCTGCCCATAAGGAAGCCTTCCTCCGTCAACGTAAACTTCCCGCCCCGCGTGTAACGAACCTCGCCGTTTTGATCCTGCAGGGTAAAGAAGGCTTGCGGCTGATAGGTGACTTCTCCGTCCGGACCAACATTTTTGCCGGATGCATCAAAAGCCAGTCCGTTCAATTCAATGTTGGAAATCAACGCGAAATCCGATGAGTTATTCGTCTGCGTTAAATCACCTTGCAAATGAATAGACAAGCTCTCCTCCGCAAAAACGCCGTTTGTCAGTTTCCCGATCTTCGTATAATTTTCTTCTCCCGCTCCAGTTAAAGAAAGCATCATTTCCGGAAAAGAACGAGTTACCGCATTGGTCTGTTTATAGCCAGGCGTATTTATATTTGAAATATTATTCGTGACGGTATCATGTCTGCGCTGCTGAGAAATCATGCCCGACGCGGCGGTATATAAGCCTCTTAACATCGTTGTTACCTCCCTGGATGCTTCCAATCGATCTTACTATATATGTTATCGGTTGAAAGCAAGGCTGCCTGAATAGCTTGTCCTGCGACCTATGACTCATTTACGTCTCGGCTACGCCCCCCTAAGGCTTCCTACCCACGCAAATGTTATTGTTTTAGGCCGCATCTATCTTTGCTTCTTCCCGAGCTTGTCCAAGTTATCCAGCAAAATTCCAGTTCCTTTAACGACGCAGTGCATAGGATCCTCTGCAATGAGCACCGGCACCATCAGCTCTTCCGCAAGAAGCGCATCAAGACCTCCGAGCAAAGCGCCTCCGCCTGTCAAAATAACGCCGCGGTCAATAATGTCTGCCGACAGCTCCGGCGGCGTGCGCTCGAGTACGGCTTTAGCTGTCGATACAATAGACATAACTGAATCCCACAGCGCCTCGCGCACCTCACCCGAACGAATCGTGAGCGTAAGAGGAAGCCCCGAGACCATGTCACGGCCGCGAATATCGATCTCTTCTTGCCGTCCACCCTCAAGCACTGTTCCGATCTTGATCTTAATGTCCTCGCTCGTTCTCTCGCCGATGAGAAGCTTGTATTTATTTTTGATAAACTTCATGATCGCATCGTCGAACTTGTCCCCCGCAACCTTAATGGAGGAGGCAGTGACAACGTCGCCCATAGAAAGAACGGCCACGTCTGTCGTGCCCCCGCCAATGTCAACAACCATATTGCCGCTAGGCTGGAAGATATCCATTCCAGCCCCTATCGCGGCAGCTTTCGGCTCATCCTCAAGAAAAACTTCCTTGGCACCGCTGCGTTCCGCAGCTTCACGAATTGCTTTCTGCTCTACTGAGGTTATATTGGTTGGCGCACAAATCAGTATTCGGGGACGGCTAAACCATTTCCGTCCCTCGACACGGTCAATAAATGCTTTTAGCATGATTTCCGTAATTTCAAAATCCGCAATAACACCATCGCGCAGCGGTCGAATCGCTATGATGTTGCCTGGCGTCCGGCCTACCATGCGATGCGCTTCCTCACCTACGGCCAGCACGCGCTTCGTATCGCTTTCAATCGCAACGACTGAAGGCTCATCGAGCACGACGCCTCTACCTTTCACATGAATGGATACATTGGCTGTACCAAGATCGATCCCGATATCCTTGCTCAACATAAGGCTTAAGTCCCCCAACGAATAATAATTACAAAACGTACGTTTGGTTCCCTTGACACTGAAACCGCTAACGTTTATTATTCGCCAAAAAAGACAAATTTCCTCTATAATTCGAGAAAAAACTTCACAGTTTCCCGGCAGCGAGTACCTCACGCTTCTTCGTGCTCGTTTTCTTGTATTTGATCTTGGTCGCTTCTCCTCCCCTCAGATGCCGAATGGATTTGTGGTACTCGAGAATGTGCTTAACCTGATCGGCCAAATCGGGGTTTATTTCAGGAAGCCGCTCAGTCAAGTCCTTGTGCACCGTACTTTTGGATACACCGAACTCTTTGGCGATCGTTCGCACCGTGTGCTTCGTTTCCACGATGCAGCGGCCTATTTTAATGGTTCGCTCCTTGATGTAATCGTGCACGTTCCCGCCTCCCTACTCGAGATAGTTTGGTACATTATATGAGTAGGTCACGTATATATTCGTTATGGTCAAGCCTGACAAGCCGGAATGTGAAATATTTTTCAGAAAAACGTAAAACAGGCAGGGATTTACTCCCTGCCTGTACGTCTAAAGTCCTATTTTTGAAATTTTCACTCCGTGATTAGCGAGCTTGGATTAACCGGCTTGCCGTTGCTGCGTGTTTCATAATGAAGGTGAATGCCAAGGTCGCGTTCCAAGTCATTGCGTCCAGCTTTTGCGATCACGGTACCTTGCGTAACATCATCGCCCACTTCAACCGCAACATCGGTTACGCTTTGGTAAACCGTTACAAGGCCGCCTTCATGGGTAATCTCAATGACATTGCCATTCGTCGGTTCAGCCTTTACATAAGTGACTTTACCCGATAGTGCAGCCAGCACGTCGAAGGTTTTACCGCTTGGGTCAACGAAGTCAATTCCCATATGCGGGGAGAAGGTTTCTCCTACTTGAACGAGAGCAGCCTCGCGTTCTTCATCGCTTGCTTTTTCGTCATAGAACGGCAGTTCTACTTGAAGTGCGGCTCTGTCAGCCAGCGGCCATTTAATTGATTCATTGCCTGCGATAACTTCTTGCGCTTGATCATCCTTGCCTTGCGTTTCAGTCGTACCCTCTTTTGAATCTTCAGTAGTAACGGCTTTTCCTGTTGTAGGACTCGTTTGATCCGCTCCCTGATAGATCCACATTAAGGTTACGATAATTGCTGCCGCGGCCATGAAGATTGCTGGAGATACCCATCGCTTTGCAAAAAGGCTCTTCCATCCACTGCTAGATTTGGCGGCAGACGTTCCTCCCAGAACGGTTTTGGGAGTTTCTTCTGGTCTTTGCTTCGGTTTACTTTGATTTTGATCATTCATTTTCTATCACCTCACTAGCCATTGTTACCAGATCTGCTAGGTTTATACGTGAGGTGATAATGAAATATTGAAAGAGTTTAAATTAAGAGTGACTGGCGAGCTGTTCCGAAAGCTTTGAAGCTTGCTCCACTTGAACGCTAGAATAGTAATGCGCCAAAATTTCCTCAGCGCTCGCCCCTGATTGCGCCATACCGTTCGCTCCCCATTGGCTCATACCTACGCCATGCCCATATCCGTAGGTGGTAATCCATATCGAACTGCCTTTTATATTCCAAGTAAATTGAGAGGATGCGAGACCGAGCTTTTCTCTCACTTCCCGCCCCGTAAAGGTTGCTCCTCCTATCACTATCTTGCTGATCCGATTGCCAGCGGTCTTCTCTACTATACGAATAGCTGATTTGGCAGAGCTTTTCTTTGCAACTCCGAGCTTCTTGTAAAACTCTTTTAGCGGCAGCTCTACCGTTTCCTTATATCGCGGTGAAATGGCTTCATCCCATGGACTTGCCACGCTTCGCAAATAAGGAATCTCCTGGTTCCAATAGTCCTCCGAATTTTCGGTATACCCGTTGCTGGTGGAAAAGAAGGTTGCTTCGATCGGATCACCTTTATACGTAATGATCTTGCCTCTCGTTTCTGCAACCGCATCATTCAGTTTTTTCATGTTTGTTTTCTGTTCTGCCTTTGGCCATTTTTTGGCGAGATCCGCGACAGAGACATAAACCTGGTGCTCAATCGTATCCGTCACATCTGCGCCTTCAACCGGAACCCCGCTGTCATTGCCTTGAACGATTCTCCGTATCATATACGTACGCGCGGCAATGGCTTGCGCCTTTAGCGCCTCCAGCTCAAAGCCGATTGGCATTTCCGCAGCCACAACGCCGCGGACATAGGTTTCGAGCGGTACACGCTCAATTCGTTTCTCCTCTGTCATATAGACACGGACCACGAGACGATCGAGTATCGCAGGCGTCTCCGCATTCGATTGACCGCCTGCAGCTGGATTCGTCTTCTGCGGATTGGCTTCTTTAGAAGTAGTCTGCCGCTCCTCGGTGTCCTTCGGAGTATTAATAGAAGACTCTGCTTGTGTATCCTTCTCCGCCAAATGATTCTCCGTTATGTACCTTGCGGCTTGCGCGCCCCGGAGCTCATTCAGCGAAAGCCTCACTAGCAGCACAGAGGCTCCCAGCATTGCGCCTACAGCAAACAAAGCCAGCCCTCTGCTTGTCCGCACTCGACTGATCAACGAAACTATTGAATACATCCCTATCCTTCGCTTCATGAGCTCTCCTTCCACCTTGGCCGGGGGAGAGTTTATAAGAATCCGCTAGCGAGGAGTCCCTCTCTCTTAAACCGGTCCTGATGGTACATTCTATGAGCGCGAATGATAGGGTAGAACCGTTAAACGTCTAATCATGGCGAAGGGCGTCAACTGGCCGCAGGCTTGCCGCTTTATTCGCAGGCAAGTAGCCGAATATGACACCGACGAAAGCAGAGAACACAAAAGCCAGCCATACGGTATCTATTGGAACCTCCGTTTCTGTCTTCATTACCATTCCGATAGTAAAAGAGGCGATATAACCAAGACCAATGCCGAGTGCGCCTCCAAGACCGCTTATGCAAACCGCCTCTACCAGAAATTGAAATAAAATATCACGCTTCTTAGCTCCCAATGATTTGCGAATGCCAATTTCACGCGTCCGTTCCGTTACTGACACGAGCATGATATTCATTATGCCGATTCCGCCAACGATAAGCGATATGATTGCTACATATATAAGCTGCCTATTCATCGTTTCATTAACCGAATTCAATGTCTCCATCGCTTCTTCTTGATTAAGCACCCGGTACGCATTCTCATTCCCTCGGAATTTCTCATAGAGAACAGCTTCAATCCCCGTAACGGTCCTATCCATCAGCTTTGTATCTGACACGATTAGGTTAATGGTAGATACACCGCTTGTTTGAAATATTTTTTGAGCCGTCGTTACGGGAATTAATATTTTCTCGTCATTCGAGCCCGTAAGCGAGCTGCCCTGCGATTCAAGCAGGCCAACGATCGTAAAGTTGTAGCCGTTAATTGTTATTTTTTTGCCGACAGCGGCAGACGGGTCTTCACCCTCATCCTCGAACAGGTCGGTCGCGGTATCCACGCCGATAAGCGCTACCTTTGTGTTGTTTTTAATATCCGGAGAGGCGATATATCTTCCATCTTGCACCGGAAAATCTTTTACTTCTTCATAAGCGCCCGTAATTCCTTCTACGGTCACCGTTACTTGCGTTTTGCCATACTTCGCATAGCCCGTCGTACTTGTCACCGGAGCAACGCCCGCCACATTGGCAACTTCGCCAAGCTCATTCGCTTCATCCACGGAGAGCGTTGTAACCGTACCCCGGCCAGTAATCGTAACGGAGAGCGAATTCGGACTTCCAAGTGACGATACCTGCTCGGCCACCTCGTTGGAGGATGCCTTCCCCATCGCCACCAACGCGATAACCGTTGCAACGCCTATCAGAATACCAAGCATAGACAAGATCGTTCTAAGCTTGTTGGACAAGACGCTCTTGACTGCCATCTTGAAGCCTTGCGTGAGTTTCATCGCTGCTCCTCCTTCCTTGCTCCTGCTCGGTCAACACCCCATCCCGTATAATTACCGTTCGGCTTGCCCGCTTCGCTACTTCCATATCATGCGTAATCAGCACAATCGTCTGACCCGCTTTGTTTAGTTCCTCCATCATGTTAAGCACTTCCATGCCTGTTTTCGAATCCAGCGCGCCAGTCGGCTCATCGGCAAGCAGCATGGGCGGGTTAGTCGCTAGCGCGCGCGCGATCGCAACCCTTTGCTGCTGGCCGCCCGAGAGCTCATTTTGGCGGTGGTTTAATTTTTGGCCAAGCCCGACCCTCTCCAGCGCGTCCATTGCACGAAGCTTCCGCTCCTTGCCAGGCAAACCCCGGTAAATAAGGGGAAGCTCACAGTTCTCGAGTGCCGTAAGCTTTGGCAGCAGGTGATAGCCTTGAAAAATAAAGCCTATTTTTTTATTGCGCATTTCAGTCAGCTTATTGTCGTTTTGCCCCGTTATCTCAAGGCCTTCCAGCTTATAGCTTCCTTCGCTCGGCAGGTCGAGGCAGCCTATAATGTTCATTAGCGTCGACTTCCCCGAGCCGGATGGACCCACAATCGCTAGAAAATCGCCGTGCGCTACCGTTAGCGACACCTCATGCAAAACGGTCGTCTTTTCCCGCGCCATCATATATGACTTCGTAATATTCGTCATCTCAATTAAAGGAACGTTTGAATTCATACTCATCGCGCACCGCCGCTTGTTGTATTCCGCATTCCGCCTCCGCCAGCCATTCCGCCCGTGCCTCCGCCTGGGAAGGCCATGCCACCGCCGCCTTGGAAAAAGCCCTGCTGCATGGTCATCTCTTCCGTTTCGGTGCCCATGCCGGCCGTTCCTTGCGCAATCGGAACAAGTACGCTGTCACCCTCTGCAAGCCCAGAGACGATCTCTACGAAGCTCGCATCGCTAAGACCTGTCGTCACCTCAACCAGCTGACCTTCAAGCCCGCCCTGCATCCTGCCGCCTGCTCGCCCGCCTGTCGCAAAACCGCCGCCGGCTGCTGCCCCTGCTTCTCCGTTTGCTCCTGCTTGACCTGCCGTGCCACGCTGGCCGCCCGCTGCTGCGCCCGTACCTTGGCCCGCTGCCGGCTGTTCTCCGCTCGCCGCGCCCGTTTGTCCTGACGTTGCTCCCTGCTGACCGCCTGCCGCTGCGCCCGTACCTTGGCCCGCCGCAGGCCGCTCTCCAGTCGCCGCGCCCGTTTGTCCTGACGCCGCTCCCTGCTGGCCGCCTGCCGCTGCGCCAGATCCAGTTGTTGTCCGTCCTTGCTGCTGCCCGCCCGCTGCAGCAGCTTGCTCACCGTTTTCACTAGGTATGCGAACGAATGATTTTGTTCCCATTTCAACGACAGCATTAACCGGCACTAGAACGATGTTTTCCTTGGACGCAATCGTTATAGCCGCTTCACCAGACATGCCGACCTTGACTCCTTCAATATCTGTAAGAAGGATGTTCACCTCAAACGCCGACGAGCCATTGTTCGAGGTGCCTTCCATTGCAATTTCGGATACGGTCGCATCAATCGTATGGTCCGTAATGGCGCTCAAAGACAGATCAACGGCTTGGCCGACCTTTACCGATGAAATATCAAGCTCATCTACAGAGGTAACAAACTCCAGCTTGGTATAGTCCACAATAGTCGCTACTGTAGTATTGGCATTGACTTCATCGCCCACTTCAATATCCATTTCCGTAATTTCTCCGTCAATCGAGGCGGAGACTACCTTTTCCTCTTTCGCTTGCTCATCATATATATCTTGCAATTGCTCCTCGTAATCAGCTATTTCCGTGTTCGCGTCTTCTATATTTTTCTGAAGGGATTGCTTCGTTGCCTCCTCGTTTTCCGTTCCCGTTGCTTCCTTATAATTCTCTTGGAATTCTTCTATCGATTGTTCCAGCTTGGTTATGCTTTTTTCTATCGTTGAAATTTTGTCTTCATTATCTTCTGCGGCCTCAAATGTAACGAGAATTTGGCCAGCTTTGATTTTATCCCCTTTTTTCACATTCACCGTCGCAATCGTACCGCTCTTGCCCGCCGTGACCGTCTCCCTCGAATTTGCCGCTACCGATCCCGTACCGCTAATTTGTTTTAAAATAGATCCTTTTGTAGCGGTTACCGTACGAGAAGTGGGCGTCTCACCTGCCGCTTCCTTCTCTTTCGCAAAATAAAAATAATAGGCACCTGCCCCTGCAGCAGCCAGGATAATGATAATGCTGAGCCCTATCGTCCATTTCTTCATCTACTGTAATCCACCTTCCATCGGTCTTAGTAAGTTAGAATATAGCACGCAAAAATGAACGGAAGATGAACAAGCCTGCGTTCGCGGCCCCCAAGTTTTGACTTGCTTCATGCCGACATGTACAGCACAAAAAAGAGCATAGCCCCTTCGCCCAAAGAGGGAGAAGGAACTATGCTCTTACCATTACTCATTTAAAAAGGCGGAAGCTCTTGCAGAACGGGCAGCGAGGAAATTGCCCCTGCTCTTGTCGTTGTCAGCGCCGCAGCGGCATTGGCGAACGAAACCATCCTTTGCGCCTTTTCTGCATCAATCCCGCTTACAGCACCGTCATTCAGCAGAATCTGGTACAGCAGGGCGCCTATGAAGGCATCGCCCGCTCCCGTTGTATCTACTACCGCTGCCTTCTGACCAGGCGCAGCTTCTTGGTAGTGTGGCGTATACCATACTGCTCCTTCAGAGCCCCTCGTGTATACGACAGCCTGTACATCCCCGATAAATAAAGAAGAGATAGCCTCCTCCTCATCCTCGATACCCGTAATAAAAGCTAGCTCGTCCGAGCTAATTTTGACCAAATGGCTCTGCGGGATGAATTGCAAAATCGTTTGCCTGCACTCCTCATGATTCGACCACAGCGGCAGCCGTACATTGGGATCAAAGCTGATGAGGCCCCCTGCTGCTTTCATCGCCGCAATCGCCTTGATATGTGCATATTTAACAGGAGCTTCAATGAGATCAACCGAGCAATAGTGCAGGATATCTCCCTTCGCGAACCGATCCCCGCGGATCTCATCCTCAGAAAGCAGCATATCCGCGCTAGGATTCCGATAGAAAGAAAAATCCCGGTCACCGTCTGCCTTTAAGCTGACAAAGGCAAGCGCCGTATTCGCTTCATTCGTTCGCAGCACGAAACTTGTATCTACACCGGCTTCCTCTAATGTTTCCACGAGAAAATCACCAAAGGCGTCGACGCCCAGCTTACCGATGAATGCGCTGCTTCCACCCAGTTTCGCCACTGCGCAGGCAACATTAGCCGGAGCACCTCCAGCCTCCTTCCGAAAGCCAACCACATTCTTTAATTCAATTCCCCGCGTATCCGGAATAAAATCAATTAACGCTTCACCGATCGTATATACTTTCGACAGCTTAAGCCCCTCCTACTTGATATCCCATTTTTTAAAGGATACCATAGAACATAACCCTTCGGCATACGCTTGAATGCCTAGTGAATTACTGCCGGGGTAAACTCGGCCTGTCATCACCTTTTCGCCGCCCTGTATAAAGATCTCGACGGAGGATTTATCGACGAAAATATGCAATGCGAGCAAACCATCCTTGAGCGCTATTTTTGTTCTGCGCTCCCCGCCAAGACCGATGCCTGACTTATCACGGTTAAATCGGAAGATTCCTTCCGTTTGACGATAGGATAATACAGTCTCTTCCCCGCCGTGTACCCGCAGCTTCAAGCCAAACTCCTCCGCCTGGTCCGCCTGAAATACAACCTCCAGCTCGTAGCAGTCTCCACAGGTTTCCATGTCTTTAACGCCAGTCAAAAGAACATTGCCTATCTCATAAGCGTTATGCCTGTACGCCTTCACTTCTTCCAGCGGCTTAAACAGCAATGATTTCCCTTGCATGACGACCTCTCGCGGCATCGTCATCGCTCCTGCCCAATAATGGCCAAGCTGCGTCGGAATTTCCGTCTCCCACGTTTCCATCCAGCCCATGATGATTCGTCTGCCTTTATCATCGATCGTTGTCTGGGGTGCATAAAAGTCAAAGCCGCAGTCTATTGGCTCATAGCAATCATAACTAAAGCTGCTTTGCTCGATATCCAATCGGCCGACCATATAAGTGGCGGAGTGGAGATTATGATAGTCGTCTCCTTGCGCAGGCATACGCTGCGGCGACATCACAAGCACGTCATGTCCACCCAGCTCGAACAGATCCGGACACTCCCAATTATCGCCCAGCTGACCATCGCTGCGGGCGATTTCGCCTACCAGGCTCCAATTCCCAAGATCCTCCGAGCGATATAATAAGATGAGGCCAGTGCCTTGCCCATCATTTGAGCCTATTACCGAATAATAAACACCTTCGCGTATAAATACCTTAGGATCTCGGAAATCCTTCTGGCTTACGTCCGCTGGTATTTGCTCTGATCCGATGACAGGGTTGCTTGTCAGCTTCTCAAAACGAATGCCATCCTCGGATACGGCAATGTTTTGATTTTGGCGGTAATCATTTTCCTTATCCGGACCCGTTATTACATGGCCGGTATACATCAAATACAGCTTCCCGTCTCGCTCAAAAGCGCTGCCGGAGAAGCAGCCGTCGCGATCGTAATCCTGATCCGGTGCCAGAGCTACAGGCAGATACTCCCACGTTATAAGGTCGCGGCTCACAGCATGTCCCCAGTGCATCGGCCCCCATACCGGTTGATACGGATAATGTTGATAGAACATATGGTATTCGCCGTTATAATAGATAAAACCATTAGGATCGTTCATCCAGCCAAATTCGCCCATTAAATGAAAGCCCAGCCGGTACTGCTCTTTCATCAAATATTTACGCTCTGCAATAAATGTGTCGGCATTTTCTCTCGTGTACAAAATAAAGCATCCAACCCTTACTTGTTATTTAATTGAACCTTGCATAACTCCTTGGATAATATATTTCTGCGCAAATAAGTAGACAACAAGCACAGGCAAGATCGTCAGCATAAGACCAGCCATAAGCGGACCGTAATCAACGGTGTACGTACCGAAGAAATAGAAAGTAGACAGCGGCAGCGTCCGCTCGTTCGGTGCGATCAGCACTAAGGATGGTAATAGGAAATCATTCCAAATCCATAACACATTCAAGATCGCAATCGTAACCGTCGTCGGGGCAAGCACTGGAAAGACAATGCGAAAAAAGGTTTGCGTTCGCGTACAGCCATCAATAAGCGCCGCTTCTTCCAGCTCAGCCGGTATGCTTTTTACAAAACCATGGTAAATAAAGACCGCAAGCGGACTTCCAAATCCGATATACATATAAATGAGGGCCCATTTGCTGTTTAAGAAACCAATGGAGCCGTATATTTTGACGAGAGGGATCATAATGGCTTGGAACGGAATAATCATTGCCGCTACCATTAAGAAAAAGGTGTACTGATTCAGCTTCGTTTGATTTCTTACAAAATAATGAGCCGTCATAGCTGCCAGAAAAGAGATCAGTATGACGCTAAGCACCGTAATAACGACCGAGTTCGTAAATGCAGAAACGTACTCCATTTTGCCAAATGCATTCGTATAATTTGCGAAGCTGAAGCTATCCGGCAAGGACAGCGGACTTGATGTAATAGCCTTATTTTCCTTAAACGAGTTGACCAGCAGCATCAAAAAAGGAAAGACAAAAAGAACTAAGCAAATGAGGAGGGCAATGAATTTCGTCCAAGCAAGTGCTCCATTTTTATTTTCCATTACGCCTCAACCTCCAGCTTCTTGCTAAAATAAACCTGAGCAATGGTAATCGTAGCTACCAGCAGGAACAGAACGAAGGCCTCAGCTTGGCCGACTCCATAGTCTCTCGATAGGAATGCCTTCTCGTACACATGCATCGATACCATCTCCGTGCTTTTGAACGGACCGCCCTTCGTTAAAGAAAGGTTCAAATCATAAACCATAAAGCATCTTTGGAGAGATAAAAAGATACAAACGATAAACGATGGTACCATCAGCGGCAAAATCATTTTGCGCATTTTGGTCAACAGGCTCGCTCCATCGATACTTGCCGCCTCCAAAATGTCCTTAGGCACATTCATTAGTCCGGCCACATAAATGACCATCATATAACCTGCATATTGCCATACCGTTACAATAATCATCGACCAAAAGGCTTTATTCGGATCAGCCAGCCAAGAGGCGCTAAGCAGCGGGATACCCCACTCTTTCCCTACATATACAAATACATTGGAAAAAATAAATTGCCACACAAAGCCCAGCACAATACCGCCCACCAAATTCGGAATGAAGAATCCGGCTCTGAACATACTTTGCCCCTTCAAGCCGCTCGTTAGAACATAGGCCAGCAGGAAGGCCACCACATTAATAAGTGCAACTGAAATAAATACGTATTTCAAAGTCAGTAAAAAGGACTTCCAAAACACAGCATCCTTAAATACCGATGCGTAATTATCAAACCCCACTAAACTGCTTGATGTCGATATGCCGTCCCAGTTCGTGAAGGTTAAATATATGCCATACAAGAAAGGAACAATCATTACAGCTAGAAAGGCAAATAAAGTAGGTCCGGTAAACAGCAGCCGCAGTCGCAAGCGATTCCACAGCCCTTTTTCCGTTATCATCATGATCCCTCGCATTCATGCATGTTATTTGGTGAATCGAAACATAGATAAGAGTAAGCGGCTTACCCCGTCACATTCGCTGGGTAGGCCGCTGTCTTACTGCAAATGTTTATTTAACGGCTTTCCAATAATCCTCGATTTCTTTGGTTAATTCCGCGCGATCACCTGCGCCAGCCAAATATTTTTGCATCGCGGCACCTAACTTAGCCCAATGGTCTGCAGGAAGCGTGCTCATTGAATCCTGTGTTTTACCATTTGCGATATGCTCAGAAATCGATTTCGCAAGAGGGTCCTTCGCTTCAAGCGTAACATTCTTAAACGCTGGAATGATGTTCGCTTTATTTACAAGGAAGTCTTGCCCCTTCTCGTTGTATACCATCCATTCCAAGAACGTTTTTGCAGCAGATTGCTGCTCAGCCGTATTCTTCTCTTTGTCGAGCACCAAACGTTTCGAAACAGCAGAAGAAATTTGTGTATTGCCGAAATCATCTGCATTGTTGCTCACCGGTACTGGAAGGAATCCATACTGACCGCTCGCGGTATCAAAGCTGCTAATTTGCGGCCATGCCCAGTTCCCTTGGAACCAAATGCCTACTTCGCCTTTACCCAGCACTTCCGGTCCTCTCTCATAGGTACCGGACAACGGGGATGCCTTATCGATGTTGTATTTTGCCATCACATCAAACGTATCCATCAAACCATTAAAGACAGCGTTGCTTGCCAATTCGACTGTCCCTGCTTTCAAATCTTCTACGAACTTCGTAACCGCTGCAGTATCAGCAGATTGACCCGCGTAAGCTAGCGGTAAATAGTGAGCACCGAGCGACCAATCCATTGGGGAAATGATTAGCGGTGCTTTCCCGGAGGCCTCGATTTTTTTGAACAGCTCTTCCAGCGCGTTTGTCGTGTTGATCGTCGCGGGATCAAACGACCCGCCTACCGCTTTATCTACAACCGCTTTGTTATAGATGAATCCATATCCCTCAATGGCAAGCGGGAAAGCGTAGTTTTTGCCATCGAACGTCGTAAGCGAAGTGCTGCGGTCAACCGCGTCGGCCATCCACTTCTCGCCGCTCAAATCAAGCACACGATCCTTGAATTTCTCAACATCGCCTGTGTCCAGCATTGTAATAGTTGCTGGATTTCCTGAGGCATAAAGTGCCGATGCTTTCTCAAAAGGAGATTGTCCAGCAGGTACTGGTATGATTTCAAGCGTTATGTTCGGATAGTCTTCTTTAAATGTTTTTGCCGCTTCTTCCAGCGGGGCTTGAATTTCACCCTTAGAGTTAAGCAGCGTTATTTTCACTTCTGATTTTTCATTAGATGAACCTGCGTTACCGGAATTACTGATATTGCTGGAATTACTGGTATTACCAGAATTGCCGCAGGCCGTAACAACCATAACAGCGATAAGCGACAGCGCAAGCACCTGTATCCACTTCAAAGATTTCATATCATTGCCCCCGATTCTTTAAATTTATAAACGGCTTACCGATCGCGTAAACCGCTTTCATACCGTATTATATATTCGTAAAATTGATATGTCAATCGTTTGACATGTCAAACGATTGACATATCTTAGAAAAATAAAAAAACCCTTATTTCATAAGGGATTTTCATTGTACTGCTATGTGGTTGCTCTTTCAACAAGAGACACAGGAATAATATTCTCGGTCTCGAAAAAATCCTCATTCAGCTGCTTCACAATTAAATCGACCGCCATTTTCCCAATTTCTGAAATCGGCTGTTTTATCGTCGTTAGCTCCGGCGTTATCCATCTAGCAGCCTTTACGTCGTCGTAGCCAATAATTCTCACATCGTCTGGAATTCGTTTGCCTGCAGCCATGCATTCCTTAACGGCGAATGCAGCAATAATATCACTCGTTGCGAATAGGCCGTCAATGTCGGGGTGATCCTTGAACAGCTGATAAATTTTTTGTTCATATTGCACTTGATCAAATACATTCATATCTGTCTGTATGATAATGTGCTCAATTCCATGCTCCTCCATCACTGCTCTAAAAGCCTCAGTTCGCTGGTTTGCCAGCATCTGCAGCTCCAGATTTCCACATATATGCGCTATTTTTTTACAGCCTTTACCTATCAACAGGTTCGCAGCAAGATTTCCACCCGCAAAATTGTCCGAGGAAATAAACGGGATTTCACCACTGATTTGGCGATCAATCGTCACGATCGGGGAGCTTAAATTTTTGTATTCTTCTACCTGCAGGGTGTGGCTTCCCATAATGATACCATCGACACGATTTCGCTTGAGCATTTCGATGTAGTCCTTTTCCTTAAGCGGATCGAGCTCCGAGTTGCAAAGCAGCATTTTATAGCCCAGTTCATAAGCATAGTTTTCCACATGGTTCGCTAGCTCACTAAAAAAAGGATGAGATACGCTAGGGATGATTAGTCCGATTACGTTAGATTGCTTTCTTAATAATGCACGAGCAATTTCGTTTGGCTGGTAATTAAGCTCCTCCATGGTCTTGTATACCTTGGCTCGAGTTGCCTCACTAATATAACCGCGATTATTTAATACGCGGGAAACCGTCGTTACGGATACGTTCGCTAATTTTGCCACATCATGTATCGTTGCCATGGCTGCCCCTTTGCATTTTCAGTCGTTCTACCCATTATAGCGAAATGAATTGCAAAATTATACTCGTTCTGCGGCTCAAAATGCTTGTATGATATGTTCTTTCTCACCTGTTCCATACAATAAAAAGAAGCTGTTTCAGATAAGTCCGTTACGGCTTATTTGAAACAGCTTCTTCGTTTTGCGTATGGATAACCGTTAAGCCCAGGTTGGCTGCACTTTAAGAACAGCTACCTCTTTTTCACGCTTATAAGGTACAGCTGTGTCTGCCTCTGTTACCGCTGCGGAAATAGCGACCACGGACGCTTTATCCCGAGATGCCGATGCAGCATTGCCTTGCTTGCTTGAAGATGCTGCGGCAGCAGCGCTCTCTTCCATTGACTCGACGCGATGAATATCCGCGCCAAGAGCAGCGAGCTTACCTGTAATATTGACATATCCGCGATCCACATGATGCAGACCGGTTACTTCCGTCTCACCGTCAGCGCGCAGCGCTGCACATATAAGCGCTGCTCCTGCTCTCAAATCGGTTGCACAGACCTTTGCGCCTGTAAGCGGCAATCCTCCGCTGACAATCGCCGTACGTCCATCCACCTTGATTTGAGCGTTCATTTTTTGGAATTCCTCAACATGCATAAAACGATTTTCGAACACCGTTTCCGTCACGACGCTCGTGCCTTCCGACACTAGCAGAAGAGCCATCATTTGCGATTGCATATCTGTCGGAAAGCCCGGATGCGGCAATGTTTTGACATCGACGGATTTCAAAACAGTCCCCGATTGTACCCGGATACCATTATCGCTTTCCGTAATTTCCACGCCCATTTCTTGAAGCTTGGAAATAACCGGTGTCAAATGATCGGCAATCGCGCCTTCTACGAAGACGTCGCCGCCCGTAATCGCCGCAGCAATCATAAACGTGCCAGCTTCAACGCGGTCAGGAATCACATTATGCACTGCGCCGTACATGCGGTCTACGCCTTCGATACGAATAACGCCCGTACCGGCGCCGCGAACCTTGCCGCCCATTGCATTAATGTAATTAGCCAAATCAACAATTTCCGGTTCTTTGGCTGCATTTTCAAGAATCGTCGTGCCTTCGGCTAAAGCAGCCGCCATCATTATATTTTCTGTTGCGCCAACGCTAGCTACATCCAAATAAATCTTCGCACCCTTAAGTCGAGTCTTCGTGCTGGCTTCGATAAACCCATGTCCAAGCGTAATTTCTGCGCCCATCGCCTCAAAGCCCTTCAGATGCTGGTCAATCGGACGAGTGCCGATCGCGCAGCCACCCGGCAGCGAAATTCTCACCTTGCCTATACGACCCAAAAGCGGTCCCATCACAAGAAAGGATGCTCGCATTTTACGGATAAGCTCATAGGGAGCTTCAAAAGACGTAATAGCTCGCGCTGAAATGCGCATGGTTTCATTGTTATAGGATAGTTGTGCGCCTAAAGAGGCGAGCACTTTCTGAATCGTCATAACGTCGTCGAGGAGGGGTACGTCATGGATGACGCTGTCTCCTTCTGTCGCCAATAATGAGGCCGCTAAAATGGGGAGTACTGCATTTTTTGCTCCGCTAACACGGACCGTTCCCTTCAAACGCTGGCCTCCGCGGACGATAATTTTGGTCATCTTATGGTTCCCTCCGCGAACTGCAATTTCTATTACCTAATCGTGAATAATCTGGAATTTCTCATTTTACCCAAACCTCATCTTATCACTCATTTACATGAATCGACAAGCGTTAAATTATTGCCACTTTTTGTACACGCTTCCGTCGGCAATTTATGACTTTTTTCTCCAGAAACGTCGCTTTTCAAGTGAAAAAATACGTTTCCATTTCAAGAATAGGCGCTAAATTATATCTATTCGCAAGTCATTTGCTTTTTGAGTCCGTCATGTATTACCCATTGTTGACATGTTTCGCTTTTGTTATTCGACAAAGCTTTTGAGAAGCACGGTATAGCCCCAATATTCCAAAATGAATTTGGCCAATAAATGACCCATAATGATGGCAACAATAACTTGAAAAAGACGTGCTTTGGGACTGCGCGGAAAACGGAAAAACGTCTCCCACTTTACCTCCTGCAGGATAAACCAAACAAATATAATACTTAGGATAACAATGATAATCGAGAATAATCCGGTCATGCCGGTATAGTTTTGCAAATCATTATAAAGCTCAGTATCAACGTTCATGCTGCCCCCCTGGCTTCTCCTTCTTTTAGGATCAAAGACTGGCACTGCGCGCAAGCAGCAATCAGACCGTTCGTACTATCCGCCTACCTACGGTTACTAACGAAACGGGAAGTTAAATTGTTTTATGCAAATTTAGGTAAGCACCCGATAAAGCAGCACTGTAAAATCTGCGCGGCTTGCCTGCTGCTTAGGCATAAACTGATTTGACTCCACGCCATCAAGCATCCCGTTTATCCTCATGGCATAGAGCATAGGAGCGGACCAATGCGTTTTGGATACGTCAGCGAACGGGTCTGAAATCGGCAGCCGAGGCTGCACGCCGTCCGCATAGCCGATAATCAGTGCCATTTCCGCCCGCGTAATCGGCTGATCCGGCTTAAAGGAGCCTCCCGGGAAGCCTTTTACCCACTCTTGACCGACGGCGCTCGCAATCGCATCATACGCCCAGTGGTTTACTGAAACGTCATTAAAGCGTTTAGCCGGAGCTGTACCCGTTGAAATGGGCTTATACGCCTTGACGACCATCGCCACGGCTTCCGCTCGCGTAATGGCACGTTTCGGCTCGAACCGATAGCTGCCCGTTCCATTAATAATGCCTTTTTTGTTTAACGCTACAATTTCATTTTGCGCCCAGTGCCCCTTGATGTCCTTGAATCCGGCAATTAGCTCCTCTGATTTTACTTTTAATCGGTAATATTGCTTGTCGAACGGGGCTTCCGCCAGCAGCTTTACGTAATACACGCCTGGCTGCAGCAGCAGCTCCTTCGTTTGAAGCTTGCCGCTCGACCTCGTACTTGCAGACGCTAATTGCTTCATACGTTTGTCGTACAGCTGAAGATTCAAATCATTATCGCTCGGCACGCCGGTTATAGCCATGCTGATGATACTTGGACTCGCAACGCGGTATTGAAACCAATCCACGTCGGCATAGCTGCCGATCACACCTAGATATTCCGTGCCGGAATTCATCATAAAAGCTTCATAGGATTTATCGTTTGGTTCATTCGGATCATCATATTTCGGCGTATAATCCATCTTGAGCGTGTAGATCCCTAGAGACGGACTTGCTTCGGAAGAGATCGCATTGTGAACACGAATATAATATTTACCAGGCGTCACAGTTATGACTGGCGACCGCTCGGTCTCCCCTTCGCCTTCGTCGTCGTACACCATAAGCTGCTGCCCCGCTTTTTGGAGCGCAAGCCCAGGATCGATACGCGCGGTATTCGTCGTGAGCACAAGACTAAGCTTGCCGCTTTGCGTAAAAGTCACGGCAAACCAGTCCCGGTCGGCGGTCTGATGAAAATTGCCGATAATCGACTGGGAACGGGGTTGAAGCGTCGACGCTTCATACGATTTGTCATTCTTCTCATAATCATCTGGTTTTATTGTAAAGGTAGAGGTAAGCAGGTAAGGCAGGTCATCATCGCTGCTTTGGTTAATAAGCTCAAGATGAATAAGATGCTGTCCCTTTTTAACATCAAGATCAATCGTACGGTTTGCCAGCTTCGTATCCGCGGTGCTCTGCTTTACGCCATTTGTATAATGGGTAAGACGGACTGGCGGAACGATTTTCCCGCTCGCTACAAGCCCCGCGTATTGTATCGTCAGCTTACCGTCATACGGGGTATCGATTCGGTACCAATCATGATCGGCGGTCCCCTTCAGCAGGCCTGAGACTTGAGTACCGAGCGGAAACCTGGCAGCCGATTTCTGGCTGTTGTTTGGTTCGAACCTATCTGTCTGCAATGTTGAACGTACCGCTTGGTCAATTTGCAGCACGCCGTAACCGGAAGAGCTGTCCGCACCGGATGGACCGATATCCTTGGCCGTTTGCCGCAGCAGCTCGCGGATTTGATAAGGCTTCAGGTTCTTGTAGCGCGACCATATGAGCGCCGCTGCAGCAGCTGCCTGCGGGGCAGCCATAGAGGTACCTTCCTCTTTCTTATACAGCCCGCCGAGGGCCGTCGTATATACATTCCACGGTGCGACCAGATCAAGCTCAGTTCCACGGTTAGATCTTGCGTCAACCGTATTATTTGTCTTCACGCCTCCGACAGCAAGCACGGTTGGATAGGCTGCAGGGTATTTTACTGACGCTCTCTCTCCGAGAGCCACCCCATCGTTGCCCGCCGCTGCTACCAGAAGCACGTTTTTACTTTCCGCATACTTTACGATATCCAGCATGTAAGGGGAGTAACGATGTAAGCCGACGGACAGCACAACGATCTTTGCGCCGCTGCGGACCGCATACAATATCGCTTCGCCAAGCTCCTGCTCTGTGCCGTCGCCACTCTGATCGAGCGCTTTAATCGGCATTATTTTGGCTTTCCAAACGATGCCTGATACACCTATGCCATTATTTCCTTTTGCTGCGATAACACCTGCTACGCTTGTGCCGTGTCCGTTGTCATCCTCAGGCGGCTCTCCCGGATTCACCAGATTGGCGCCCGGAACGAGATTTTCCTTCAAATCCGGATGGTCGAGATCAACGCCGGTGTCAACGATTGCAATGGTCAGCTCCTGCTGCTCTCGGACGGTTTCCCACGCTTTTTTTGCGCCAATCTGACCGAGATAAAGCTGCTTAGGCAGCTCTGGGTCATTGGCAGGCAGCGTGACAGGCACAGCGGCGGCTGCAAGCTTCGCTGCAGGTGCCGTAGGGACAATAGCCCTCCCCGGCACTCCCTCCGCTTGCGAGGGCATGAGCGGCTCCTGCGAAGGTGTGTCCGCAGGCATGGATAGGATGTGCACCGCAGCATTCGGGTGCACATACTCCACGTCCGGCAAGCTTCGCAGCCGGCGCAGCCACTCCTGCACGTCCGCGTCCTTATCGGCCGGACGTACGAGCATGACCGCCGCCTCATTTTGGCGGCGCAGCACCTGTGTCCCGCGCAGCTCATGCGCGAGCGCGGGGCTTCGCCATTTGAGCAGCCAGCTTTGCGGCTGCTCGGTTACGCCGCCTGCGGCGGCAAGCGCCGCAGGCAGCGCTTCGGGAGCGAGCCCTGCGGGGGCTGTGCCCCCGAGGGTGAAGCTCCCGATCAGCAGCACGAGCAGCGCCTGACGGAGGAGCCTGCGCGGGCCAAGCATGCCTTGCAAGCTTACTTGCGTCTGCAAGCGCGCAGCGCGGTTTTGGAACGCAGCAGCTAACCTCACAATCGTTGCAACGCCGCCAACCGCCCGCTTATTTCCAACTCTTTTTGGTTCTATTCGATTTATCATCGCATTCTGCCTTCGATTAATGAATCCGTTATTTTCCGTTCCCACTTTCATTTAAATATACCATTCCTATCAGTTCTCTTCGGAGCCGACAATTCCCTTGTTACACGCAGACAAAAGGACAATAGTCCTATGATTCTACGACTGCACAACAGAAGCAAAAGAAAATTGGTCAAAAACTGTTATTTCCCGGTAAATATGTACTAGAGTAAACATAGGTGATAGAAGCTCAGCACGCCTCAACGACTACTTACATGAACCATTTCTCCCCTGATGCTCATTACCCACATCATTTATCGCTGAAACAATAAAAACCTCTTTCGCCTAGCAAAACCAATCAAGCGTAACGACTGACACCATCCTGTGTAACAAAAACTATCGTATCGCGGGGTTAAATAGGCACACATTTTAAAGCAAAAACATATAAATTCTCATTGATGAGCCAACAAGCGTAAACGGCTGTCGCCGTCCTCTGTGGCAAAAGCTGACGTTTCGCGGTGATATATAAGCACATTTATAAGTGAAAACTTATAAATTCTTATATATAAACAAAGAACTGTCCTCTAGGTCCATATTCATGGCCTTTCGGACAGCCCCTCGCTGTTTTTATGAAAAATCCAACGAACCTCTGCGTTTGCTCACCTTGCTAACCGCCTATCAATAAGTCGCCTTTAAGCGAGAATATCGCGTCGATCCATTCCATTAACGGCCCGGGGAAAATACCCAGCGCTAACGTCGCCGCTGCACATATCCAAATGACGGCTCCGGTTTCTCCAGAGAGACGAAGCCCGCCGTCCTCGCTCCCGCTTCGCATAAACATTTGGCGCACCAAGCTGAAGTAGAAATAGTAGGAGATCACGCTGCTTGCAACCATAATCGCCGCGAGCCAGTAGGCCTTGGCGCTTGCCGCGCCAAGCAGAATAAACAGCTTCCCGAAAAACCCTCCGGATATCGGTAATCCTGACAGTGACAAGACGAAAATAACCATCGCCGCAGCGGTCCAAGGAGCCCTGTAATACATACCAGCAAAGCTCCTCATCTCATCATTTCCCGAAGCACGGCTGACGACCGTAAGCACGGCAAATGCCCCAATCGTCATAAACAGGTAGGCTGCCAAATAATAAACGAACTCTGAGAAATTGCTGCTGTGGACCACCGTTATTGAAACCCCGATCGGCACGAGCATATAACCCGCGTTAGCAACGCCCGACAAGGCGAGCAGCCGCTTCACGTTTTTTTGCCTCAAAGCCGCCGTGGTCCCAACAAGCATCGCAGCCGCGGCTAATACCAGAAGCACAAGGAAGAGATCCTTGGACACATTCGCGTCTTCGCCGCTCGCAACTAATAACGTACTGAACATGATTCTAAAAACAGCCGCAAGCGCCGCACCTTTAGCAATAACCGCCAGAAAAGCAGAAACCGGTGCAGGCGCTCCCTGATACACGTCGGGTGCCCAAGCATGAAAGGGAGCCGCCGCCACCTTGATGCCGGAGCCCGCAATTATAAAGAGGAAGCCCACATACACAAACGCCTTAAAGTCAATGAAAGCACGCGGCAGTGACTCAGCGATTACCCCAAGATCAACGGACCCCGTTATGCCGTATATATACGACATTCCGAACAAAATCAACGCGGACGAAATGCCCCCCGTTACCACGTACTTGAACGCGGCCTCGGCAGATAACGAAGCTCTCCTTCTTATTCCGACCAGGACGTAGCTCGTTAAGCTAAGCAGCTCAAGCCCTATGTACAGCGTCACCAAATTTCCCGATGAGGCCATCATCATCGCCCCGATAAGCGCCGGAAGCAGCAGATAAAAATATTCCGATCGATCCGTTATCGCTTCGTCATCCCGTACTGATCCGATCGCCAGCAGGACGATAAGCGCGGTTCCCGTCAAAAATACGATCTTGAGCAAGCTTCCGAAATCATCGATGCGATAACTGTTGCTCAGCAGCTTAATCGCTTCAGCGGAGGTGCCTCCCTGATTCATATCGAGCATTCGAAGCACCACGAGCAGCAGCGAGGCAAGAATGCCCGCCAGCGTCAGCCAGCCGATCGTCAGCCTGCTTACGCGTTTCGGCAATATCAAATCCAGCACGACCAGCAGCAAAAAAACGGCGGCAAGCGCAAATTCCGGGGCAAGGTAGAGCATATCCGTCCATGTCAGTGGTACAAATGAAACGCCTTCGTACATGGTCTATCCCCCCGCCCTTGTTGCAAGTAATTGGTCGAACAGGCCATCCATGCCGTACTGTACCGTGTCCGTAAGGATGGATGGGAAGCAGCCGAGCAGCAAAATGAACGCAAGCAGCACGATCATCGGCAGCGCTTCAATGAGCCTTGCATCTTTGAGCGCGGCAAAGGTCTCACGCTGCGGTCCGAACGTTATTTTCAAAACAGCCCGAAGCATGTAAACCGCGGTCAAAATAATGCCAAGCGCCGCTGCCGCAGTCAACCAGCGCTGCGACTCGAACAGCCCAAGCAATGATAGAAATTCGCCTATAAAGCCGGATAATCCCGGCAGGCCGATCGAAGCGAGCCCTGCCGTCAGCAATACTCCGCTTATAAATGGCATAGAACGCGCCAAACCTCCCAGTTCACCAAGCTCTGTCGTGCCCGTTCGCTCATAAATGCTGCCAACGATTAAGAAGAGCAGCGCCGACAGGAGTCCATGCGATACAAGCTGAAATACAGCGCCTTGTATACCAATCTCATTCATGGCAGCAAAGCCGAGAAGGACGATTCCCATATGGCTGATCGAGGAATAAGCAAGCACGAGCTTGAATTCCTGCTGCCTGAAGGCGAGCAGCGCACCGTACAAAATATTGATGACGCCCAGCACCGCCAGCGGTATCGCAAATGCACGTGCCTGCTCCGGAAAGAGCAGCAGCCCGAAGCGGAGCAAGCCGTATGCACCCATTTTCAGCAAAAGACCCGAGTGAATCATGACAATGGATGTAGGAGCTTCCGTATGCACCTTCAGCATCCAGGTGTGGAACGGAAAGATCGGCAGCTTAATGCCAAAGGCAATCAGCAGCATAATAAACAGCGTCCATTGCATCGTATCCGTCATTAAGAAAGGATTGATCATACCGACCTGCTCCGGAGCCAAATTCATCCATGCTGTCGGATCAGATATATTGCGAAATATATCCGAATAGCTGCCGCTGTAAATAAAGCTAACTTGATCGCCGGCTTGGTCAATGCGGAAGCCAGCCGTGTTCACCAGAATAACAAAAGCTATGAGCATGATGGCTGAACCAATCCCGTTATAGATAAGAAATTGATTGGCCGCGCGCTCACGGTTGAAATAACCCCAGATTCCGATTAAGAAATACATCGCAACGAGCGTAATCTCGAAAAATATAAAAAACATGAACAGATCGCGGGCTAAAAATACGCCAAGCATTCCCGTCTCCAGCAATAGAAACCAAATAAAAAACGATTTCCATCTTTTTTTGACCTGAATGGCTGCCAGAGATGCCATTGCCGATACAAGCGTCGTGAGCAGCAGGAGCGGTAACGACAAGCCATCCACGCCAAGCTCATATTGGAACGAGAACATGAATTCCGAAACGCCTGCTTGCTGCGTCTCCTTATTCAGCGGCAGCTGCACCCAGCTTTGCTGCTCGTCGAAAGCAGCGCCGCCCTGCTGCTTGTCGTAATGGGCGTAAAGCCAGAAAGATAGAACCAGAGGAATGAGCGTTGTAACGACGACCGCTGTCTTCATCCAGCTGCCCCGATGCTTCGGAAGCAGCAGCAATACGATGACGCCTAACAGAGGCGACAGCAAAATAAACGACAATATGGGGATATCATTCAGGATGCTCACGGCAGGAACCTCCTTCCGACGATGGCAACCACAATCACTACAAAACCAATAATGGCTGCTACGCTGTAGGATTGCACCTGACCGTTCTGCAGCCGGGCAGCAACCCGGCCAGCGGAGCTTACAGCCGTCCCTGTCAGCCGGACGATTCCGCCTATGACATAGGCATCGAATGCGAGCAAAACGGCGCCAAGCAGCTTGAGTGGCTTCACGATCACAGCTGCATACAGCTCATCGAAGTAGTAGCTGCGTTCAAGCAGCCTGACAAGCCAAGGCATTTTCTCGCGCAGCGACGTGCTGCTGATACTTTTTTTCCCGTATACGAGCCATCCGATGTAAATCCCTAAAAGTCCCACGGCAATTGAACCTACGATCGCTGCGCCGCTGGTATGCGCTTCTTCAGGGCCGTCGTTAATCCACGAGCCGAACCAGCCGTTCCACGGCGTCTCGATAAACCCGGCTGCAACAGCCAATACAGCTAACACTATCAGCGGCAGCGTCATGGAGACAGGCGATTCATGGGCTTTGGATGCCGCGGCGCTTGGTTTCCCCATAAATACGAGAAAGAACAGCCGTGACATATAAAGCGCCGTACAGAAAGCCGCTGCCAAACCAACAACGAACAACAGCGGGTTTGTTTCCCACGCAACCGACAAGATCAAATCCTTCGACCAAAAGCCGGATAAGGGCGGAATGCCGACAAGCGCCAGAGCGCCGATCCCGAAGGTCCATGTCGTCACACGCATTTTCGAGCTTAGTCCGCCCATCTCGTTAATATTTTGGGTATGTACGGCATGGATGATGCTTCCGGCTCCCAGGAACAGCAGCGCTTTAAAGAAAGCATGCGTAAACAAATGAAAGATCCCGCCTGTTAGGGAACCGAGACCAAGCGCAAGCATCATATAGCCGAGCTGGCTTACCGTTGAGTAAGCTAATATTCGTTTAATGTCATTTTGCGCCAGTGCGATCGTCGCTGCGAAGATAGCTGTAAATCCGCCTACATATGCGATCGTCTCCATCGCGGCAGCAGAGTCTTGAAAAATATCGTACGTCCGCGCAATAAGAAACACGCCCGCGGCAACCATAGTCGCCGCGTGGATAAGCGCACTGATGGGTGTCGGCCCTTCCATCGCGTCAGGCAGCCAGACATGCAGCGGAAATTGACCAGACTTGCCAATGGCGCCCACAAAAATAAGCAGGGCAATGAGCGTCGTAATCCCGTTTGTAATGGCGCCTGACTGACCGTCGAACACGCTTTGAATCGTTGTAAAATCAAGCGCATGCTCCGGCATATACCAGAACAGCAGCAGGATAGCCAGCAGAAGTCCGACATCGCCGATGCGCGTAACGATAAAAGCTTTTTTGGCTGCAGCGCGAGCCTTTGGCAGCGTAAACCAAAAGCCGATCAGCAGGAATGAACATACGCCGACTAATTCCCAAAAAATATAAAGCGATAATAAATTATCCGACAGCACCAGGCCCAGCATTGAAAAGGTAAATAAGGATACATAGCCGTAAAACACTGAAATCCTCTCATCATCCTTCATATAACCAGCTGAGTACAGCTGCACGAGAAAGCTGACAAGCGTAACGACCACCAGCATAAGCGCTGTCAGGTTCGTCACCTCAAACCCCAATCGGAGCGAATAATCACCAATCGTAATCCAATCGAAGGAATAATTATAATCCACTTCATTGGCACCCAAGCGATCTGCCAAAATCAACAGCGAGAACACAAAAGCTGCAAAAGAACCCAGCGAACCGATGAATACGCCCGCCCGCCGATAGCTGCGGCCGAGCGCCGTCAAAACGAGGAATGCTGCCAGCGGAAACAACGGTATCAACCAAGCCGTTTGTGTGTATTTATCCATACGCTGCGCTACCTCCTCATTTTGTCAAATTCGTCGACGTTCACTGTCCCCCGCATCCGGAACAACGCAATCAGTATAGCTACTCCGATCGCAGCTTCTGCCGCGGCGACCGTAATCGTAAATAAAGAAAAGATTTGACCGGTCAAGGACGGCACGACGCCGTACTTCGAAAAGGCGACCAGATTCAAGTTGACCGCATTAAGCATAAGCTCAAGCGAAAGCAGGACGACGACCGCATTTCGTTTCACTAAAGCGCCGTACAGCCCGATACAGAACAAAATCGCTGCCAGCGTTAAATAGGAGGATAACATTTTTTTAATCCGCCTCCTTTTTGGCGAGCACGATGGCTCCAATAAAAGCGACGGTCAAAAGCACGGAAAGAAGCTCGAAGGGAATCACGTACCCCGTATATAACAGCTCTCCGATGGCCATCGTATTATCTTCCGCTTGCAGGAAGGGCTGCGGCTCAGGAAACTCCGTCGACCGAATTGCATAAAACAGTACGCCGAACAAACTCAGCGCGCCAATTGCCGCCAGCGTTTCATGCAGCGGCTTCGCAGGCTCGCGTGCTCCGGCTTGATGCTTCGTCATCATGATGCCGAAGATCATCAAGATCGAAACCGCTCCCGCATAAATCAGCACCTGAACGAACGCGACGAACTCTGCATCAAGCAGCACGAACATTCCCGCTAAGCCGAGAAATACGGCTGCCATAGAAATAACCATATGCACGACCTTCTCCAGCGTAATCATGAGAACAGCGCCGCAAATCATGATCGCAGAAAAGATAAAAAAAGCGACGAATTCGCCCGTAAATGCAATATTGAACAACTATTTCGCGCCCCCTTTGGCCGGCGCTCCGATATTGTTATTATCCTGCCGAGTAAGCGTATTATTGTCCGTCAGCCACTGTGCGTCCTTAAACAGATCATCGCGGCTGAACGTGGCCAGCTCAAAATGATTAGACATGACGATCGCTTCCGTCGGACAAACCTCCGTACAGAGGTCGCAAAGGATGCAGATTTCAAAATTGATATCAAATGTATCGATGACCTTGCCCTTTTTGTCCGGATCCGGATTCGGCTTGCCTGTCAGTGTAATGCAATCTGTCGGGCAAATACGCGCGCATTGATTGCAAACGATGCACAGATCCGGAATAAAATGCTGAATGCCACGGAACCGATCCGGCATGACAAAGGGCACGTCAGGATAGGAAGTGGTCACTTTTGGAGCCGTCATCGATTTGAGCGTTACACCCAGTCCTTGCAGCATTCCTTTCATTTCCTTCTCCCCTTTGCTAGTTCTTAATAAACAGTTCCAAATATACAGCCGTTAGGAACACGTTAAGCAGCGAAACGGGCAGCAGCACCTTCCAGCCGAGTCCCATCAGTTGATCTACACGAATTCGCGGCATCGTCGCACGGATCCAAAACAGGAAAAACACAACAAATGCAAACTTCAGCAAAAACCAGATGATACCCGGCACAAAATCAAGAAAAGGCGCCGGCGCATGCCAACCGCCAAGGAATAGCACCGTCGTAAGGGCAGCAATCGCATACACGTAAACATATTCCGAGAGCATAAAGAAAGCAAAGCGAAAACCGCTGTACTCGACGTGATAACCCGCCACAAGCTCCGACTCCGCCTCCGGCAAATCGAAGGGCGTTCGGTTGAGCTCAGAGACCGCTGCAATGATGAAGATAACGAAGCCGATGATTTGAGGGAGGAAATTCCAGTTCCAGAACCAGCCTCCGTCCTGTGCAGCAACAATATCTCGTAAATTCAGGCTGCCGCTGAGCAAGATAACGCCTACCACCGAAATCACGAGCGGCACCTCATAGCTGATCATCTGTGCCGCCGAGCGCATACCCCCGAGAAGAGCATATTTGTTATTGGAAGCCCAGCCCCCGAGTACGATGGCAAGTGTCGAGATCCCCGACAAAGCCACGTAGTAGAGCAGCCCGACATTTAAATCCGCGAAATAAAGATTTTGCGTGTACGGCAAAACCGCGAGCACGGAGAAGGCAGGTATGTAAGCCAGAGCGGGCGCAAGAATGAACAGCACGCGATCAGCCTTGCGCGGAATCGTATCTTCCTTAATGAGCAGCTTGAAGATATCCGCCACCGTCTGCAGCAGGCCAAACGGTCCAACACGGTTAGGGCCGATACGCAGCTGCATCCAGCCGATTACCTTGCGCTCGAAATAAATGGCATACGTTACGAAACCAAGCACGATAAAAAGGAAAACAACCGCCCATAGAAACAGCACAAGCACATTGCCCCAGGTGAGCGACTGGTTTAGCCAAGACTGCATCAGCAATCTACCTCCCCGACGACAATGTCAATGCCGCCCAGTATCGTAATGAGGTTTGTCATCGTTTCCCCAACTAGAAGCTTCGGCAATATTTGTAAATTAACGAATGAGGGTCTCCTGAACTTGAGCCTGTACGGCTCCGCTTTGCCCTTGGATACGATGTGGCATCCGATTTCACCGCGCGGCGATTCAATGCGCACGTATACCTCTCCGGCTGGCGGACGAAGCACGCGCGGCACCTTGCCCATCGTTTCTCCGCCGCTTGGGAACTGCTCCAGCGCTTGCTTCAAAATACGCAGGCTTTGGCGGATTTCCTCCAGACGGATTCGATATCGGTCGTAGCAGTCACCCTCCTTGCCAAGCGGCACGTCGAATTCAAATTGGCTGTATAAGCTGTAAGGCTCGGCCTTGCGAACATCGAAGTCTACTCCGGTACATCTTAAATTGGCTCCCGTAAGTCCATAATCAATCGCAGTTGCGGCATCATACCTGCCAACTCCCTTGATACGGGCTAAGAAGATTTCATTGCCGCTGACGAGCTTATCGTACTCCTGGAGCTTGCTCTCCATATAAGGAATAAATTCGCGCACCTTATCCAACCAGCCGGGAGGCGCATCCCACTTCACACCGCCCACTCTCATATAATTATAGGTTAATCTTGCTCCGCACAGCTCATTAAACAGATCAATAATCATTTCTCGATCGCGGAAAGCGTACAGAAAAGGGCTCATCGCTCCAATATCGAGCAAATAGGTTCCCCACCAGACAAGATGGCTCGCGACGCGCTGCAGCTCCATGACTACAAGCCGCAGATACTCCGCCCGCTGCGGCACCTCAAGCCCCATCATCGTCTCAACCGCATGAACGAGCACGTAATTGTTCGTCATGGCAGAGACATAATCCATTCGGTCCGTATAAGGAATGATTTGCGTGAAATTCAAATTTTCCGCGATCTTCTCCGTTCCCCGGTGCAAATACCCCATAACGGGTGTAGCCTCGGTTATGACTTCACCATCGAGCTTAACGATAATTCGAAATACGCCATGCGTGCTTGGATGCTGCGGACCTACGTTTAAGAGCAGTTCTTCTGTACGGATCAAGGGCTGCCTACACCTCCGAATCTAACGGTTCATAATCCTTGCGCAGCGGATGGCCAACCCAATCGTCAGGCATCATAATCCGCCGCAAATCGGGGTGCCCTGGAAAATCGACGCCAAGCAGGTCATAAATTTCTCGCTCGTTCCAATTCGCCGTCGCCCAGACCGGCGTCGCTGAGTATACGGATGCCGAATCACGATCAGACTTGATCTTGATCGCGACCTCTCTATTGCTGCCAAGCGAATGCATATGATAGACCACTTCCATATGGGTCTCGTAATCGATGCCGGACACATTTCGTAAGTAGTTGAATCGCAGCTCTTCGTGATCCTTTAACAGCCGCGAAACTTCCCGCCAATAAACATTGTTGATTATAATCATTGGCATGTCGCCATTTAATTCGTTCACGTAAGCATCCTCGACTGCGGATTCGGCAATCTCCTGCTTAAGCAGCGCTGTAATGGCATCCAGCTCCGGCTGCCGGAGAGACGGCGGCTTTGGCAAGTCCGGCTGCGCTTCCCCCGCCTCTGCTTCCGCCTTTTCCTTTGCAGCGGCTCTCGCAGCGCGCGCCTCGGCCGCTGCCTTCAGCTTTGCCTCCCGCTCCGCGTCTGCCGGGGGCGAATCCGCAGCGGGCTTCTCGCCGTCGTCCTTATTCTGCTCCTCACTCATCGGCCGGTCACCCGCTTCCCGGTTTTTGCTTCATATCGGATCTTTTCCTGCAGCTTGTTGATGCCGTAGATCAGCGCTGCCGGATTAGGCGGACAGCCCGGAATATATACATCAACGGGCACGATCTGATCAACGCCTTTTATGACTGAATAGGATTTGATATAAGGGCCGCCGGCCGTTGCGCAAGAGCCCATAGCGATCACCCATTTCGGTTCGGGCATTTGATCATATAGTCTTCTGAGCAGTGGACCCATCTTCTTCGTAACGGTCCCGGCTACAATCATCACATCGGATTGCCGCGGCGAGGTGCGGAACATGACGCCGAAGCGGTCGAGATCATAATGCGACGCGCCCGTTCCCATCATTTCAATCGCGCAGCAAGCCAGTCCGAATGTCAGCGGCCATAATGAATTGCTTCTCGCCCAAGCTTTTAACTGCTCCAAGGTGCCCATAAATACGTTGCGTTCCAGCTCCCGGCGTTCCTCTATTGAAATTGACTCTAAACTGAATTCCATTTCAGCACCCTCTTTTTCCAGGCATATAGAAGACCGATAAGAAGCATTCCCGCAAATATCACCATTTCGACTAGCACAAATAAGCCGAGCTTATTGTATGCGACGGCCCATGGATATAAGAAAACGGTTTCCACATCAAAGATGACAAACATTAAGGCAAACAAGTAATAGCGGATGTTAAAACGGACCTGTCCCTCACCTACCGGCTCATTTCCGCTTTCATAGGTGGTTTGCTTGAGTTCATTCGGCTTATTCGGTCTAAGCATCCTTCCTACAGTCAATGCAACGACTGGGAGCAAAATGCCAAGAACGATAAAAACAGCCACGACGACATAGTTATTGGCGTAGTTTTCCACACGATCGCCTCCGTCAAATTGGGTAGGTACGGACCGTTGCCGCTTGGTCAATTTTTCCTCACAATTATAACAAATGCTACCACTGACGTCTATGACGGAGTTACGTCACGGCAGGCTCCTTGTCCGATATCTCGAGCTGTTTATCCGATGTTTTTTGGTCATCCGCGGTTTCTTCTTTATTCGGCTGGGCTGCCGGAAAGCGGCCGTCGCTGTTATCACGTTTGCCTCTAATAACAGCAATGACAAGCAGTAAGAGCGGCAGGAGGAATCCGTGAAACAGACTGTACACCGTCCATACTCCCATGGCAAACTCCTTTGTATGGGCCACGTTGCGATAGACCATCAAAGAGAGCGGGACGATAATGAACGCATAAGGAACGATCAATGTCCGATAAGTAGATAAATTCAGTACTTGAGCGGTCATAACGGTCAGTACATATACACATAACGCCAGCTTCATAAAGACGGTTCCGACCCAGACCATAGCGACCAAAATTTCGACCCGCACCAAAATCTCTTCGATATTAATATTTTTAGCCATATCATATACCGCGAACGGGCTTCGGCTCACCTCGTCGACTCCCATCACACCCACGAGGGATATACAAATCAATATACTTACGATTGCGATCAAAACAGCGGAGAGCTTCAATGATTTTCTCAGCTTTTTACGGTCTTGTTCACGCACGAGCGGGAATATCATCGTCATAAATACAAATTCGCCGATCGGGAATCCCAAGATAGGATAAACCCCTTTCAGTGGCCGTTCCCAGCCTTCGTATAACAATGGCTCGAAATTGTGGTAATCAAATTGATTAGACAATGCGAAAGTCACAATGACGATGACGAACAAGCCCCAGCCAAATAGGATTTCCCCCGTTCGGGCTATCGTTTCGATGCCTAAGAATACACCATAAATTACGACCATCATAAAGGTGCTGTCAATAAACCACTCCGGCGTGATCGGCAGGACAGAGAGGCCCATAAAGTCTGAAATATTGCGTAGGACAAGCGCGCTCAGCAGCAGGAAAAACAGGATATAGAGCAAGGACACGACCTTGCCGCCCCATGCTCCCAGCACCCGCTCCGCATACTGGGCCAATGACAAATTGGGAAAGCGGTCTGACAGCGCCAAGAAGACGATCAGGATGAAATAATTAAACGGCCCCGCCAAGAGCATGGATATCCATCCGTCCTGTTTCGCAATGGCCGTTACCGAAGTCGGCAAGATAAGCGCTGCGCTCCCAAGCGCAAATAAAAACAACATTTTCGCGCATTGGCCGGATGTGATTTCCGCATTGTTCATTCCCGCAAATTTACTCATCGCTGCTATGCCTCCTCCTCTATCCAGGAAATAATCGGTCTATATATCGGTCCGACAATCGTCTTAATCCAATCCGTAGGATTCGGCACCGGTATACGAAACAGCAGGGCCATGATTAACAGCGTGCCTATGGTTAGAATAAACAAAGCCCAGCCCCTCTCACGCAAACGATGCATATCGCCATTCCGTTTCCAAATCACCGCCCCTGTTGCTGCCGCAAGCAGAAAAATACCGATAGGAGCCAGCATCTTGATCACTCATTCCACAATAGATTTGCCCCGCCCACCCGATCCCATAATGATGGTATTGCATATCACTTCGCTTTCCACCTTAGGAAAAAGCTCCGCCCAGTCTCCCTCAACCCGCTTCCAAATAGCCGGCTGCTTCAGGTAAACTTCCTTACCCCAACCAAGCGCATCTACTTGCAGTTTCTTTTGAAGCTTATCGATCGTAGCCTCCACCTCGCCCTTCACCGCCTTGCTCGCCATCATTCCTATCTGGTTTAACACCTTTTCATCCGTTACATTCACATTCGGACACATGATCTCTTGTATGCTGCCGGTCACTCTTAAATGTACCTGAACAATCGGCATGTCTCTCTCGCCTTTTTTGACCTTATGCTCCGCGGTCACCCCCTGCACCTCCACCATTAAGTCTCCCTCCGAATCCGGGCATGCTAGCTTAATGACGGTGCTTTTCATTTTATCGCGCATCCACGACAGTCCTCTTGATTCCTTAGGCTTCAAATAGTCAACGAGCTTGCCATTGCGAAATACAGCCATGGTAGAGAGCACGGGAATGGCTGAAGCGGGAATGCTGTTTACATTTTCATCTTTATTGCCGTTAGCCCTGTCTCCCTCGATTCGCATAGATGGAAGTACAGCCTGCTCTTTTCCTTTCCCATGCAGCCTCGTCAAGTCATTGATCTTCACCGCATAGTTAACCCCGTAAGCAGTCTGGTTAACCTCCAGCATCTCATGAATCTGATTAATCGGAATCGATTCCATTTGCGTCGTTAACTGCAGCACTTCCTTTGCCTTTACGCCGCGCGTAACCATGACGGAGATATCCGTTCGAATGTCTGGGTTTCTTTCAATTAAATCAATTAAAGGGAAAATGCCCTTTTTCGCTATCTGCTCCCCTATAACCAGCATTTGAGTATGGGAGAAAAAAAGCCTTCTCGACGTTTTGGCCGACATCTTGCGTATCGCTTCAAATAGGGTATCGCCTGTTTCCGTAAACGTCGTTACCGGCGTTCCTCCAATCCCGCCCTTGCTCCCAGCGGCAACATTTTGCGGGAGCACAACCTGTACCGTCAGCTGCAGCTTTTGTTTGCCGCTAGGATCTTCATCTACTCCTAAGGCCATTACGACACCAAGCTTGTCCAGATATCGAAGGTCCCAACAGCCGCTAAGCAGAATTAACAGGCAAGCTGTCCATAAGAGAACGCCTTTACGGCATGCCTGCATGACGAATGCTTGTCTCTTACGGTGCTGTCCCCGGCTCATTGCTCTGGCTCCTTCCTCTGCTCCTGTTCAATGTCCTGCCTGATCATATTTTTGCTCGCTAGCATTTGGGGACGCTCGCGCATCATCCAAAGCGGTGCCCGGACAAGCGTATCCTTCATATCTTTTAAGAAGAGCGGCGCAAACGGTTTAATGTACGGCATGCCAAACGACCTTATATTGCTGAGATGCAAAACAAGAACCAGTACGACCAAGCCAATGCCGTAAAAGCCTAGCGTCGATGCGGCCAGAAGCAGGAAAAACCGCAGCAGCCTTGCCGCGATGCCGAGGCTGTAGGTCGGCGATACGAAGCTGGCAATGGCCGTGAAAGAAACGACGATTACGACTGCGGGAGATACGATGCCTGCTTCGACAACGGATTGACCGATAACTAAACCGCCGACGATCGATATCGTATTTCCGGCAGCGCTCGGCATTCGAACGACTGCTTCGCGCAGGATTTCAAAAACAATTTCCATAATAAAGGCTTCCAAATAAGCGGGAAACGGCACGCCCTCCCGCTGTGCGGCCAGCTTCAAGAGCAGCTGGGTAGGAATCATTTCCTGATGATAGCTGACAATGGCTACGTACACGGATGGCATTAGCAGCGCAATCAGAAAAGAAACAAATCGAAGCAGCCTCAAAAAGGTAGTAATATCAAAGCGTTGATAATAATCCTCTGACGCTTGGAAGAACATATTCAATATAGCGGGCACAACGAGAACAAATGGCGTTCCGTCGACTAAGATGGCTATGCGGCCTTCTAACAAATTACCTGCAACCGCATCAGGCCGTTCATTGCTTAGCACGGTAGGAAAGGGCGACCATCTCTGATCCGCTATCAGCTCCTCGATATATCCGGATTCCAAAATTCCGTCTATGTGAATGCTTTCCAGCCTTTCCCGCAAATCCTTGAGCACATTCTCGTCAGCCAAATCTTTAATATACATAATACAAACGGGCGTTTGCGAAATTTCTCCGATCGTCCACTGCTCCATCCAAAGCTTTGGACTGCGTATTTTTCTGCGTATCATGGAGGTGTTCGTTCGAATCGATTCGGTAAATCCTTCCCTCGGACCTCGAATAGCCATCTCCGTTTTCGGCTCTTCTATTCCTCTTCTCGCTCCGCCGACTACATTGGCCGCGATCGCTTTATCCGTCCCCTCTACAAAAAGGATGCTGTAGCCTAGAAAGAGCTTTTGAAATAATACCTTCCAATCGCTTATATCATTGATAATTCCTGTGGACAGCAATCCGCTCCTCATGACCGCTAGCAGTTCCTCCGGCTTAATCTGCTCATCCTGCGAGAAATGTTCCCTATGGATCGGTTGAATGATAAATTCATTTAAACGCTCGTCATCCACCATTCCTTGCACGTACACAACCACAACCTTCGTATGGCTAAGGTCGGTAAGCGACAGCTCGCGAAAGATGATATCTTGGCTCTCGCCCAGCTCTTTTTTGATCATCTCCATATTCTGTTCAACAGAAAGTGAAAGGGGCTTATCCGCATAGGGATCCAGCTGCTCTTTCTCAAGCTTTTCAGCACGGGATGATCTTTTATCCGCTTTTTTTCCCGCTTTGCCTTTGCCTCGTACATAGGCTTTGTACATATGCCCCTCTCCTTTCCGTTATTATTGATCGTTGTCTTAGGATAACTATTCCATGGCATAATTATGTACACAGCCTTATCGGCCAATAATTCTGCATACCAAATCGACTCAGCGCAAAAAAGCCGCAGGACCGTATCAACACGGTTCCTTGCGGCTTTCCTCTTATTCTTACTATCTGATTCTTGAATCTGTCAGCTTAAACTGTCCGACCAGCTGCTGCAGCAGCGTTGTAATTGACTCCACGCTTTGCGAGGTTTGCCGGACATTCGTCATTTCTCCGATAAGCTCTTGTACCTTGCTCTCAACATCGGAGGATACCTTGCGATTCTCTCTGCTTACGAGAGCGATTTTCTCCATAAGCTGTACGACCTCGTCGACAACCTGCGACTTGCGAAGATCCTCCGCATGCGCGTTTGCAAGCGTATTGGCTGCTGCCGCAACAAGCTGATTGCCTTCCTCGACGACTCTTGTCCCCTCATCCATCGATGCATAGGCCTGCTTAGCCTCATCATAGATATGGCGGGTAATGCCATGCACTTCTTCGGTAGATTTTTTGGTCATATCCGCAAGCTTGCGTATCTCGGATGCAACCACAGCAAAGCCGCGGCCCTGCTCGCCAACCCTAGCAGCCTCAATCGAGGCATTTAGCGCTAATAGATTCGTTTGCGCCGAAATTTCCTCGATAACATGCAGGACGCTTTGAATTTCCTGAACGGTATCCATAAATTTATGAATGGTCTTGTTCGTCTCTCCAACCTTAGCAGAGATGTGATGCATTTTATCCCCAATCCGGTCAACCTCGGTTTTGGCTACCGCAATCTGCTCGGCCGCCTGTTCTTCAATCTGTTTCAGCGTTGTCCTCATATCGCCTGCTGCATCCTTAGCCATGTCGATATCCTTTAGCTGAAGTCGGATGCTGCCGATCATATCCGTTACTTTCCCGCTCACACGTTCCGTTGAAGCCGACGTCACTGCCGCCGATTCATTGAGTATGTGTTGGCTGGATAACACATCTGTTGAGGCGAGCCTCACCTGAAGCATAATGCCCTCCAAGGAATCAATCATATTATTGATCCATTTGGCTAATTCCTTCGATTCATCGTTATCAAAATCATGCAGCGCAAGGCGCTGGGTCAAATCGCCTTTACCCTCGGCATTAATGCGTATAAAGCCGTTGATTTTACGCAAATGGGACACGACCCGCTCGGATTCTTTCTTCTGAAAGACTCCGCTGTAGATTAAACCGAACAAAAGATTAAATATACCCGCTGCTGCGGCAGTCATCCAAATCGGAGCACTGGATGCAATGAACACAATAAGCAGTGCGGTCATCACGCTTAAGCTCGTTATGGAGATAAGCTGCAGCTTCCGTTGTCTCAACCGATGCTGCGGATGCGGTAAACCTCCTCCAAATCGCCCTCGCACATCATCCCCCATTTATCAGGGCAATGCGGAAGCTGGAAGGTTACTCCTTTGCCAATAACGGATATATGCCTATAGTCGGAGTAGCCTGGAAATTCTACAAACAAATTACTGCCGTTGCTAATCGTATTCGCTACGCCTGGATGAAGCTCTCCTGTTGCGGGATCAGTAAATATGATTTCAAGCTCGGTATGCTCCTTAATAGAAACCATACCCCAATCGGTCGTAACCCCATCCTTAAGGTTTTCTCCGTGTGTAAATGTACGATCCTCGAAGCGGCTCCGTGAAAGCGCCGTGCCTGGCGCAATTTGCGTATTCAAACCGGCCTTAGCCATAAATATGTAATTGTCACCGGAATCCGGGTATACATGACCTGATTCCCGTTGAATCAAATCACCAAGTACATCGTTAGGCACACGTCCGCATAATGTGCCTGCCAAGCTGTTGTTCACCGATACCGGAACCATGAATAATAATGTCATTTTATCGTGGAAAGAGGAGGAACGAGGTCCTAGCTTCAACGTAATCGGATCACTATAGGGTCCAAATAGGCATCTGCGTAAGCTGCTCTTTTCCTTCGTATAGGCCAGCCCCGGTTGCAAAATACTATCCGCCCGGTAGGCTGTACCGACATGTGCGCCGTAAGTTGAACATGCGACTGTTTGCTTCGCGTCAAGAAAGAAAATTTCCGTGAAGTCGATTGCTCGCGCATACGTTCTATCGAATAGAGCTTCTATTTGCGACTGCACTGTAGTAGTAGAAGTAGAATTGTATTCCGTTTGACTGAGCAATACTGACATTTGATCGCTCAATCGGTCTAAATGCGTCCAGTAATCCGCAGCCCAAGTGGTGAGCAGCTCCTTGCGCGTTTCCGCAATTCCTTCAAAACTATGCTCGACATCCGTCTTCAGCTGCTTGTTCAAACGCCATGATACCCAGAGTGGAAATCCTACCTTCATCCCTAACCAATCAAACATATGACTCTCCCCCTGCTAGCTCTGTCATTCTGATGTTAACTATATTAACATATAGTAATGGAGAATTCATACATAATATTAGTATTTTTGTCGAATTAACTCATTCTAAGAGGAACATAACATCATTTTTCTCTCAAAACACGAATATTAAAGGTAACCTGACATGGATAATCACATGACCAATAGCGTAAACATCTTATACCATCCTCTGCCGCAAAGCTCATTTCACGGTGAAATATAACCATCTTATAAGGTTAAAATTTATACTTTTTTTATATTAAAAAAAGCATCATCCACGCCGTGAAGGCATGAATGATGCTTTAATCGGTTAATCTTATTTTTGCTTTACGTTCAGACGATTCATTGCGCGCTGCAAAGCAAGCTCTGCGCGGCGGAAATCAATCTGATCTTGCTTAGCCGCAAGACGCTGTTGGGCACGCTGTTTAGCGGCTTCAGCACGTTCAATGTTAATATCAGTTGCAAGCTCCGCGCTCTCAGCAAGAATAACGATCTTATCCTTGCGTACCTCGATAAAGCCTCCATTAACTGCTATTACATCTGCTTTATTATTATCGCGTTTGATGACGACAGGTGCGATACGAAGCGGCGTTACCAGCGGAATGTGGTTTGGCAATATGCCAAGCTCACCTTCAACGCCTGTTACGCTAACCATATTCGCAGTCTCTGCGTATACTTTACGCTCTGGTGTTACGATCTCTACCAAAAAAGAACTCATGTGGATTCCTCCCGCCTTTCGCTATTAAAGCGTTTTGGCTTTCTCCACGGCTTCTTCAATCACACCAACATATCGGAAAGATTCTTCCGGAAGGTCGTCATGTTTGCCCTCGAGAATTTCTTTAAAGCTGCGAACGGATTCTTTAACAGGTACGTACTTACCTTTAATACCTGTGAACGGCTCAGCAACGTGGAACGGCTGAGATAGGAAAAGTTGAATTTTACGTGCGCGAGACACGGTCAATTTATCCTCTTCGCTAAGCTCGTCCATACCAAGGATTGCGATAATATCTTGAAGCTCTTTGTAGCGTTGAAGAATTTTCTTAACGCCTTGAGCTACGTTGTAATGCTCTTCACCCAAAACAGATGGGCTTAGGATACGCGAAGACGATGCGAGTGGATCAACCGCTGGGAAAATACCCATCTCGGAGATTTTACGCTCCAAGTTTGTCGTTGCATCCAAGTGGGCAAACGTCGTTGCAGGAGCCGGATCCGTATAGTCATCGGCAGGTACATAGATCGCTTGGATCGAAGTAACCGAACCTTTTTTCGTAGACGTGATACGCTCTTGCAATTGACCCATTTCAGTTGCCAGCGTTGGCTGGTAACCTACCGCGGAAGGCATACGGCCTAGAAGGGCCGAAACCTCGGAACCTGCTTGCGTGAAACGGAAGATGTTATCGACGAACAATAGTACGTCTTTTCCTTCTTCGTCACGGAAATATTCAGCCATTGTCAGACCAGTCAAAGCAACACGTTGACGTGCGCCTGGCGGCTCGTTCATTTGTCCGAATACCATCGCAGTTTTGCTTAGTACGCCGGAATCCTTCATCTCGTGGTAAAGGTCATTACCTTCACGAGTACGCTCACCTACACCCGCGAATACGGAGATACCGCCGTGCTCTTGCGCGATGTTATTGATAAGCTCTTGGATCGTAACCGTTTTACCTACGCCCGCGCCGCCGAAGAGGCCGATTTTACCGCCTTTTGCGTATGGTGCGAGAAGGTCGATTACTTTAATACCTGTTTCAAGAATTTCCGCTTGCGTGGAAAGCTGGTCAAAAGCAGGTGCTTCGCGGTGAATCGGAAGGTTAATTGGCGATGTAACATCGCCAGCTTCGTCGATTGGTTGACCAAGTACGTTAAATACACGGCCAAGTGTTGGTGCGCCAACCGGAATGGTGATTGGTGCGCCTGTATCTACAGCGATCATACCGCGTACAAGACCGTCTGTCGTACTCATAGCTACGGCACGTACCTTATTGTCACCGAGGTGAACGGCTACTTCAAGCGTCAAGTTAATATCAATGCCGCCTGCTTCGCCCTTTTGCTCGATTCTGACAGCGTTCAAAATTTCCGGCAAATTGCCGCGTTCGAACTCTAAGTCTACGACCGGACCCATGACGGATACAACATGTCCTTTTTTCATGGTTTTCCCTCCTGGTTCCTTCTTGTTACTGCACGCCGGCCTGCTTATCGCAAGCGTCCGGCCCTTGCAGTGCCTATATTAAGATTGGGCATTAGCCCCTGCAACGATTTCGGAAATTTCCTGGGTAATCGCCGCTTGACGCGCTCTATTGTAAGTGAGCGTCAATTGGTTGATGATTTTCGTCGCATTTTTCGTTGCGCTTCCCATGGCAGTCATACGTGCGCCGAACTCACTTGCTTTGCCGTCTAGTACCGCGCTGTAAATGAGCGTTTCCGCGTATTTAGGCAGCAGAACTTCAAGCACGCCTTCTGGTGATGGCTCGTATTCATACGATGTAACAGCTGCATTTCCGCCCACTTCTTCAAGCGGCAGCAAACGCAATGCTGTCGGCACTTGAGTAATCGCATTTACGAATTCATTGTAGTATAGATAAAGCTCGTCATACGCGCCTTCGGAAAACTTTTGAACCGCGGAAAACGCAACCGATTTAATGTCAGCGAATGAAGGAGCGTCTGGCAACCCAGTCACTTCCTCAACGATTGGCATATTACGGCGACGGAAATAATCGCGGCCCTTCCGTCCGATAACGAACAACACGTACTCATCGCTTGATTTATGGTTCTCACGAATCGTTTGCGTTACTTTACGAAGAATATTCGCATTGTAGCCGCCTGCAAGACCACGGTCCGAAGTAATAACGAGATAACCCGTTTTCTTCACCGGACGTGACTCCAGCATAGGATGCTTCACATCTCTAGTGCCGGCAGCGATACTCGCTACAACTTCTTTCAGCTTCTCGGCGTATGGACGCGCTGCTTGCGCGGCTTCCTGTGCTTTTCTTAGGCGGGAAGCGGCAACCATCTCCATCGCTTTCGTAATCTGCTTCGTATTTTGTTTACTCTTGATCTCGCGCTTAATATCGCGCATACCTTTTGCCATTTGGTTTCACCCGCCTTTGTTGCTTTGGACCTGCTCCAAAGCCTGGTGTTGGTGGAGTAAGCAGTCTAAGCCCGGACATATGAACGGGCGTTGACTTCTATTTCACAGCGCAGCACAAGCTTCGCCACAAACGTGGCGACAGCTGTTTACGCTAGATTATGCTGATACAGCAAAGCTTTTCTTGAATTTATTGATCGCATCTACAAGAGCTTTCTCGTTGTCAGCAACGATGTCCTTCGTATCGCGGATCGATTGGCCGATTTCCGGGCTGTTCGAATCCAAGTACGCGTGGAACTCTTTCTCAAAGCGAAGAATATCCGATACTGGAATTTCATCCAAGTGACCTTTAACAGCGGAGTAGATTGAGATTACTTGCTTCTCAACCGGCATTGGCTGGTTAACGTCTTGTTTCAGAATTTCCATTGTACGAGCACCGCGGTTAAGGCGAGCAAGTGTTGATTTATCAAGATCAGAGCCGAATTGCGAGAACGCTTGAAGCTCGCGGTAAGCCGCAAGATCCAGACGGAGCGTACCAGCTACTTTTTTCATCGCTTTAATTTGAGCGGAGCCACCTACACGGGATACGGAGATACCAACGTTAACCGCTGGACGTTGACCCGAATAGAACAGATCTGCTTCTAGGAAGATTTGACCATCTGTAATCGAGATAACATTCGTAGGAATGTATGCCGATACGTCTGATGCTTGCGTCTCAATGAATGGCAATGCCGTCATTGAACCGCCGCCTCTAGCGTCGCTTAGCTTAGCTGCGCGCTCAAGCAAACGGGAGTGAAGATAGAATACATCCCCTGGGTATGCTTCACGACCCGGTGGACGACGAAGCAAGAGTGAAAGCTCACGGTAAGCTGCTGCTTGTTTCGATAGATCATCATAGATAACAAGAACGTGCTCGCCTTTGTACATGAAGTACTCGCCCATTGTGCAGCCCGCGTAAGGAGCTAGGAAGAGCAATGGAGCAGGCTCGGATGCGCCAGCTGTCACGACGATTGTGTACTCAAGAGCGCCGTGACGGCGAAGAGTTTCAACTACGTTGGCAACTGTGGATTGTTTTTGGCCGACAGCTACGTAAATACATTTTACGCCGTTGCCTTTTTGGTTAATGATTGCATCGATTGCAATCGCAGTTTTACCCGTTTGACGGTCACCGATGATAAGCTCACGTTGTCCGCGGCCTACTGGTACCATCGCATCGATTGCTTTAATTCCCGTTTGCATAGGCTCATGAACCGATTTACGGTCGATAACGCCAGGTGCTGGAGATTCAATCGCACGGAATTGAGTCGTGTTGATTGGTCCTTTGCCGTCAAGCGGCTGACCAAGCGGGTTTACTACGCGGCCAAGAAGCTCTTCGCCGACAGGTACTTCCATAATGCGGCCAGTACGTTTTACTTGATCGCCTTCACGAATATCCGTGTACGGCCCAAGGATAACGACACCGACATTGCTTTCTTCCAAGTTCAAAGCCATACCGACAACACCGTTGGAGAATTCGAGCAATTCGCCCTGCATCGCATTTTCCAAACCGTGTACGCGGGCGATACCGTCACCGACATTGATTACGGTGCCGACGTCTACGACTTGAATTTCGGATTTATATTGTTCGATCTGTTGTTTAATCAGCGTGCTGATTTCATCAGGTCTGATACTCAATTCGTTCACCCCTATCTACAGTGCATTAGATTTTAAACGATTTTTGTAAACGTTCCAGCTTGCCGGACAAGCTACCGTCATATAGGCGGTCGCCGATGCGTACTTGTACGCCTCCAAGCAAAGCAGGTTCTACGATTTGCTGTGCAATAATAGTTTTGCCGGTCAATTGTCCGAACTGCGCCGCTACTCCGGCAAGCTCTTCATCAGACAAGGCTTGTGCGGAATAAACCGTTGCATGCGCTTGACCAAGCGAATCCCCCGCAACCTTCGTGTATGCCGCGTATACATCGGCAATAACGTCTTGGCGTCTGCGGGATATAAGAATTTCCAGCGTATTGATCACAAGTGCAGATACACGATCGCCAAACGCTGTTTTTAGAACGGCAATCTTGCTTGCTGGATCAATGCTCGGAAGAGATAGGAACTTTTGAACGTCAGCGTCTTGCTCGAGAGCTTGCACGACCAGCTTAAGCTGCTCCTCTACCTCCGAAACAACCTGCTGCTTCTCAGCAACCTCGAACAATGCTTTAGCGTAGCGCTTCGCTACGACTGCATCGCGGCTCATTTATTTCCAACTTCTTTCAAATATTGACCAACCAGCTGTTCTTGCGCTTTCTCATCTACTTGCTTCTCAATAATTTTCGATGCGATTTTCACGGAAATGCCGCCAACCTCTGTACGAAGGGCTGCAATTGCTTTGTTTTTCTCGCTTTCGATATCTTTGAGAGCATCGTCTTTAAGACGAGTTGCTTCCGATTTCGCAGTTTGAACGATTTCTTCAGCTTGCTTCGAACTTGTCGTTCTCGATTGTTCAATAATTTCGTAAGCTTCCTTGCGAGCTTGCTGGAGAGCGATCTTCTGCTCTTCCATTTGCTGCTCAGCTGCTTTACGGCTGCTTTCAGCTGTGTTCATTTGTTCTAGAACAAGCTGTCTGCGCTTCTCCATTACACCGAACAACGGGCCGAATGCATATTTACTTAGCAACCAATATAATATCCCGAAGGCAATGATCGCATATACTGTTGATTCCCAATGCCATGACATAGAAGCGACTCCTTTCTCAACACAATATTGTCTTAATCATAACGAAGGCGAAGAGGGCTAAGGCCTTCCCCGCCATTATCAGTTATTATGCTTGGAAGAAAGCCAAGAAACCGATTACTACGCCGATGATAGGCACAACTTCGACGATACCTACACCGATAAACATTGTTGTTTGCAATTTACCTTGAAGTTCAGGCTGACGAGCGATACCTTCAACTGTTTTACTAACGATCATACCGTTACCTACGCCCGCGCCAACTGCGCCCAAACCTACTGCCAAAGCTGCTGCTAATAATTCCATTTTTAAAATCCTCCTCGAATATTGTTGTTTTTTGTTTGTATAGCCAACCTCAGTACTAAAAGTCACTCCGAGGCATAAAGCGGAAATTAATGCTCTTCATCGTGGATAGCTGCTTGCGAGATATACACCATCGTAAGAATCGTAAACAAGAAAGCTTGGATACCGCCGACGAAAAGACTGAAACCTTGCCATGCGACAAGAAAAGGCGTTCCCACCCATCCCATCATCAAGATTGTTGCGATCAGCACCTCACCCGCGTAAATGTTCGCGAACAACCGCAGAGCCAGCGTTACCGGCTTAGAGATCGTCTCGATCACGTTAACAGGGAAGAAAACCGGAAACGGATGGAAGTAATGCTTCAGATAGTGCTTCGTATTCAGTCTCAATCCAAGGAAATGGACGATTACGAATACGATCAGCGCTAGACCTGCCGTTACCGAGATATCAGCAGTTGGCGATTTCCACCAAGCGATTTCGACATGTCCGCCTTTATCTTCCAACAGCTCCTCCGTGATACCGAACGATTCGTAAGCATGATGAGTTTCAGTCACGATACCGAAAGGCAATCCGAGCAAGTTGGAGATGAAGATAAACATAATGAGCGTCATCCCTAAAGACAAGAAAGGCTTTACACGATTTAAAGGCATCGTGCTAGAGATAAAGTTGTGTACGAAATCGACAACCCATTCCAAAAAGTTTTGGAACTTTGAAGGGTTGTCCACAGAAAGGTTGCGAACAGCCAGCTTCGCGATCAAAAACGTTACAATAACTGAAACCGTAATGGCAATGAAGCTCGAAATGTCGATTTGAAGCGGCCCGAGCTGCCATATGGGAAATTCATGCATCTAAAATTTTCACCCCTTTCCGCTAAGATTGTCGTTTATTGTGGATATACGCTGCTACCAATAGAACAAACGGCATGACCATACAGCCAGCTAAAGCTGCCGGCATGTTCAGGTCCTCCGGAAAACGATAGGCGATCATGGCAACCAACAACACTGTTGCGATACGGTTTCCAAGACCAAGACCTCTCTTGCGCGGCCCGACCCCTGCTGCTCCTAGGGTGACCATTTCTACTCTGCGTCTTAGTAAAAACGCATTCATGGAACTTGCTGCCAATCCCACAAGAAGGCCGAGAGACACCGTACGCCATTCCGGAAGGAACGCCCATACAATTAGGCATACCCCCATTGCATAAACAAGCGTACGTATTGCTGTCTTCATTATTTTATCCATCGGCTTCCTCCATAACCTTCTTAACGAGCAGAATGGCTGAGAGTAGTCCGACAGCCAGACCGACCAGTATGCCACCGAGCGACCATGCCTTCGGATCCCCAAAACGGTTCCCGAGCGACGAGCCGATCCAATAGCCTAAAAAGATACATACAGCGACTTGCACTCCGAGTGCGCCAACGAGTCCGGCAGCAAACAGCGGATTGTCCCTTCTGTCCTTTTTATTCATGGCTCATACCCCTGTCAATCCTCATTTATTTTATCCAAGCCGTGACACGTTTGTCAATTGAATTAACTTCAAACTTTTAGTGAACGGATCGACCAAAACCCTTGATACATAAGGTATTATGACCCCCGAAAACCGTACAGTACTACTGTATGCTGTACATTCGCCACTCAGGCCATTGCCTTATCGCAATCTATGAACGTTGTGTGAACGAAACCGGACGTTCCTTCAACCTGCCAAAATGATGCAATATCGCGTCTACAATACGCTCCGAAGCTTGACCGTCGCCATACGGATTGGCTGCTTGGCTCATGCGGGCGTACAGCTGAGAATCGGTTAAAAGCGCATGTGCACGACTGTATACCAGCTCCTCATCCGTCCCTACAAGCTCCAAAGTGCCTGCCTCAATGCCTTCCGGACGCTCCGTCGTATCACGCAGCACAAGCGTCGGTACTCCGAAGGACGGAGCCTCCTCCTGCAAGCCGCCTGAATCCGTCATGATCATGTGAGCATGCGGGTAAAAATTGTGGAATTCAAACACATCAAGCGGATCAATCAAGCGGATACGGGGGTGATCGCCCAATATTTCATTGGCAGGCTCTTTTACTGCCGGGTTTGGATGCACCGCATATACGACAACGACATCCTCATGCTCATCCGCAATCCGTTTTACCGCGCGGAAAATGTTCCGATGCGGCTCGCCAAGCGCTTCGCGGCGATGAGCCGTCATAAGAATCATTCGTTTCCCTTTCGCCCAGTCGATCACAGGATGCGAGAAGGATTCGTCAACCGTATATTGAAATACGTCAGTCGCCGTGTTGCCAGTCACATAAATGGCAGCATCCGACTTGTTCTCTTTGCGCAAGTTGTTTGCCGACCATTCCGTCGGTGCAAAATGCACATCAGAGAGCACGCCGGCAAGCTGCCGATTCATTTCCTCCGGGTACGGGGATAGTTTGTTCCATGTACGAAGCCCCGCTTCTACGTGACCCACTTGTATTTGCTTTAGAAACGCAGCATAGCTCGCAAGGAACGTCGTCTGCGTATCCCCGTGAACGAGTACGATATCAGGTTTGGCTTCCGTGAGCACGGGATCCAGTCCCTCTAATACGCGGACTGTCGTCTCTGTCAGCGTCTGACGATCCTTCATGACATTCAAATCGTAATTCGGATGGATTTCGAAAAAATCGAGAACCTGGTCCAGCATCTGGCGATGCTGAGCGGTCACGCATACGATCGATTCGATTTCGTCTTCGCGCTTTTGCAGTTCCAGCACGAGCGGCGCCATCTTGACGGCTTCCGGACGCGTTCCGAAAATGGTCATTACCTTCAGTTTAGACAAAATCTTTCACTCCTATTATCGTTTCATGTCGATTATAACTAATTTGTTCCAAACATGCGGTCTCCAGCATCACCTAGACCAGGGACAATGTAGCCTTTTTCATTGAGGCGCTCATCCAAAGCAGCGATGTAGATATCAACATCCGGGTGCGCTTCCTGTACGGCTTTCACGCCTTCCGGAGCAGCGATCAGACACATTAGTTTGATTTGATCACATTTATGATTTTTCAGCGAGTTGATAGCCGCGATAGCCGAGCCGCCGGTTGCAAGCATCGGATCAATGACGATAAGCATGCGATTCGGCGCATCCGTTGGCAGATTAATATAGTATTCCTTTGGCTGAAGCGTCTCGTGATCGCGGGCAAGACCGATATGGCCTACCTTCGCTGACGGAATAAGCTTCAATATGCCGTCTACCATGCCAAGTCCGGCACGCAAAATAGGGACGAGACCAAGCATTCTTCCCGATACAACCTTAGCGTCCGTCTCAGCGACTGGTGTTTGTACCTTGATCGTATCAAGCGGAATTTCTCTCGTAATTTCGTATGACATTAATGTTGCGACTTCATCAACCAATTCCCGAAAATCTTTAGTATTCGTTTCTTTATTCCGAATAAAAGTCAGCTTATGCTGAATTAACGGATGGTCGCAAATGATTAGTTTGCTCATGGAGCGGTATTCCTCCCGTACATTGTTGTTGTTATAGTTGTTGTTGTTGTTCTAATCGTTGCAAGCCCTGACACAATCCCGTATATTATAGCATTGTAAACAAGCCGATGCATCTTGTGTTTTGCAAAGCGTGCCATGCGCAAACGGCTGCAGCCTTCCTTTGGCGGCAAATGCTCGTTTCGCTGAGATCGATAAGCATATTTATTAGTTACAATAAAGGCCGGCGTCTCCCACTTGGAAGGCGCTGGCCTTTGCCAGTCTATATGAGTTAGATGCTCTTTAGCTGCTGCCGCAGCCGCCACCGCAGGAGGAACCGCATGAAGATCCCCCGCTATCTCCTCCGCCGCCGCTGGAAGAATCCCCGCCTGAACCGCCGTGGTCTCCTCCAGAATCGTTTCTGCCATCGTCGGAGGAACCGCTGCAGGCGTACGTTGAATCGCCGCTGCCGTTTGCTTTGCGCTGCTCCTCATTCTGGGCTTGATCCATCTGCTGAGCGAAATCATTCGGATTCGACATCGAATGATAGATAAGCATACCCGACAACAGACCGGTTGCTCCCAGTATTGGATCATAGCCATAGCCGTTTGCAGGGCGCGCTTCATTACCGTATGGCGCTTTACCGCTGCTTACAGCCGAATGCTGAGACCCGGCACGTTCTATTAAATAATTTACCGTTTCATTTAAGTCAGTGAAACGGGCTGCCGCCTTCATATTAAACCACTGTGCCCGAATCGTTTCTTTGCTGAATTCCTTCAATTCTTCAAGCCTTTGCTCCGACATACGAGTCCGATAGAACGCTCCCCATATTCTTCCGCTAGCCGGTGTCTGAGTGAACAGCTCGCCGTAAACCCAATCGAACAGCGCCCGCTCTCCCGGCTGCGGCAGTGCTCCCGGTTCATGAGGCGCATGGTGAATCATTTCGCCGCAGAAGCTTGTGCAGAACTGCTCATACTCCCTGGTAAACATAAGCATCTCATGCCATACGGAATCCACCTGCTTGCTGTACATCGGAACACTGCGCATAATACTGCACATCAAGAAGTACCGCTTGAATTCAAACCATGTCCAATCCCATTCTTTATCTGATATTCTCGGGAATTCCTTCAGTACTCGATCCTTCGCGCGGCTCTCAAAGTCTGAGCTGAGCGCCGCCTCCAAGCGTTCCGCAGCCCGCCTCGCAGGGTGTCCGTACGGCACGCCCAGCGCTGAAGGTAAATCCGCTTTGGGCCAAGGCGTAAATGCATTGGTCCGACCAAACGAGCCTTGTCCCCTGCCGTCCGATCGACCGTTTCGGCTAGAACCAGTCGCCTTCATAATTATGCTTAGTAAAATAAAAAGGAATACCACAATGATCATAATCACTGCAAATTGAGCCATCTTAACCTCCTGCGCCGTTTCGTCGTACCCATATATTAACACATCCGCGCCTGTCCAGGTTTAATGCCGTTTCCATCAAGTAAAAAAACCCTTCGCAGCACTCTCTGCAAAGGGTTCACGCGCGTGCATCATCTTATCTTCTGAGCGAGGTCGTGCTGACAACGCCGTAGCGGAATAGCAGCTTGCGTCCTAGTAGGCCTACAGCCCGGTCCGTAATAAAGCCCATTAATCCGAGGCAAATGAGACCGACAAAAATCCAGTCGGTACGGAAAAACAATCGCGAATTCCAGATTAAATAACCGATGCCCTCGTTTGAAGCAATCATTTCCGCCCCGATAATAGCCATATAAGAGGTTCCCATAGCAAGCCTTACGCCCGTAAACATGAAAGGGACCGTCGCAGGAACGATAACATGGAGGACAATTTGCCATTCTGAAGCTCCCATGCTCCGGGCCGAACGAATTTTGTCCTCCTCGACAGACAGCACCCCCGTCAACGTATTCAGCACAACGATGAAGAAGGTAGCATACAAAATCAAGGCGATTTTAGAGGTCTCGCCGATTCCAAACCATACCAGAAACAATGTAATGAACGCAATCGGCGGGATGAAGCGAATAAAGTTCAAGAATGGCTCCGCAAACGTACGTACGATGTTCACCTTCCCAATAATTAAGCCGACAGGTATGGCCAGCAGGCTCCCGAGCGTCCAACCCATCAATACGCGATAGGAGCTGATTCCGATATATTTGAGCAGGGAACCGTCTTCCAGCAGTTCATATCCTCCCTTCGCCGTATAGACGGGCCCCGGCAAAACCTCAGGGCCGTACAGGAGAGAAAGCAATTGCCAAAACGTCAGTCCCGCTGCCCACAGAAACAGCAGCAGCACCCCTTTTTTCTTCAGCAGACGCATCTGCCTTCCCCCTTTCTACTCGTCAAAATGAGATTGAATGCGTTCGTAAAGCTCATTGAATTCAGGTCTTGCGATATCTCGCGGATAAGCGAGCGGCACTTCGTATATATCTGTTATTTTGGATGAAGGCCCAGCCGACATGATGCCAATCCGCTGCCCAAGCAGAAGTGCCTCCTGGATGTCATGCGTGACAAAGATAACGGTTTTGTCCGTATTGCGCCAAATACTGGCCAGCTCCCGCTGCATCGTCCGCCTTGTCATGGCGTCCAGCGCGCCAAACGGCTCATCCATGAGCAGAATGGCTGGGTCGTTAGAAAGCACGCGCGCGAGCTGTACCCGCTGCTTCATGCCGCCCGACAGCTCGCGCGGGAATTTTTTCTCATGCCCGCTCAGTCCCACCATAGCGATATACTTATCGGAAATCGCTTGGCGCTCAGACGCCGGAATCCGCTTCATCCGCAGTCCGAACTCCACATTTTCTCTGACGGTCAGCCAAGGAAACAATGAAGAGTCCGCCTGCTGGAAGACGACCGCTCGGTCCTGTCCCGGCCGCTCCACCTCGTCTTCGCCAACCCGCAAGTTTCCTGATGACTTCGAAACAAAACCCGCTACCATATTAAGCAGAGTCGATTTGCCGCAGCCGCTTGGTCCAAGAAGAACGAAGAACTCTCCTCCTTTGACGACTAAATCGACATCCTTAATAATGTAATGAAGCTCGCCGGCCGTTTGCTGCGAATAGCTCTTGTTTAAGCTCTCAATATAAATAGCATTGGTGTTCGGTGCGACTGCCATTTTGTTTGCCTCCCTACTTAAGTTCAATCACGCGATCCGGGAACGCCTTGCGAACAAGCGCCAGATTCAATTTCTCATTCAGCTCAAAATCCTTCTCGATAATTTTGTTATCGATCATGTATTTCTTTTGTCCTGCTAAGCCGTCATAAGCCTTTTGCGTAAAGCCGATGCTCCACGGATTGTTCGGTAAATCCTTTAATGTCGCTTCCCGCGGCTGTTTCACTTCCTTGTACAAAAGGTCAGCCGTTTCATCCGGATGCTCCTGCGCATAAGCCGAAGCTTCATCCAGCGCCTTCAAGAATTCCACTAAGCTATCCTCGTTTTTGGCAATCAGCTCATCGGGGGCAACCAGACCTGTTCCGAGCCGCACAGGCGTCTGCGACATATCCGTCAGCTCATGCGCTTCCTCCAGCGCCGCAAATTTGGCGTTCAATACCGCCCCGTAGACCCATACTCCGTCTACTTCGCCTTTTTTCAAAGCGACGTAGGCCTCGTCGAAGCCCCCTTGGCCGATTAACTCCACATCTTTTAATGCGATGCCGTTCTCTGCCAAATAAACATCCCACAAATAAGGAATAAAGGTTCCGCGGGAGAAGCTTAGCTTCTTGCCCTTTAGATCGGCGGCATTCTTAATATCCTTCCTTGCAAACAGCTTCCACTCCTTGGCATTGGCATCCGAAGCCAGACCCGTAGAGGAGATAACGGAGTAATCGCCCTTGCTTACCGCATTTAAAATCGGAAAGTCCGCCCCGTAAGCGATGTCCACCTGATTGATGAATAATGAATTAATGCCTTCGGCCGGCGTCGCGAACGTGATCAGCTCCGCGTCTATGCCATGCTTCTCGAAAAATCCTTTGTTAGCAGCCACTCTAAACACGGGATTAGAGGTAATATCCGCTATACGAAGCTTTAATGTATCCGCCGCTTTCTCATCCGATCCGCAGCCCGCTAGCACGACGCCAAGCATCGCAAGCACCAATCCGGAAATTCCCCATCGCCTTAAGCTGTTTTTTTTCATACGCATTCTCCTCCATTATGGAAGCCCCCTTAGGCCCCTCTTTTCAACTCATCCTATCCGCCGCTTGCTAATTTTGCTCTGCCTCATCACTTCTGGCTACGCAGAGAGCACCCTCGCCAAAGGTGACCGTGCCTGCTACTTCAACCACGGATTCCGTCCCTCTTCCGGCTGCACCCGGCAGGCGATAATCGGCTACATCAACAGCAGCGATCTCCTGTTCAATTGGCTTCTCCAGCTGCGGTACCCACTCGTATGGCAATCGGTAAGCGCGATAGACCATGTTGGAGTTGCGTTTGTTCTTATACGGCGAAATATATTCCCAGACAAGCTCATGCTCGCGAGTCACTTCAAATACACGGCCGTCCGCACCCTCCGTTATAAGCGTATTGCCGTTAGGCAAGCGCTGGGCGGAACTGATGTACGGACTGTAAAAGCGGTAGGAGTCAAGCGGCGCTTGGAAACCGGCTTCGGTCGGCGTGTATTGCCATTCAATCTCAAGCGTGACAGGATTGATTTCCAAAATACGCGAATGATCGCGAAGCGCATTTTTCACGCCGTCTGACGAAGGATTCGGCTTGCCGTAACCCGCCCAGCCGCCGTTGTCGAAAATAAGGATATTGCCTTCGCCAGGCAGTCCCTGCGGAATGAGATGAGCATGATGCTGTCCAATAATCCAGCCCAAATGCTTCGTTTCCGGCGCGGAGTAATCCGGTCCCAGCTGCCAAACGATTTTGCCCGTCTTCTTGTCGATAATCGCGATGATATTGGTTTCCCTGGCGTCCCAAATAATGTTATCCGGATGGAAGCGCTCGTCGCCTTGGTCGTAAAATTTATTAGGTCCCAACACGGAAGCAGAGTTGATGTGCATCCAGTCGCCGGAATTGTTGCCGAAAAACCGCGTATTCGGATCTCGTGACAGTGTCTGCTTCGCATCCTCGTCGAAGCCCAGCTCTTCAAAATGGTCGCTGCACGTCCATTCCCATATCACGTTACCTTCCCAGTCCACTTCAATAATCGTGTCATCCAGCAGCTCAATCTCCGATATGTCCGGCCGTTTTACATTCTTGTGGGCAAGAATAATCGTATTGCCTGAATCAACCTTTGGCTCTTGGCCGGGCACATAGTAGCCTACCGGATTGCCTTCGCGCTGGAAATCATGATGGGCTCTCGCCATCCATTGCGCGGGATGACCCGGGTCCTCTATATATTCGTAGCGGTCAAACTTCCAAACGATATTGCCTTCCCAATCGACCTGAACGAGATTCGCTTCATCCTGGAAGCCGTATTTCGGATCTCTCTCCGCCGTGCTGCCAAGCACGTAGCCGCCTGGCAGCATTTTGTTCGGGAAACCCCTTAGACCTTTCCACAAATGAACCTCGCGCCCATTCATATCGATCAGTAATGCTCCTAAATCCGCTGCTTGATAAATCGTGTAGCCGCTCCATGCTTTCTCCGGGCTATAAACCGTTGCTCCGGTTGGATAAATCGTTGGATGTCCCATAATAATTGCTCCTTTATATGTCGTTTAATGGTTTATTGATTCTCATAAAACGGCCATCTCAATAGCTGATGAATCGTTCTGATCGGCGCTTCTGCTCCGCTTGCTGCTCACGTTCGACCTTCTCAGCATTTTGTTTGGCAAGCGACAGCATAGCATCAGAGAAACCGTCGAGGTTCTCGATCATCTGCCGGTAGCCGTTAATCTGAGAGGACAGCTGCTCTGCGGAAAAACCTGCGAACAGCGTCGTAATGCTGCGCAAACCGACATCATGATTTCGGGCAAGCATTTCCTTGCCTTTATCCGTAATTTCAAGGACAACCGCCCTGCGGTCCTGCTCACTTCGCTTTCGCACGGCTAGGCCGCTTTCCTCCAGCTTATCGCACAAGGCCGTAACCGCGCCTGAAGTAAAATCCAGCTGCTCAGCCAGATCACCCAGTCTTTGCTCACCCTCCCGCAGGATAATATTAAGAATGAGGAGACCGGGCAGCGCAATGCCTTCTATCGAAATCTTGTCTCTTTCCTTCACGAACCTTCTTACCATTTTGCGAAACAGCCAATCCGCTTCCTCCAGCAGTGCCCAGTTGTTATTTTCCATGAGTTTTAATTCGTTCTCCTTTTCGCAGGATGTCCGCGCTTAGATACAAAAAGGCCCCCGCCTTCTTTTCATGACGAAAAGAGAGCAGGAGCCTTTGGTGGTCCAATCGGCTAACCTAATTGTTTAATACTAAGATAATGAATGTTCATTTAATCGTTCTGAAGCCAATATTAAACCATTAATTCACATCAGTCAAGTGGGGATTAAAAATAACTATGCCGCAAATCCCATCTGCACACAGACATATCCACAACTTATCCACATTTGTCCACAACTTGTTCACATTATTGTGGACAAGCATTATTAAAAACACTATTTCGCAGAATCTGGCGCAGGCATTGAATAAACTGACTCTAATCATTTATTTATAACGGCAATTTACAACGTTATTTCATGCTAATTAACAGAATTGTAGGAAAAATTAAAAGATTCTGTGGATAAAATACGCGAAAAAATTTTTTAAACTGAAAATTTGTGTATAAGTAATTGTGCTTCCGTGGATATCCCTTTTTCTTCGAGGAACGCTTTTTGTTAAACAAAAAAAATAGGCCGGAGCAGCTGAAAAACGCTGCTCTGGCCTATTTCATTTTCATGCTCAGCTATATTTCAAAAGCCTGCTTGCTTGAGACAACCTTAATTCTTACACCGAAGCATAGTGGCAAGCGGCAAAATGCCCCTTCTTCACTTCGAGCAGCGCCGGCTCATCAACCTTGCACTTATTGGTTGCAATCGGACAACGCGTGTGGAATTGGCAGCCCGTAGGCGGATTGATTGGGCTCGGCAGATCACCGGTCAATACAATACGCTCGCGGTTTGCTTCAACCTCCGGATCTGGGATCGGAATAGCCGACAGCAGCGCCCGTGTATACGGGTGTGCAGGACTTGCGTAAAGCTCGCTGCTCTCAGCAAGCTCTACGATTTTACCCAAATACATAACCGCTACGCGGTCGCTGATGTGCTTAACCATCGACAGATCATGCGCGATGAACAAATAAGTGAGACCCATTTTGCGTTGCAAATCCTGCATTAGGTTTACAACCTGCGCTTGAATGGACACGTCCAGCGCCGAGATCGGCTCATCCGCAATAATGAACCGCGGATCAACTGCAAGCGCGCGGGCAATCCCGATACGCTGCCGCTGACCGCCGGAAAACTCATGCGGATAACGCGTGGCATGATCAGGATTGAGGCCTACGACATCGAGCAAATGCTCGACGCGATGCTTGCGTTCCTTCTTGCTGCCCACAAGCTTGTGGATATCAAGCGCTTCACCGATGATGTCCATAACCGTCATACGCGGGTTTAACGATGCGTACGGATCTTGGAAAATCATTTGCATATCGCGGCGCATCGCTTTTAGCTTAGCACCCTTCAGCTTATAAATGTCCTGCCCGTCGAAGGTGACGCCGCCGCTTGTAGGCTCATAGAGCCTCATGATCGTACGGCCGGCCGTTGATTTCCCGCAGCCCGATTCACCAACAACGCCGACGGTTTCTCCTTTTTGAATGGAGAAGGTTATATCATTAACGGCCTGGAGCGTCGCTCCGCCGCCTAAATTAAAAAACTTGCGTAAATGATTGATTTCAATTAACGGTGCACTCATACAGACACCTCCCGATTTGCATAAGGATGTGCGAGCCAGCATGCCGATGCATGCGATTCATTGCCGTCTACCGGGAGCAATTCAGGATCATTGTCTACACATACCCTCATGGCTTCATCACAACGGGCGCAGAAGCTGCAGCCCTTAGGCGGTTTAATTAAATCCGGCGGCGTTCCGTAAATCGGCACAAGCGGATCTTCCTTCTTCTGATCAAGACGCGGAAGCGAGCGCAGTAGCCCTCTCGTATACGGATGCTTTGGATTTTTGAAAATCTCCCATTTTGTGCCCGTTTCGACGACCTTACCGGCATACATAACGATAACGCGGTCACACATATCAGCTACAACGCCTAAATCATGAGTAATAAGAATAATAGAAGTGCCCAGCTTTTCCTGTAAATCCTTCATCACACGCATAATTTGTGCCTGTATCGTCACGTCAAGCGCCGTAGTCGGCTCATCTGCAATAAGCAAAGACGGGTTGCAAGCAAGCGCAATAGCAATCATCGCCCGCTGGCGCATACCGCCTGAGAACTGATGCGGATATTGGTTAATCCGTGATGCAGCATTCGGAATACCGACGAGATTAAGCATTTCAATAGCCCGCTCAGTAGCCTTCGAACCGCTAATGCCTTGATGCTTAATCAACCCTTCGGTAATTTGCCGTCCGATGGTCAACGTAGGATTAAGCGACGTCATCGGATCCTGAAAGATCATACCCATTTCTTTGCCGCGGATGTCCTCCATTTGGCTATTCGACAATTTCAAAATATCTTTGTCCTTAAACCTAATGGATCCGCTGGTCTCTGCCGGAGGCGATGGAATCAAACGCATGAGCGACTGGGCAGTTACGCTTTTGCCGCAGCCGGATTCCCCGACGATAGCTACTGCCTCGCCTTTATTAACATGAAAGTTAACGCCGCGAACCGCCTTAACGATACCGCCGCGAACTTTGAAATTCACACGAAGGTTGTTTACTTCAAGTAACTTCTCCATCCTTGTCCACCTCCTACTTCTTCATTTTCGGATCAAGCGCATCTCTTAGACCGTCGCCAAAAATATTAAAGCAAAGCATTGTAATACTGATGACCGCCGCCGGGAAAATCATTCTCCACGGATACAGCGTCCATGCTTTAATCGCATCATTGATCATCGTACCAAGAGATGCAGCCGGAGACTGAACGCCAAGACCGAGGAAGCTCAAAAAAGCTTCTGCAAAAATAGCGCTCGGAACGGTCAGTGTCAGCGTTACGATAATCGGGCCCATTGCATTCGGTATCAGATGCCGGAATAAAATACGCCCTGTGCCGGCGCCAAGCGCTTGGGCAGCCATGACATATTCTTGGTTTTTGAGCTGCATAATCTGGCCCCGCACAATCCATGCCATACTGATCCACCCGGTTATACTGAGCGCAACCACGATGGTAAGCATGCTGGGCTTAAAAATTACGATTAATAGAATAATAATGAGCATGCTCGGAATCGAATATAAAATTTCGCAAAAGCGGTTCAATATTTCATCCACGCGTCCGCCGAAATACCCCATGATTCCTCCGATAATAACGCCGAGAACCAAATCGGCAAGCGCAGCGTATAAACCGACCTGCAGAGATATGCCCGCACCCATCCAAGTTCGGGTGAACAGGTCACGGCCGAGATCATCCGTGCCAAACCAATAGGTAGCCGAAGGACCCAGATTTTTTTCCTTCAAATGGTTCGTCTGATAATCCTGTTCGGATATAATCGGGCCGAAAATAGCCATCAAAGAAACGATGATTAGAATAATTAAGCTGATCATCGCGATTTTATTCGAACGCAGCCGCAGCCAGGCATCTTTCCATGCCGAAATACTTTCGCGGACAACGACTTCCGTATGCTTCTCGTCTTTACTCAATTTAGCAAATTGATCCGGCGTAAAGGTGTTATCCTTCATCATTTCCCCCCACCTCTTGTCAGCTTGATTCGAGGATCGACAAGACCGTAAGCAACATCAGTCAAAAACCGCGCAGCCATCAGGATAATGCCATAAAATAAAGTAAGCCCCATTATGAGCGTATAGTCACGGTTAGTAATGCTTTGTACAAAATATTTTCCGATTCCACCGATTCCGAAAATTTGCTCGACAACGACCGATCCGGTAATGATATTCGCAGTCATCGGTCCGATATAAGTAACCACCGGCAAAATAGCATTTCGCAGCGCATGACGCACCAAGATGATGCGGCCGTTCAAGCCTTTAGCGCGAGCGGTCTTAATATAATCGGCAGACAGCACTTCCAGCATCGTCGAACGTGTCAAACGCGCTATAAAAGCAGCGGGAAGGAATGAAAGCGCAAGAACGGGCATAATGAAGTCGGTCGGGTCGTTAAGACCTGATACACTGAGCCATTGCAACTTGCTTCCGAATACGTACTGCAAAATAGACGCGGCAAGAAAGTTCGGGATAGAAACCCCAAGCACCGCAATGATAATCGTCGCGCTATCCATCCATTTGCGGTGGTTAAGCGCAGCAATGATGCCCAGGATAAGGCCTGCCGTTAGCGACAGAATGACGGCAAAAAGTCCAATTTGAGCAGAATAAATAAAGCTTTCTTTGATAATGCGAGAAACGGACATATACTGCTGCTTCATCGACATACCCAAATCGCCGTGAAGCAAATTGTTTAAATACATCAAATATTGCTTCCACACCGGCTGGTCAAGGCCGTACATAGCCAGGAGATGCTCTCTTATTTTTTCCGGAATCGCTTTTTCCCTGACAAAGGGATCGCCCGGGATGATTTTCATGAGAAAAAAAGTAGCTGACGCAAGAACAAACAACGAAGCGAACATGGACAGAAACTTCTTGAGTACATATTTTATCAACGCAATGGACACCTCCTTATAGAATATAAACAAGAAGAAATGTGAGTGCTAGAGTCTGAACCAGTCAATAAGAAAGGGATATATGCGGACACCCCGCATATATCCCTACCTTCAGGTACTGGAAGGATGACTATTTCGCTTCGTAATAACCTCTTGTGTAATCAATGTCGCCTTTGTAATCTGTGATGATATTTTTGAATCCAGGCTTCAGCATGTAAACGTTGCTGTAGTAGTAAATCGGCATAATCGGCATTTGATCCATCAGGATTTTTTCTGCTTCAGTCATAGCAGCGATACGCTCTTTTTGATCTCCGCTTGCGTATGCTTTTTTGATCAAAGCATCGTATTCAGGCGAAGCAAAACCTGTATTGTTTTGGCCGCCGCCAGTAACGAACATATCCATGTACGTCATTGGATCGTTATAGTCCGCTCCCCAGCCTGCGCGGGAAATTTGGTAATTCATTGCCGTACGGTTTTTCAATAGCACGGAAAATTCTTCGTTCTTAGCAACGACTACGATGCCAAGATTTTGACGCCACATTTCAACGATTGCTTCAGCGATTTTCTTGTGGCCATCGCTTGTGTTGAAAGTCAATGTTACTTCAGGGAACTTAGCAAGCTTCAGTTCAGCAAGACCTTCAGCAAGCAGCTTCTTCGCTTCATCAACATTTTCTGTAAAGTAATCATCTTTCACTTCTGTACGGTAATCTTCCTTCTCACCAATAATGCCCGGCGGAACAAAACCGAACGAAGGAACCTCACCGGCCAATGTTACGCTTTCCACGATCGCTTGACGGTCAATCGCCATCGAAAGTGCTTTACGGACTTTTACGTTGTTAAAAGGAACTTCTTCTGTGTTAAACATGTAGTAGTACGAGCTTGCAATCCCTTTTGTAACGAACTCATCCTTCTTCGATTCCTTCAGAACCGGGATTTGCTCGGCAGGAATTTCACCGGTTGGTTTACCTGTGTAATCAAGCTCACCAGTCTCATAGTTCGCAAGTTCAGTTGCAGAATCAGCAAGCATTGTGAAATTAACGCCTGCAAACTTCACTTGGTCTTTATCGTAGTAGTTCTCGTTCGGAACGAGTTTAATGGATGTATTGTGCTGCCATTCGCTCATTTTGAAAGGACCATTACCGATGATTGTAGCCGCATCTGCTGCCCAAGCCTCGTTATCCTTCACCGATTGATGAACAGGGTTGTATACGTAGAAAGAAGTTAGGCTCAAGAAATAAGGGGTAGGCGAGTTCAATTTCACTTCAAGTGTTTGAGCATCAATTGCTTTGATGCCAACAGCGTCAGCGTTCGTTGTTTTGCCTTCGTTATAATCTTGTGCGCCAACGATGTAATAGAATTGGTAAGCGTAAGTCGAGCCTATAGCAGGATCAAGCGCGCGTTTCCAAGAGTATTCATAATCATTTGCGGTAACAGGGTCACCATTGCTCCATTTTGCATCTTTGCGAATGGTAAACGTGTAAGTTAGTCCGTCATCAGACTTTACCCATTTCTCTGCTGTTGCAGGAATGGACTCACCGTTTTCGTTTTTACGGGTCAAGCCTTCATAAATACCTGTTGCAAGCGTACCGGACACATTGTCTTCCATGAGTGCCGGATCAAGAGTCGAAGGCTCAGAGTGAATGTTCAATCGGAACACTTTCGCTTCGGTTGACTCGCCAGTGGTTCCGCCGTTGGTAGCGCCGTTGTTACTTGTTTCGTCTTTCGGCGTACAACCTACCGCGATAATAGCAAGAATGAGTAAAGCAGCGATAAATGAAAAAGCAGACTTTCTTGTTCTCATTGTTACCCTCCCGTTTTTTTCTCTACTGTGTTCAGCAGTGGGTAGTATCGTCCACCTTACTCGCCTTATATACAAACGTTTGCATCAGAGAAAAAGCTTGTCTGATCCAAATGCGCATATTCTCTTGAGCTAATGTTATACACTCATCCCATCCAAACATAGAGATTGAAGTTTACTAATAATTTTCACTATACATCCATGTTAATTATTTATCAACAAAATGTAAGCTGTAAATTTATGTATTAAATGACTAAAATCAGCTATACTTTAGCACTTTGACGCGTTTATTCAGTTAATTAATTTGTTGCTTTAATGCTTTACAGCGTTTATTCAGGTTATTATTCTGTTACTTTAACGCTTTGAAGCAATTACAGGGAATATCTAACAAATATAGTTCAAATTATATAAAATACATAAAACATTAAAAATCCTTATATTTCCCAATTCATTTCGATAATAATTTAGCTTTTTATATATAAAAACGAAATAAAGCGCAATATCATTGTGATTTTCCTTATTCACTGCATTGTCATAAAATCAATAAAAATATAAAATAATCCGCTCTCTTTCTTCGTTTTTACTAAATAAATAACCAAGTCATACGATATAATTGTTTTTTATATCTTTCTTCTCGGCCAATTAATTTATACCGATCTTTTGATTAATCTCCGGAAGAACAACCAAGCGTAAATGGCTGTCGCCGTCCTCTGTGGCAAAAGCTGTCGTTTCGCGGAGATATATAAGCATATTTATCTGTGTAAACTTATATAAAAAAAGGACCTATTCGTGTATAAACACCGAATAGGTCCTCTGAAACAAAACTATTTTATAACAGATCTGCTTAGTAAGTCATACCTGGGTAAAGCGGATATTGCGCAGTAAGATCACGTACCAAGCCGCGGGCTTTAGCAAGAACTTCTTGATCTTCCGGACTGTTAAGCACCAGTGCGATAACATCAGCGATAACTTTCATTGCTTTCTCATCCATGCCGCGAGCGGTTGCCGCCGGTGTACCGATACGGATTCCGGAAGTAACAAATGGGCTTGTTGGATCAAACGGGATAGCATTTTTGTTTACGGTAATACCAACTTCATCAAGTACATGCTCAGCCACTTTACCTGTAATGTTCAGGCTGCGCGTATCAAGCAGCATCAAGTGATTGTCTGTACCGCCGGAAACGATGTTGAAGCCTTTTGCAACAAGTTCTTCGGAAAGAACCTTTGCATTTTTGACAACTTGCGTAGCATATTGCTTGAATTCCGGTTTAAGGGCTTCGCCGAATGCTACCGCTTTTGCTGCAATAATATGCATCAATGGGCCGCCTTGCGAACCAGGGAAGACCGCTTTATCAATCGCTGCTGCCCAAGGCTGACGGCAAAGGATCATACCGCCGCGTGGTCCGCGAAGCGTTTTGTGTGTAGTCGTTGTAACAAAATGCGCATGCGGCACTGGGCTCGGATGAAGACCCGCTGCTACCAAACCGGCAATGTGAGCCATATCAACCATGAACAAAGCGCCAACRTCGTTAGCGATTTTGCCAAGTTTCTCGAAATCGATAGTACGCGGGTACGCGCTTGCGCCAGCCACGATCAAACGAGGACGATGTTTGAAAGCAAGCTTGCGAACTTCTTCATAATCGATGGTGAAGGAATCCTCTTGTACGCCGTATGCAACAAAGTTGTAAAGCAAGCCAGATGCATTAACCGGGCTGCCGTGCGTCAAGTGACCGCCGTGCGCAAGGTTCATGCCTAGAACCGTATCGCCAGGCTGCAAGGCAGCAAGGTAAACAGCCATGTTCGCTTGTGCGCCGGAGTGAGGTTGTACGTTCGCATGCTCTGCGCCGAACAACTCCTTGGCACGGTTGCGGGCGATATCTTCAACGATATCTACATGCTCACAGCCTCCGTAGAAACGTTTGCTTGGGTAGCCTTCTGCATATTTATTAGTTAGTACGCTTCCCATCGCTTCCAAAACCGCTTCGCTTACGATGTTCTCCGATGCGATAAGCTCGATGTTATCACGTTGACGAGTAAGCTCAAGGCCTAGTGCTTTCAATACTTCCGGATCTTGTTTGCGCAAATTTTCCATTTTCATATTCCTCCTCAAATTAGACAGCCTGTATATTATTAATTGGTTTATTAAATCAGTTCATTCGTTCCCTGAATTCGGCTAATCGCATGTTCCAGCAGATTGCTCCGCCGTTATCTCATTGCCCAGCTCGTATACCGCGCGTGAGCCGCCGATTAGCTTAGGCCTTGTGACAGCCATCGTAACATGAGCTTCCCCGATCTCGCGAATCGACGGACGGACCGGAACAGCTACCCGCTTCAGGTGCATGCCGATGAACGTATCGCCGATATCGATGCCGGCATGCGCTTGTACCATTTCGACGAGGCATGGATCCTTCAGCTGGCGGTAGGCATAGGCTGCCATCGATCCGCCGGCTTTCGGAACGGGCACCGCACCAACAGGTTCCAAGCCGTAACGCTCGGCTGCTGCCCTGTCGATAACGAGCGCCCTATTCAAATGTTCGCAGCATTGGTACACCGGAATGAAGCCAAGCTCGCTTCGCACAGCTTCCACGCCCGCATAAATTTGTGCAGCCGTCTCGACGGTTCCTGCGGTTCCAATGCGATGGCCCAGCACTTCACTAGTACTTACACCGATTACTAACAGCTGACCCAGGGCAAGCCCGCCTGCCGCTGCCAGCTCTCGAACGATCATCTCTACCTGTGCTGCAATGACTCCAAGCTGTACATTTTCTTTTATGCTCATCGCGATGGCCCCCTATTTAGGACTGGCTGCTGAACTGCTCTTCAATTTGCATTACTTTATTTACTCTGCCGACATGACGTTCACCGTTCGAGAACGGCGTTTCGAGCCAAATCCGAATAATTTCCAAAGCAACTCCGGGACCAAGAACACGTTCCCCAAGCGCCAATACGTTCGTATCGTTATGCTCCCTGGTCGCTTTCGCGGAGAACATATCATTGACGAGCGCGCAGCGGATACCCCGCACTTTATTAGCCGCAATCGACATGCCGATTCCGGTTCCGCAAATCAAGATACCGCGTTCTGCTTTGCCGCTCGTAACAAGGTCGCATACGGGGAGTGCATAGTCCGGATAATCAACCGATTGATCGCAGCTGCATCCTACATCTTCAATTTCATGGCCGAGCGATTGAAGAAACGGTACAACCTCATCCTTCAAACGATAGCCTGCATGATCGGCACCAATAGCAATTTTCAACGCAAAAGACCTCCTTCGATATGACACATCACAGTGCTAGTATACCTATTTTTGCAGAAAAAGACGAAAAAAGAGCAAGACATGCTTAATAGCATGCTGCTCTTTGCCCAGGCGACCGGCCGTATATTCCGATGCTCCACCGTGGTTAGCCCACTTCCGTCGCCAGTTACATCGGAAACCGTATATTGTATTTCCATAATAGCCGAAGAGGCTCGAAAAATCAATCCATATCAATGGGACAAACGCGGAATTATCTTTTGGTAAGCTTGTCCAGAAGTTTAACGAGCGCATCCTCAATTTCATTCGCGCTGCTGTTATAAATGGAGAGCGAGCCTCCAAACGGGTCCACGATGTCGAAGCTTGGAATTCTGCGTTCCAGCTCCAGCAAACGGCTTCTCTCCCCCGATGTCAGCTGCTGGCCCAAAGCCTGCTTCATATGCAGCTCCGTATACAGGCGCTCCAGCTCTTCGATATCAGCGAGCACCCGGGCATCCTGATTCGCATATTCCTTCAGCGTATAGGTTTTGTCTACCGCTTCCGGATGCCATTGCAGCAGCCCGCGCTTATGATTAGACGTCATTGTCAAAATAATATCAGCCCAACCGACCGCCTCACTTGTCAGCGCAAGCGATGTGCTCTTATGCTCGATATCCCGCTGTTTAAGCGTCTCCACCGCATGGGCCGACACCGGCAGACCATCGATCGTGGATATGCCCGCGGAACGAACCGCAACCGTAATGCCTCTCAAAGCAGCCATCCTGCGCAGCATAGCCTCCGCCATCGGCGAGCGGCATGTATTGCCAGTACAAACAAATAGTATACGTTTCACAATGCCAACTCCTTTTTGCACGCTTTTCCAAGCTGTCTTTCGCTTAAAAAATAAACAAAATGCCGAAAATAAACAAAATTCCGCCGCCTACAGCCTCGCCGTATTCACCGAAATTGCCGCTAACTCTGCGGCCGATCATTAAGCCAAGTATGGACATGAGCCCACCCAGCAGCCCAATCAACAAAATGGTCGTCCACATATTGGCCGCAAACATGCCGAGCGTAATGCCGACAGAGAATGAATCAATGCTGACACTAAGCGAGAGCACGAGCAAGCCCCATAAGGATTTGTGGTCAAAGGACTGTACCGCGTCTCCTCGCAAGGAGCTGTATATCATATGCCCGCCAAGCAGCACCAGCAAAATACCTGCAGCGGTCGTAGCTACATCGCCGAGCAAAACGCCCACATACTGTCCCGTATAGATGCCTGCCAGCGGCATTAGAACATGAAACAAAGCGATAACTATGCCCAGCTTCAAAATATCCAGCAGCCGAATGCCCTTTAATCCTATGCCAAGTCCGAGCGAAAAGGCGTCTAAGCCCAGCGCTAACGCAATAATAAGCAGCGTCAAAAACTGCCCGGCATGCAAATGTGCTTCAACCRCAGTCTATCTCCCCCATGTCCGCCTGGTTTCTCTACCAAACATATGCGGGCATGGGGACAAACATACTTATCACAAACATACTTAACATAGTTCAAACTGTAACTGAAGTCATTTCCGTTTCAATACCAGCACAAACACCAGTGCCAGTGCCAGCGAACGCCAATATTAACACCAGCACCAGCGCCGACACCGACGCCAACACCAACATCAACGCCAGTACCAGTAACAGAAACAGTAGCAGTAACAGTAACAGTAACAGTAACAGTAACAGTACCAGTACCAGTACCAGTACCAGTACCAGTACCAGTACCAGTACCAGTACCAGTACCAGTACCAGTACCAGTATCAACACCAACACCAACACCAACACCAACACCAACACCAACACCAACACCAACACCAACACCAACACCAACACCAACACCAACACCAACACCAACACCAACACCAACTAATTCTACTGCAGTTTCTACAACAGAAACCTGACATGGTACCCGACAAATTGAGCTACGTTGCAGAAAGTACAACAGAATTCCCTCAACACGCCACAAAACTGCCCCGAGACATGCTTTCTATTGCAGAAACTGCATTGCAGCGAGATAACGGGTGATCGAGCGGTAGTTGCATTGTACTAAATGCAGTGTAGAAGCATTAGGCAGCTCTTGAATTGAGACGATATTACTCTTAACCCATGCGCCAGCTCCAGCCTGAATGATTACTTCTATACACGAACGATTCGATTACCGGCTGCCTTAGCCAGGCGGTTCATCAGCGCGGCACCAATGCCCTGCTCGCTGCTTCCTTCCGCCCAAATTCGTTCAGCGCCAACACTGTCTAGCTCCCGCAGAGCCGCATACAAGCGATGGGCGGCAGCGCCCAGCTCCGCTTCGCTTCCTAACGACAATACATGGTCAGCCGTGTAATCGGCTAATCGCTCCTCGAATGCCAGCACGCCAGTAACTTTCCCGGCCCGGTTTGCGGCATCTACTTGTGCATGAATATAAGCGATTACGGCCCCCGGATCGCCTTGTACAAGCACAAGCTCCCCTTGCGGTGCGTAATGCGTATATTTCATGCCGGGGGAACGAGGCGCTGTCTCAGGCTCCTCTATCGAGGCGCTGTCGATTCTCGCTTCCGGTACCGCCTGCTGCAGTGCTTCACGCGTAATGCCGCCCGGACGCAAAATACGAATGCCAAGCTCGCCTTCCAATTCAATAACCGTCGATTCCAAGCCAACACCCGTCGGTCCGTCATCCACAAGGCCGTCTACGCGTCCATCCAGATCCTCCAGCACATGCTCCGCCAGCGTCGGACTCGGTCTACCCGAGCGGTTCGCGCTTGGCGCGGCAATCGGGCAGCCCGCTTGCTCAAGCAGCGCAAGCGCCGTCCTGTGATCCGGAACCCGAATGCCTACCGTAGACAGCCCTGCCGTCACAAGGGGCGAGAGCACCTCATCGCGAACAGGCAGCACAATCGTAAGCGGTCCCGGCCAAAAGCGGTCCATAAGCACAGAGGCCAGCTTAGGATATGGGAGCACCAGCTCATCCAGTTGCTTGCGGTTCGCGATATGCACAATTAGCGGGTTATCCGAGGGACGCCCCTTCGCGCTGAATATCCGTTCCACGGCGGCAGTGCTCCGAGCATCCGCACCAAGCCCATAGACCGTCTCTGTCGGAAAAGCGATAAGTCCGCCCTCCCTTAGCCAAGCAGCTGCCTCCCTGAGCTCCGAACCCAACTGTTCCTCATTCGCCTGCTTCACGCGCCATACTTTCATTATCGTCATCTCTATCCTTCAATCCTTGCTCTCATAATAAATTATCCATTCTCCCGCTATTATAGCATAAGCGTCCCTAAACAAGCGTAAACGGCTTTCGCCGTCCTATATCGGCAAATGCTTGTTTCGCGGTGAAATATATGAATCCCGATAAGTTTCGGAAACTTACTATCCTTTATATTTTGAACAAAAAAAGTCACGTCTTCGGCTTGCAAGACGTGACTGCCATTCCTTATGAAAACAATGATTTAATCCAATTGATAAGCGATTCGATGATCTCCCAAAGGAAAAACTTCGCTTCCGGCGCTTGGCCTTCCGAAGCTGCCGCTGTCGTTTCAAGCGCTGCCGTTTTCACTGGAGCCGTATCCGCCTTCAGCGCATCACCCTCAGCAGAATCGGAAGCAGCAGCAGAAGCTGCCGATGCCTCGCCGCTTGCTGCGTCGATGAAGCATAGAGGAGGGAACAGCACGCACCACCAATTTTGGCCGCCGCCTTCGCCTAGCGTAATCCGGAGCGCTTCATAGTCGCCGGCTGGATAAACCTGATTGCCGTACATTTTCGTAGGGAATGGCACCATGCCAAGCTCTGCGTGCGAGCCGTATTCAAAACCGCGGCTTTCCAATACCTCCGCAGTAATCCGTTCAATTTCGGGCATATTGGCGAGAATCGTCTGACGTGCTTCCTCAATCGTCTGAGGACCTGTTACCCAGCTATTCATCGCTTTAACGATCTCATCCCGAACAAGGCGTTTTACGACTTGGTCAGCGGGATTATCGGAATTGGCTAATATACGAAGACGGATGGATTCCTGCGGGATTTGGCCGCCAGCGACCGCCGCGTCCATTTGCTGGGCTTCCCAGCTCATTATTAAGAGAATAAGTGCAAATATAATAAAACCATAAGATTTACGGTAACCAAATTTATTGGAACGAACGGATTTGGATGATGGTAATTCCTCAACATTGGAATAAGAATGAATGGAATAATGGCTGGACATACACACAAGCTCCTCTCGTCGCACCCGTCAGTGCGTCTGCTTGCGTTCCGGAACGTATCTATCCGTCATTATGTCCGCCAATCGGAATATATAAACCTAGCAAACTATCTTTTTTAAACGTAAACGATTCTAGCCGTCCTCTGGCGGAAAAAGATAGATTCGTGGTGAAATAAAAGAATCCCGGTAAGCATCGAAATTTTATAATTTCATATATTTGTAAAAAGAGCTTTCGTTTATAATTAAAGAAACAACTTGACGGCATTTGCATTATTGACGCTCCTCTATTTTGCAAAAGACAAGGATGGATCTCTGATGGATTTCGAAAAAACCTATGCCGCTTATCGCCCCCTGCTCCATTCCATCGCCTATCGCATGCTTGGCACATTCAGCGAAGCCGAAGATCTGGTTCAGGACGTATTTGCGGATTACAGCCTGCTTGACGCTAGTGACATACATAATGAAAAAGCCTATCTTGTCCGGATGGTAACGAACCGATCCATTAGCCTCAGCCAATCTGCGCGCAAAAGGAGAGAGGTATATGTCGGCCAGTGGCTCCCGGAGCCGGACGTCGGCCACATGGTCACGGACCATGCGGTCATGGACCCTGCCGAGCTATACGTTCAGCATGAATCCATTTCCTATGCCCTGCTCGTTATGTTGGAGCAGCTCTCCGCTGTAGAGCGGGCAGTATTTGTCCTCCGGGAATCGCTTGCCTATGATTACGATGAAATTGCCGCTTGCTTACAAAAGACGGAAACGAATTGCCGCAAAATTTACAGCCGGGCCAAAGAGAAGCTGCAAAAGGAACGAGAGCTTCTGCCGGTCAATACCATGAAAGCCGAGCCGCTCGTCGTTACCTTTATGGAGGCCGCCGCGACAGGCGATTACGATAAACTGGTTGCGCTTCTGACCGAAGAGGCGGTACTTGTCTCCGATGGAGGCGGCAAGGTACGTGCGGCTATCTTCGCGATTATCAGCAGGGCTCGCGTCATGGCCTTCCTGCAGGGAGTGATCCCGAGAACCTTCCTTGGAGACGGCCACCGCTTCACTGTCGTCAACGGGCAGGCCGGTGTCGTTATCATGAAAGACGGCAAGCCGCGAAGCGTGATTAGCTTTCAGCTTGATCCGGAAAATCAGCATATTGAGCGGATTTTCGTTATGCTGAACCCCGATAAGCTAAAGCATGTCCTGGCCGAATAACTTTTTTTACGGAATCATTCTTTTCCTGTCACAACCGAGCGCACTGCTTTGTCTTAGATCATGAAGACATGCAAAACGGCCGAATGGCCAATAATTCGGATGATAGAGGAGAATGAAAACCATGGCAGAAAGAACCGTAATTGCAAAAGAAATTCCCGCCGCTTATCAAGCGATGCTCGGGCTGGAGAAATATTTGGGCACGACGAGCATCAGCAAGGAGCTGAAGGAGCTTATCAAAATTCGCACTTCGCAAATCAACGGCTGTGCCTACTGCATCAACATGCATACCAAGGATGCAAGAGCACTCGGCGAGACCGAGCAGCGGATATACGCTTTGAGCGCTTGGCGCGATACGCGTTATTTTACGGATGCGGAAAGAGCGGTGCTTGCCCTGACGGAATCCGTTACGCTCATCACGAAGGAGCATGTGCCGGATAGCGTATACGAGGAGGCTGCCCGCCATTTCGACAGCAAGCAGGTCGGAGAGATTATTATGGCCATCATCACGATCAATGCGTGGAACCGCATTGCGATCAGCACGAATATGATGCCGGAGTAAGTGATGCTGGGTGATGAGAGCTAAGGCTGCTTGTTTGGATCGAGTAATGGTGTGCGAGTGCGACTGCGAAGCAAGCGGGAGGCGAACGGAAGTGGAACCGGGCAACCTTAGGGCAAGATTACAGAAATAATTGTATTTGCGGCTCCCGCTTCCCGCGATACATTTGCGTTGATGCAGTAATATGGTAGGGATGAACGGAGACAGTCGGCATTCCGCCTGTTCGCTCGGGTATACGAACGGATTAGATGGAATTTCTCCTGTTAAAAATCGGAATAACCTAAAGAATATTGATTTAACAGGAATTTCTCCTGCTAAATCCTAAGCTGCGGAAAAATATTGCCGGTTTTCAGCATTTAGCATGAGTTTTTCCTGTTATTCTTTATGAAATCAAAGATTTCCGAGAATTAGCGGTAGTTTTTCCCGTTAATTATTTCCGGAAGCACCCTGACAGAACCAGAGGGACCAGCTTATTATTCGAAGTCCTGTATTTAAACTCAAACCTGAATAAAATTGGCCCTGTAATTTACAGTGGCCACTACACGAAAAACCTATTGCAAGCAGCGTAAGCGAGGCTTATCATATCCGGCAATTCGAGAAGCATGCAGCGAATGCGCGGCTTATGATTGCAGGCAATCCGAGAAACAAGCAGCCAAAGCGCGGCTTATGATTGACGGCAATCCGGGAAGCAAGCAGCCGAAGCGCAGCTCTTATGATAGCCAGCAATCCGAGAAGCATGCATCGAATGCGCGGCTTATGATTGCAGGCTATCCGAGAAGCAAGCAGCCAAAGCGCGGCCTATGATTGCCGGCTATCCGAGAAGCAAGCAGCGAATACGCGGCTTATGATTGCCGGCTATCCGAGAAGCAAGCAGCGAATACGCGGCTTATAATAGCCGGCAATCCAAGAAGTAAGCAGCGAAAGCGCCGCTTATAATTGCCGGCAATCCGAGAAGCAATCCGCCAGCCGGGCGTTCCGAAGCGGAAGGCCTGTACGGCATCAGCTCCAGCTCATGCCGACAACTTTTAAATATAAGCTTCTATTCAGCCCTTAAATACAAAAAGAATGCCCCGAAAGTCTGTGCGCTTTCGGGGCATTCTTTTGTTTTCCGCGCCATTAGCGCGACTGCGTTGCGATGACATGGCGCTCGATGCCCGCGTAATCGCTGATGATGCGGATGTCATCCCAGCGGTCGAGCGCCCGCAGCATCTCTGCAACGATACGAGGCTGGCCCATGCCGAGCTCGAACGCGACGATGCGGGGCATCTGCGCAAGCAGCGGAAGCTGCTCGATCATGCGGCGGTATGGCGTAAGCCCATCCGCCCCGCCTTCCAGCGCGAGATGCGGCTCATAGTCACGCACCTCGCGCTGCAGCCCTTCCATGTCCGCCGACGGTATGTACGGCGGATTGGAGACCAGCACGTCGATGCGAAGCTCGCCGTGCGGGGGTTCACTCTGCTCATGCCCAGGTATGAAGGGCATGAGCAGGTCGCCCTGCACGAGCGTCAGCCGGTCCGCCGCTTCATGGCGGGCGGCGTTCGTGCGGGCGACTGCCAGCGCGTCCGGCGATAGGTCGGACGCGCACACGCGCCACGCGGGACGCTGCGAAGCTAGCGTCACGGCGATGGCGCCGCTGCCTGTGCCGACGTCGACCACCGTCGGCGCAAGCCCCTGCGCGGCTGGCCAGAGCTGGTCTGCGGCCTCAAGCACCGCCTCCACGAGCAGCTCTGTCTCCGGGCGCGGAATGAGCACGGCCGGCGTCACCGTGAACGGCCGCCCGTAAAACCACTGCTCGCCGATCATATATTGCACGGGCTCGCCCGCCGCTTTGCGGCGGATGAGCGCTTCCCACTCCGCAATCCGCTCGCTTGGGAAAGGATCTCCGCCGTCGCGGAGCAGCGCGGCGCGGTCCATGCCGAGCAGATGCATAAGCAGCAGCTCGGCATTATTGCGAGGCTCCTCCACCGCTTCCGCTTGTAATATCGAGGTCGCCTGCAAGCTGGCCTGCCGAAGCGTCAATGGCTCTTTAAACCACCGCTCCCCTGGTTGCTTGCTCATTTCCGCATCGTCCCTTCAAATCCAAATTCTATCCCGTAAAAGGCGCACCGCAGCATAACCCATTTCTCAGTCATCCCCAACACGGCCTTAAATGCCCGTAACCTAACAAAACGCCGAACCTCTGTCTGCTTATCGAAAGCAACCAGCGGTCCAGCGCCATTTTGTTAAGCCATTTCACGTTCCATAATATCGGCTTGCTCTGCAATCGTCAGGGAGGAAATAACCTCTGACAAGTCTCCGTTCATGACCGAATCCAGCTTATGCAGCGTCAATCCGATACGGTGATCCGTCACGCGGCTTTGCGGGAAATTGTACGTACGGATACGCTCACTGCGATCTCCCGTTCCAACCTTGCTTTTGCGCTCGCCGGCATATTTCGCTTCTTCCTCTTGGCGGCGAACATCAGAGATCCGAGCACGAAGCACGGCAAGTGCCTTCGCCTTATTTTCGTTCTGCGATTTGCCATCCTGACAAGTTGCCATAATGCCCGTTGGGACATGCAGCACGCGTACCGCTGATTTCGTCGTATTAACCGACTGGCCGCCTGCTCCGCTGGAGCAGAACGTATCGACACGAATATCCTTATCAAGAATTTCAACCTCTACATCTTCAACCTCCGGCATAACCGCTACCGTCGAAGTCGATGTATGAATCCGTCCGCCGGATTCCGTTACCGGAATACGCTGCACGCGATGCGCGCCGCTCTCGAACTTCAGCTTGCTGTACGCGCCTTTGCCCGTAATCATGAAAATAACCTCTTTGAAGCCGCCAACGTCATTCTCGCTGAAATCCATAAGCTCTACGCGCCAGCCTTGCGTATCCGCAAATTTCGTATACATGCGGTAAAGCTCGTATGCGAATAAAGCCGCTTCGTCGCCGCCTGCCGCGCCGCGAATTTCGACGATAACGTTCTTGTCGTCATTCGGGTCCTTCGGCAATAAGACGATACGAATTTTCTCATCAAGCTCCGCTTGGCGCTTGCTGAGTTCGTCAATCTCCATCTTAACCATTTCACGCATTTCGTCATCGAGCTTCTCTGCCTGCATCAGCTTGGCATCATCAAGCTGCTCGGTAACTTGTTTATATTCCGTAAAGGCTTCATATGCCTCTTGTAAATCTGACTGCTCCTTGGAAAGCTCTCTAAGCCGCTTGGGATCACTGGATACATCCGGATCACACAACAGCTCACTCAGCTTCTCATACCGGTCTGCGAGTGCTTGTAAACGGTCAAACACGATCATTCACCTCTATTTATTCCATTAGGATAATGTTTATTATACCATACCAGCGGATTTCTATCGACTGCTGGTTTGGATTAACAGCTGGCAATCCGCGCCCAAATTGCGATATCGCTATAATCTTCATATGTTCGCCAAGCATCTTTGGTTACCCCAAAGACAAGATCAAGCCACAACAAAGCCCCGCAAGCGCCAAACAGCACTTACAGGGCTATAGCATTGCCAAATCATTTACACGTTAAAACGGAAGTGGATAACGTCGCCGTCACGCACAACGTATTCCTTGCCCTCGAGGCGAACTTGCCCTTTCTCGCGAGCCGCTACCATGGAGCCGGCTGCTGCAAGATCGGTAAAGGAAACAACMTCAGCGCGAATGAATCCGCGTTCGAAGTCGGTATGGATAACTCCAGCCGCTTGCGGCGCTTTGGTTCCGCCGCGAATCGTCCATGCACGGACCTCTTGTACGCCTGCCGTAAAGTAAGTGTACAATCCCAGCAGCTTATAAGCCGAGCTGATCAAACGGTTAAGACCTGACTCCGACATGCCGAGCTCTTCAAGGAACATCTCCTTGTCTTCGCCCTCAAGCTCTGCAATCTCCGCTTCAACCTTCGCGCTGATCGGCACAACATCCGCGCCTTCAGCCGCTGCGAATTCACGTACCTTTTGCACATACTCGTTGCCGTCCGAATTCGAAACCTCTTCCTCGCTTACGTTAGCGGCATACAATACCGTTTTCATCGTAAGCAGGTGCAAATCACGAACGAGCAGTTTCTCATCGTCGCTCAGCTCAACGCTGCGCGCCGGCATGTCGTTATACAATGCTTCTTTAATGCGCTCCAGCACTTCGATCTCTTGGGCAACCTTCTTGTCTCCGCCCTTGAGATTTTTACGGGAGCGTTCGATTTTTTTGTCAACCGAATCGATGTCCGCCAAAATAAGCTCCAAATTAATCGTCTGAATATCGCTGATCGGATCTACTTTACCCGATACATGCGTAATATTCTCATCTTGGAAGCAGCGTACAACGTGAACAATTGCGTCTACCTCGCGGATATGCGCCAAAAACTTATTGCCAAGCCCCTCGCCCTTGCTCGCGCCTGCAACCAGACCGGCAATATCAACGAATTCAAAGGCTGTTGGCACGATGCTCTTCGGAACGACAAGCTCAACCAGCTTGTCCAGACGCTCGTCCGGTACTTCAACAACACCAACGTTAGGATCTATAGTACAAAAAGGATAATTGGCGGATTCTGCTCCTGCTTGCGTAATTGCGTTAAACAAAGTCGATTTTCCGACGTTCGGAAGACCTACGATTCCAGCTTTCAATGCCATGCGATAAGACACCCCTATTTTCCCGAAAGTAAACAACTCCAGCTATTATACCCCAGCATCACCTACATTGAAAGTGTAACCCGCTGGCAGGAACCACTTTCATCCGGCCAAGCGTAAACGGCTGTCGCCGTCCTCTGGCGGCACAAGCTCGTTTCGCGGAGATAGATAAGCACATTTATAAGTGAAAACTTATAAATTCTTATATATTAAAAATAAAGCAATGCCGGCAAGATGCCCCTTCTTCACATTTGGAGCCCGCAAGAGAATGATTAGCCCGGCTGCGGAAATACTACGGAAGCACTGGCTTATGTATGAGCGCTTCACCAATAATTACGATGAGGAGATGAGTTAATGGAAAACAAAAAGCATAAAGGAAACTACAAAGGAACAACGAATATGCACGCAAAAAACCAGGATATGGCTTTCGTTAACGATACGATCGAAGATACGAAGTCTACATCTAACTACACCACAAACAATAAGAAAACAGACTAGCTCTTGCCCTTGAAGCAGTAAAATGGCCTGGCATCCCCTTAACGAGGTGATGCCAGGCCATTTGCCGTTCGCGCTACATTCTTATCGGGGCTTCCTTCAGCTCTGCGCGGGATTGCAGGTACCGGAAGAAGGCTACCGATGCTTCGCCGCGCGTCACCTGTTTCTTAGGCAGAAACTTGCCGTCTGCGAGGCTCATGATTTTCAGACCGACGACGATAGCCGCCTGACCCTTATGCTCAATTTGCGCGGAGTCTTTGAATGTCGCTTTAAAAATATGATCGTAATTCGCAAGCGCATTATAACCTAAAGCGCGCACGATTAGTTCAGCCATCTCGTCACGTGATACTTTGCCGCTCGGATTAAACGAGCCATCGCCCACATCGATTAGATTTTGCTCCAGCGCGGATTCAACATATACGAAATAGCTGGAATCAGCAGCGACATCGTTAAATGAAGCCTTGGCATCTGAGCGATCGGCAGAACCATAGCCCGGTGATTGGCCGCTGCTTCTTGCGAGCACCAGCATCTTGATCAGCTCGCCGCGAGTGATCGGCTCATTCGGGCGCACCTCGCCATTTTTGACATCGAGCGCTTTATAGGCAACCATCAATTCCAATTGGCGCTGCGCCCAGTGCCCTTCGATATCCTTTGCCTTCGGCTTCTCCAGCTGCGTAGCCTCGCCGGTTTCCCTATTGCGCCAGCCGCCCGTCTCCGCATCCAGAAATACCGATTCATCGATCAGACGAGGCACCAGCTGGTATACAAGCTCTGCTTCTGTCTGTGTCTGGACCTCATCGCCATTGATTTCGCCCGATGCCACCATCAGGTTATATTTCTCAATCGGGATCGGCTGCCCGTTCCAAGAAAACTGCTGCACTAACCGGTACGTAAGCTGCGTGCGGTAGTAATCCAACCAACTGGAGACAGCCTGCTCCTTCTTGATTAAAGCCGGTGCTTGCGCCGGGTATTCAAAGCTCGAAAGGTAAGCATCAAAATTAACCGTTTCTCCCGTACTCGAATCGATCGCAACATTAATGTTGTCATAATTAATGACTGCGCCGTGGATTTTGTGAACAAAGCTAAAATAGTACTGACGATTATCCCCTGCGTTAATTCCCTCATACTGCTTGGGATCAGGCTTAACGAAATAAAGCTCATCCGTTAGCCAAGGCAATTGCTTCTTCACCGCTTCTACCGCGAAAGCAGAGGCTTGCTCCAGCGACACCTTCGGACTGCCGGCTTGCCCCTGGTCATTGTACGAATAGATATAGAAGCTGCGCACGGTTCCCGTACGTCCGTCCACAGAAGCGGAGGCTGAGCCAATTTCTTTACCGTCCTTCTTTATGGACCAATTCAAATGCCAGTACGCTTCCATCACGCCTGTGCTCTCATTTATTTGTTCACTGTAGTTGGAACCGTTCAATTCCGCATCAGCGGGAAGCTTAAAAGCAGCCTTAGCCGCATCTGCCGCCTGCTTCTCGGTTACGGCCCCCGCTTTAGGCATCTCGCCAAGCGGCTTCTCTGACAGAGGCGTATCAGAAACCGTTCCCGCCCTGAAAGACGGAAAATTCGCTTGTTCCTTAAGCACGCCCGATGCAGCATCTATAGCTATAGGCGAAAGCTCATAGCTAAGCAGCGGCTTTCTTTTCCCCTGTGCATTGTAAGGCACGATATAGGTTAGCTGCGGAACCGCTGCGGCACGAAGCTTCTCGCTTGCCTGCACCGCTGTTAGAAGCGCATCGACCTTCGGAAACTTGATCGTATCATCCCATTGGAGCGAGTACCTGCGAACATGCCCTTCGCTGTCCACCTCAAGCTCTATGTAGTTGTCTACGTAGGGAATATCATTCACCACTCGGTCATAACGGAGCCGGTGTAGCACCTCGCCCGTCAGCGGAGGAAGAAGCTGAAGTCCGTATTCCGGATTATATTGAATACTGTCTTTGTATTTGGCTGCTATGGCGTTGATGAATTTTAGCGCGATTTGCTGCGCGTCATCCCGCTCTACCTTAAGCGGATAAGTCGGCTTAGCAGAGGGATTATCGGTGTAAGAGTTAAATTCGAGCAGCTGCCCGTCATCCGCATGAATACGAACATAAATACTTCCTAAATGCTTACCGTTAACTTTCTTGACGAAGTCGAGGCCCCAGGCATTGCGTTTGCCGCCTGCCAGCATTTCCATAGAAAGGTTAGACCCTTGCAGCGTATACTCCTTAGGAATGCTGACATACTGCCTGGCCAATGCCTCTGCTTTCTCCTTCGTAATGGCTACATTAACCGGAGCCGCAAAAGCTTCATCCACCGTATCTCCTCCTGACGCAGACGTAGATACCGCCTCCGCTCCCGCAGGCCTGCTAACGCTTTCGGCAAATGCCGATGCAGGCAATACGCTCATGAGCATCGCTGCGGACAGCATGACCGCAAGCTTTTTGCTGTTCTTTTTCTTCACTGCTTCACCCTCCAATGCTTTTCCAATTTATTCATAAATTAGACGCATCATACATGAAGGAAGTTGCAGGCCGTATAAAAAAAGACTGCGTCGGATATGGATCCGCCACAGTCTTTCCTTATTCCTTATTTCATCGGCTGTGCGGTTTTTCCGCGTCCGATAGAAGTCTTGATTTTTTGCAATAAAAACACGCCTAACCAGCTCGATAGAATGATAAAAAGCGGCATGACGGTAAAATTGTAACGGTACTCCGGAACGAATACGAGCCGGATCAACGACATAATGATGATGACTACCGCGAGCATAACCGCTGGATGTCTCCATCTCCATATTAGAAGCAGCAGCGGTATGAGACTGCCGTATACAATGAATTGATGTACATTATGTCCTTTTGGATATACCGTATATCCCGGCTGATGCCCTGATCCAAAGAACATCCGATTATACGTATATTCCAGCTTGCCAACCGTATACCACTTCACATATTTCCAGGTTTGCTGCGTAAAGCCCGCCTTGATCCGTGCCCATGCATATTCATTTTGCGACATTCCGTTTTGAACGACAATTTTGTCAGTATAATCCTTATTCGGATATGTACCCGCTTTAAACGGATTCGATTGCGAAGCCGTCAATACAAATTCGTTCAAGGTTACCACATTGCGAATCCACCATGGCAGCATCGTAGCCGATAAGCAAAGACCCGTAATGATGCCTAATAAAGCAACTTTTTTGAAAATCGCCCAATTCGACTTCCTCGAAATCATCAGGTCCGTTCTACGGCTAAACCATCGCTGAAGAAGAAATACTCCGTATAACGGCACAAAAATAGGCAAGAACTCCGCTCTTACAAGCACCGTTAAGCCCAAAAGCACACCGGCAAATGCAGCATCGCGCTTCCGCTCTGTACGGAAAGCGTAAAGCTGCATGGCTAGATAAGCCATTAAGAAAAATAAGGCGAGTGTTTCCGTGAGCACTGCCCCGGTCGCCCAAATAAAGGGATGATAAATCGCACCGATGATTATCGACAGCATAGCCACCCATTTATTCCGGGTTGCCAGCATGGCAATAGCATAAATCAAAGCCAAAGAAGCAACGCTAATAAGCGCCTGAATCCATCTAATAAGCGGGTAGGGCTCTACATTGATCGCATCAGCAATCATATACGCGCCAGTCATAAATAAAGGATAACCCGGTGTCACCCTTGCATTCGAAACCTCTTCCTTATAGCCATAGATCCCTTTATCCAGCAGTCGATGCACCATTTCATCATAATACTTTGTATCATGCGATACCGTATGCTTTACGGAAGTAAGAAAATCGGCTCTTAAATAAAAGGCGAACATAAAAATGAGGACGATCGCTATCGTCCAGGTTTTGTTATTCCTAATCCATCCCACCAATTTCGTATATCCCCCTCAATGCTAAATACGGCCTATTTCCAAGCGAGTACGATTACGCCCGCCAAGATAATTGTGGCACCAATCCAGCGCTGCAGCGGTACCGATTCGTGAAATATAAATACAGCTGCAACAAGCGCAATGACGTACGCCAAGCTTTGCAGCGGATAAGCTAAGCTAAGCGGCAGCTTTTTGAGAACGTATAACCACAAAACCGTCGCGATGCCGTACAAAACAAGCCCCGACCAAATATGGGGTGACCAGAGCAGCGATACCCAAGTATCACCTTTCGCCGTATCCATTTTGTTCATTCCTGTTTTCCACAACAATTGACCTGAAACGAGCAGCAAAATATTAAGAAACAATATAATATAAGCCATTATGAATCCGACCTTTTGCGTTCATGCAATTCGTGATGCAATATTCCAAGTTCTTGCGTGAGCCGAATAACCTTCTCCGACAATTTCGATACGATAACCGTAAGATGCAGGATAAGTGCGATGCAGAACAAAATACCAACCAAAAATAACAGCGCCGGTGCATAATCGATACCAACAGCATCTGCCAATGCATCAATGATCTGTACGCGAACGGATAAAATAAGCATTACCACGCCAAACAACAGCCAAAGCATCGAATACTGCTCGCGCAGCAGTCTCCGGTTAATCAACATAATCAGTACAAACAAAAAACCTACACTTGTGATAATCCACAAGGCTTGCATGGTGTATCCTCCTTCAAGCGATCACGAACTCATATTTGTAGCAAAAAAATTGAAGCCGCCCTTGCTTCTAGGATTGAACCTCAGCCGGCTTGGTTGACTTCAGGCTGCGTATAAACAACGCCAGCGTAACCTTAATCATATAATACACAGAACGCATTGCATTTATTGATGATGTCCCGCCCGTACGTGCTTCCATGACAACCGCAACCTCGCTTGTACGCAAACCGCTGCGATGGATCAACACAATGGAATCCACCTCTGGGTAATCCGTCGCATAATCGCTTTGAAATACCGAAATCGCCCGTTTGTTGGCTGCTCTGAAGCCTGACGTTACATCAAGCACCCGCTTATGCGTCATCGCGCTGACAATGGTAGACAAAATTTTAATGCCGGCTCTCCGAGACGCTGAAGAAAGAAAACCCGTTTGCTCAATAAAACGCGAGCCAATTGCCAAATCGGCTTTCCCGCTAAGCACGGGATCCAATATAAGGTGAAGCTGCTCCGCTTTATGCTGCCCGTCTCCATCCACTTGTACGGCAACATCATATCCATAGCGGTAAGCATAACGATATCCGGTCTGCATGGCGCCGCCAATACCCAGATTAGTCGGGAGTGTCACAACAGCCGCACCGTTCGCTTCAGCTACCTCGCGAGTTCGGTCCTTCGAGCCGTCATTAATGACCAATATATGAGCAGACGGGCAATGAGTCTTCACATCACGGATCACGTGGCTTATGCTGTGCTCTTCGTTGTAAGCCGGAATAATGATCAATATTTTTGAAGACGTCAACCCTTGCCGCAGAGACTCTCCGGTTACCGTGCTGTCCTTTTTCGTCATGACTGCGTTCACTCCATCACCACTCCATAAATCAAAGTTTGGGCACGCCAATGCGCACAATTAGATCAATTCTACTAGATAACTCTATTAGAAAGCAACAGAAACGATTGTGAAAATGTGTAAAAAATGTGCATTTCCCGCGGTTTTCCTATCCATTAGATGTATAATATAGCAATTTATGTTTGATAGATATGACGAGACCATTAAAAAAATATCGCCTGGTGAGCAGCCTTAGACTGATACCAGACGATATTTAGACGTTTCTTCATTATAAAAAGTTGCTTACATTTGACCGGAGATTTTTGCTTTCAAAGCATCTTTGCTTTGAACGCCGACCATTTTGTCAACGGGTTGACCGTCTTTGAACAAAATCAATGTCGGAATGCTCATAACGCCAAATTGGGAAGCAAGCTCAGGCTGCTCATCCACGTTGATTTTTGCAATTACAGCTTGGCCTTCCAGCTCAGTTGCAAGCTCCTCAACAATTGGAAGCTGCATTTTGCAAGGTCCGCACCAAGGTGCCCAGAAATCTACAAGGGAAACGCCGTTTTGAATGCTCTCGTTAAAGTTTTCTTTTGTCAATGCTACTGCCATTTCAATCATCCTCTCCAAACAATGTGTATGATAAAGGGAATACCCGTCTCACCGCTTATTGAAACGTCATTTGCTATCCGCATGCATGAATTTGTTTCAACACGTCCTGAATCGTTATCGCGCTAAAATGGCTTTCCAGCTGTTTCTCCGCCGTGCAAAATATACCGAACATCACTTGATTCATATTCGATCCAACGACACAATCCATCTCTGGATTGCCCGAGCACCAACTCGGAATGAGCGAGCCTTGTGCCATCACTCGATAGATGTCAGCAAGTGTTACCACATTGGGATCAATCGTCAGCCTGTAGCCTCCGCCTGAGCCTTCACGGGTATCCACATATCCACTGCGGCGCAAACCACCCATTACCTTGCGAACACGAGCAGAGTGCGTACCGACATTCTCGGCAATCATATCGCTGCTAGCCATTCGTTCTGGTAAATAAGCCAAGTAAACGAGACTGTGTACGGCAATCGTAAATTCGCTGTTCACTGTTTATGGGCCTCCCTGCTTTGTACTGTAATTTTATCAGTTACAGTTAAGTTTGTCAATAGACAGGTCGCCAAATCACTTTCTTAGCATACGGAAGGAATGATCCCGTTATCCCCGCTCAATTTTTGGATAGCGCCGCAAGTATTTTTTCGCCTATTGTCATGTTTGTGCGTGCTCTCCGAATAAATATGAATTGTGCCCCCTTATTCGGTTTAGCCGACCTAGCCGATAGGCACATGCTTCCTAAACTAGTTTTACTTTGTAAAACTTTAAGGAGGTGACGCAAAATGGCATTATTTTGGAATCGATGGATACCCGTTCGTACGGAAGGGGGTTCTAGATCGGAGTTGATTGACCGATTGGAGGCCCATTTCAAAGCCAATGGACTGAAATCCAAAATTACCATTGAAGGCAATTCCTTGAGACGGATTCATGTGCTTAAAAAGGATGCCGATCTCGCCAAGGTGCTGCTAGATGCTTTTGACGAGGAGCATTAACATGGTACGGCAGCGTTACTCCAAGCAGCGGCATTCTTAGCGGATGCAGCTGCTTGGCCCCCTTGTTAGGACGAGCGTCCGATGACTGAAGAGTTTCTCATCCATCGGTAACCTTTGCGAACGCCGTTCAGCACCCATTCGGGCACGGGGATCGCCTTCTTGGACAGAAAGGGCATGTAAATTTTATTGTAGGCTTTCTTCAAATCCTCCCACATCGTACACGGCTCTTCCTTCAAAAAATCGGAAATATCCAGGACGATGCCGCGTCCATCCTTCACCATGACATTTTTGCCATGCACATCATGCGGATGTAGGCCCCGGGACCTTGCATAATCGAGTGCTTCATCGATATCCTGAATCACCTTTTCGGGAATAACGACTCCATCAATGATGCATTGATACAGCGTTTTTCCTTTCAGCCGTTTCAAGATCAAATAATAATGCCCGTTATGCTCACCGGCGTGATAACACATCGAATAGGCAGGATGGCTGCCAATCCGCTTATAAACCTCGCATTCGCTCTCCCAGCCCTCGCGGCCAGGCGCGTATACCTTTACAGCAATATCCGAATAATCGCGGTGCGTAAACACACCCGCATAATTGCCAGCGCCCAGAAGCTTCCAGCCTTGCGGGGTCTCGTCCACACGGATCGGATCCGCAGGGTCGATACTGCCCAGAACAAGCTCGGAAAGCAGAGTCTTCTTCATTAGCCCGATAAATGACTCCAACTGCTTCTCATCCATCATGAGTGTTCCCTCTTTCTTTATCCACGAACAATGTTTTCTTTCATTGTAAGACCCCCCGCCATAAAAATAAAGACCATGACAAAAAGCTCTCCAGCTCTCCATCACGGTCTTATGCGATTTCACGAGACTTAATGGCCTCCGCTTACGACCTTTAATCCAATAACTCCCGAAATAATCATCGATAAAAATAACAATTTACGCCAATCCCGGGATTCTCCGAAAATAAACATCCCGAGCATAACACTGCCGATCGAGCCGATTCCCGTCCATATGCCGTATGCGGTGCTGATCGGGATGGTCTGAAGCGCCTTGGACAAGAAGAAAAAGCTGACAAAGCCTGCGCCAATCGCTCCTACCGTACCCTTCCAGCGTTTAAATCCGTCAGACAACTTCATAAACGTTACGCCGCCGACTTCCCCTAATCCGGAAATAATTAAAAAGACCCAAGCCATATTAAGATCCCACCTTTTCTCGCTCTATGTGGACTGCGCTTGACCGATTCGCTTCAGCCTTGGCTGCAGGCTTTTCCTTCGACACCAGCTTCAGCCCGACGATGCCGCCGACAAGCAAAGCAATAAAAAATAAACGCCAGAAATCAGTCGGCTCATCCAAAATCAGAATACCCGCTACAACGGTACCCACCGTACCGATCCCCGTAAACATTGCGTACGCAACGCCAATTTCAATCGTACGCATCGCGCGGGCAAACAGCATAAAGCTGGCTGCGAGCAGCACGACCGTAATGATACTGGGCACAAGCTGCGTAAAGCCCTCCGAATATTTAAGGCCGAACGTCCAGCCTACCTCAAGAAATCCCGCCAACAATAAAAATACCCACTGCATGCTTATTCATCCCTCTCCCGCTGTCATCGTCCAAAGCAACCATAATGATTGCCATACCATTTGCTTTCTTTTTTCGAACAGCTCTTCTTCGTATAATTGGTTTTCGACGAGCAATCCATCAACGCATACGTAAAAAACGGCTATTAAACGTTCTTCCTCTTCCGGGTTAAAAAGCCCCTCTGCCGCTCCTTTATGAATGACTGCAGCAATCCCTTCGCTCAGCTCATTCTCGTGCCGCAGGAAATCCTGCCTAAGCTGATCCCTCAAATGGCGCGGAGGCACAAGAATCGTCCGCTTCAAAAAGGCCTGGCCGGTTGTTATATGGTTAAGATCCGTGAAGAAAGCGAACAATCGATATACCTGCTGCTTAATCGGCTCCTGCTCCATTTCTCGAAGAAGCTCCACATACTGCTTCAGCTCTTCCGCAATCACTTCTTGAATTAGCTGGACGAACAGCTGCTCTTTCGATTTATAATGCGCATAAATGGACGGCGTCTTAATGCCAACCGCCTTGGCAATTTCTGATAGGGCCGCTCCCTCATAGCCGGATTCCGTAAACATCGTTAATGCCGCCTGCTTAATTTTCTCCGCCGTTGTAGGCTCACTACTCATCATTCATTCCTCCGTCATGCTCGGCTCGCCCGTTTACCTAACGAACGTTAGTTAGTTTATCGAAATTGTAAGACGCTTTTGACAAAAAGTCAAGGCTTGCTGGAACAGAAAAAAAAGCCATACATGCTCCCCTTCACTTGGAGAACAGATACGGCTTCCCTGTTTTATTGCTTCTTGATTTGATTATTTTCGATTCGGTTGTTTTTAATTCCGTTGTATTTGCCCCACAGCATCCAGCAAGCATTAAAGATCATAGCGAGTGCGATGCTGAGCACCATCACCATAACATTTAGGATGAGGAAATAAACGAGCAGCAGTCCAAAGTCGGTGTTATTTTGGGATAGCGGCAGAATCTGGCTTAACACGAATGCAAGCAACACGCTGAACGGGATCCAAAACAAGAAGATGAAGATCGGAAAGTACCAATGCCGATTTCGAAACAGCTTAACGATGGGAATCGCGAATGCGAGAATCATTAGACCGCATACCAGGTAGCTGCGCTCCACGATTGCACTGTTAAAGTAAGCCGTATACAAAAATGCATTTCCAGCCGCGGCATAAATAAGGCTGAGCAGCAGCACCGCGCGCATCGAGCGCTTAAACAACACCTGCTCCTTCACCGTTTCTTCCATTAATCGCCTACGATTTCTTGCAGCGCCTGGATAAAAGCATTCATTTCTTCATCCGTTCCGATGCTTACCCGCAAGTATTCATCGATGCGTGGCTGATCGAAATAACGGACCAATACGCCTTTGTCGCGCAGCTGCTGGAAGATCGCTTTAGCCGCGAGTGATTTATGTGAAATGAATACAAAATTCGCTTTCGAATCGGTTACCTTGAAGTCCATCGCGAGAAGCCGCTCCGTTACACGCTCCCGCGTGGCGATCACTTTCGCTGTCGTTTCCTTGAAATAAGCATCATCCTCAAAGGAAGCAACCGCCCCTGCCAGCGCAAGCCGGTCAATCGTATAGGAATTAAATGAATTTTTGATTCGATTCAATCCTTCAATTAGCTCCTCGCTGCCAAATGCAAACCCAACACGCAAGCCTGCCAAAGAACGAGATTTCGAGAGCGTCTGAACGACGAGCAAATTCGGGTAATCCTTAATAAGCTCTACCGCCGACTGTCCTCCAAAATCAATATAGGCTTCATCGATGATGACAGCCTGATTAGGATGGTCTGCAAGCAGCTTGCGAATATCATCGAGCGGAAGCAATTGGGCGGTTGGCGCATTGGGATTCGGTATGATGATACCGCCGTTATCCGCGCGGAAGTCTCCGACCCGTACATGGAACTGCTCGTCCAGCGGAACAAGCTCCGTCTGCAGGCCGTAGAGCTTAGCGTATACCTTATAGAAGCTATAAGTGATATCCGGGAACAACAGCTTCTTAGCCGGATCGAAGAATGCCGCGAAAGCAAATGCCAAAATTTCATCCGAGCCATTGCCTGCAAACACCTGCCCGGCGGGCAATCCGTAATAGGCGGCAGCCGCATTCACAAGACTCTCGCAGGTAGGATCGGGGTACAAACGCAGGTCGGCATTTGCCGCATCCTTAATTGCCTCGATGACCTTCGGAGAAGGCGGGTAGGGGTTCTCATTTGTATTCAGCTTGATATACGTTTTATCCTTCGGCTGTTCGCCAGGCACGTACGGCACGAGCGAAGCTGTCAGCGGACTCCAAAATTTACTCAATGGTTACTCTTCCTTTCGTTTTTGGCATTCCAGTCACTGCTATTATATTAACATTAATGCGTTAGCGAATTACTGAACAATTACTCTTATCGCAATGATCACAATAATAATCACGATGGCAGATAGAATCAAAGCAGGGATTAACATGCTCCCGAGCGATTTCCACGCCGAAAATTGATGGGCTTCGGCTACTGCTTTTACAAAAATAATAAAGCTCCAAACCGAGAAAACCAATTCGATCAAGCCTAGAAACAACAGTAAAACCGTTAGCAGCACACTGCTGTCGATTCGCGGCGTCTCGTACATAAACATCTCTTGTCCGAACAATAGGATCTGGGGGATCCAAATGAGAGACGGTATCCGATTCTCCCTCACTAGCTTAAATGCGAGCATTAGACTTGACGAACGAGAAGCTTCATACTCAGCAATCCAAGCAGCGCCCCAAATGTGTTAAGAATGATATCGTCGATATCGAAGCTGCCCACGCGCGTCAGCATTTGAGTCATTTCCACGATTGTAATGAGCATGATCGAGGCAGCGGTGAGAACAAGTCCGCGGCTGTACTTCTTATTTAACAGCGGAAGAAATAGGCCAATCGGCATGAAGAGGACGATATTGCCGAATAAGTTCTTGAACCAGATATCAAAGTTAAAATGATCATAATGGATGATGTATTTTTTGATCGTATAAAAAGGAACTAAATTATAGCTATAGCCTTCGCCAAAATAACGATTGCGATAAAATAACAGCCAGCACATGATCAGCGCATACCCAAACGCAAGCGCGGTGAGAAACAGGTTCAGCAGCAAACTTTTAAAATGGGCATTCGGGTACAACCGCATCGTCTACAGCCTCCACGGCACAGAATAAACGTTAAACTCATCCGCTCCGGTAATCGCTAGTCCATTGAGCTGAAGTCCGGTCGAGCAGCCGCCGTCGACGCCAATCTTTCCGGGACCAAACCAAATATCAGGTTTTCCGTGGATATCAATCGTTTTGGTATGGCCGAAGATAACGGTTTTAGTTACGTTCGTCGGTCTGCTTAAGAAAGGCTGCTTGATATAGAGAAAATCTCTGGTCGGCTGATCCTTCCAATTCAAATAGTTCGGATTAAGTCCGGCATGCACATAAATAAAATGCTCATCCTCATGATAGTAAGGCAGGTTATCGAGAAACGCCATGTGATGCGTAAAATGCTCCTGAACAGCTGCTTTCGCTTGTTCGATGACATGCTCTATCGAGCCCTGCTTGATACCAGCGTAACTCTCTGCCGTTTGCCTTCCTCCATGTCCGGTAAACTTGAGCAGCGCCTGCTCGCTCCTCTCCAACATGACATCGACGAGCCGTTCGTCATGATTGCCTTGAATAGCTATCGCGCCGTCTTTTTGAACCAGCCCGATGACCTGCTCCACCACTTCCCGGCTCTGGGGACCGCGATCGACGAAATCGCCAAGCAGCATCAGCTGATCCTCTCCCGGGCAATAGTTCATCTGTTCGAGCAAATCATTAAACGGCGTATAGCAGCCATGTATATCGCTTATTACCAGTGTTCTCTTCATACGCGTCTCCCCGAGATCACAAGATCTCTCTCTACGCCGTCGAGTACCGCGACCTTAGGAAGATGCCCCCATACCTCAAAGCCGAACTTGCGAAGCAGCGCCAAGCTTGGCTCATTGTGCCCAAACACGAAGCCGAGCAGCGTGCTGAGGCCCAGACGAGGACATTCATCGATGGCCTTCTGAATTAGCACGGAGCCGAGACCAAGCTTGCGATAGGGCTCCGCTATATATATGCTTATTTCTGCCGTTTCATTATAAGCAGGCCTGCCGTAAAACGATTGAAAGCTGAACCACGCCGCGACTTCTCCCTCAATGAGCAGAATCCACAGCGGACGAAAATCAGCCGAATGATCATCGAACCACGCTCTCTTGCTCTCTACCGTTGCAGGCTCCAAATCTGCCGTAACCATCCTGCTTGCAACCGTTGAATTATAAATGTCGACAATACGCTCCAGATCGCTTAGCTGCGCATCCGCTATTTCATATTGTAGCTGTCTGGTCATGCTCGCCACCTCTTACCCTTCTATGTTATTCTTGCATTTTCTTGAAATAGGACTCTCAGAGCTTTGACAAATTATATCATATCACTCATTGCGCGCTATATATTTATTGTAGTCCGCAGGGGTATTTAAATTGATAAAATAGGATGATTCTCCCTGCTCTTGCAGATTGATCTCCACGGACCGAAGCCGGTTAAGCAGTCCCATTAAACGGAAATCACCCGCTTTTAGCGCTGCTTCTATTTGTCCTGCCGTCCTTGCATGGTAAAGCGCATGAAATGGCTGGCCGGGGGCGTAAATAACATCTGCCCCGCTATCCGTATGAGTAAGAAGAGCGGAAAGCAGCTCCTCAGACAGCTGCGGCATATCGCATGCCATCGTAAATACATAACCGTCACCAATAGCAGATAAACCAGCATGAAGCCCCGATAACGGTCCGCATTCAGGAATAAGATCAACAGCGAAGCTCACCGTCTCTCCCAAATCGCCCAAGCTCTCCCGATATAGCGCTTCGCGCTCAGGTGATCCAACCGATACCGTCACATGCTGCGTCAAACGCGATACTTCTTCTACGAGCCGATAGAGGAGCGGCTTGCCCGCAATAGGCAGCAGCGCTTTATCCGTTCCCATCCTCGTGCTTAGCCCGCCAGCGAGTATCAAACCTTGAATATGATGGTTTTCCATGTTCCCATCCCCCTATAAATAGAAAGAAAGCCTGCCGAGTATTGACGCTCGACAGGCTTTAGTCTTCATTTTGCCTTATGCTTTAGACGGATCGAATGAGCTCTTCAGCGATACGATACGGTTGAAAGCCAGTTTCTCGGGCGTCGTATCCTTCGGATCAACATTAAAGTAGCCGTGACGGAAAAATTGAAACTTGTCTCCGCCCGCAGCATCCTTCATGTTAGGCTCAACGAAGCCTTGCAGCACTTCAAGCGAATTCGGGTTAATGCATTCCAGAAAAGGCTTGCCATCCTCTTCGGCTTCGCTCGTAATCAGCGGCTCGAACAAGCGGAAGTCTGCAGCAACGGCTTGCGATGCTTCGACCCAATGAATCGTGCCTTTCACTTTGCGTTCATTAAAACCGGAGCCGCTCTTCGTCTTCGGATCATACGTGCAGTGCAGCTCGATTACATTTCCCGCCTCATCCTTTACGACTTCTTGGCAGGTGATGAAATACGCATGCTTCAATCGCACTTCGTTGCCAGGGAATAGACGGAAATATTTATTCGGAGGATTTTCCATGAAATCATCCTGTTCAATGTAAATCTCGCGCGAAAACGGAATTTGACGCGTGCCCATTTCTTCGTTCTCCGCATTATTCTCGGCATCCAGCAGCTCGGTTTGACCTTCCGGATAGTTTGTAATCACAACTTTAAGTGGACGGAGGACAGCCATTGTCCGAAGTGCTTTCAGCTTCAAATCTTCTCTGATAAAATGCTCAAGATTGCGCTCGTCAACTAGACTGTTGCTCTTCGATACCCCGATCTCGCGGCAGAATGCGCGCATCGCTTCGGGCGTGTAGCCCTTGCGGCGCAAACCGCTTATCGTCGGCATACGCGGATCATCCCAGCCGTCTACTACGGCTTCGTCTACCAATTGCTTCAGCTTGCGCTTGCTCATGACGGTGTTCGTCACATTAAGACGGGCAAATTCATATTGGCGCGGAGTTGCTTCCATCTCGCACTCTGCGATCGTCCAGTCATACAGCGGACGGTGATCCTCGAACTCCAGCGTACAAATGGAATGCGTGATACCTTCAATTGCATCGCTTAGCGGATGAGCATAATCGTACATCGGATAGATGCACCAAGCATCGCCCGTGCGGTGGTGATGGGTATGCGCAATACGGTACAGAACAGGGTCGCGCAAAGTAATGTTCGGCGAAGCCATATCGATCTTGGCGCGCAGCACTCTCTCGCCGTCCTGGAACTCGCCCGCGCGCATGCGCGTGAACAAATCAAGGTTTTCTTCCACGGTGCGGCTGCGGTAAGGGCTTTCCTTGCCCGGCTCGGTCAACGTACCGCGATATTCGCGGGTTTGCTCGGCCGTTAGATCGCAGACATACGCTTTACCCTTCTTAATCAAGAGCACCGCACGGTTATAAAGCTCCTCAAAGTAATCCGACGCAAAACGAAGCTCGTCCCACTCGAAGCCAAGCCAGCGGACATCCTCTTGAATGGATTCCACATACTCCGTATCTTCTTTGAGCGGGTTTGTATCGTCAAAACGCAAATTGGTTCTGCCCTTGAACTCATCGGCGAGCTCAAAGTTCAGACAGATCGACTTGGCATGTCCAATATGCAAATAGCCATTCGGCTCCGGCGGAAAACGAGTGACAATTTCCTGTACGTGGCCGCTCTTCAAATCTTCGACTACAATGTTTTTTATGAAATTCGAGGATGATGACTTGTTCTCTACAGCATTCTCCATCTGCGACCAACCTTTCCCACGAAAAATATTTATCCTCTTATAATACACAAATTTCCGCGAAATTATAATACTCCCTCTGGTTCTACGGTAGAAAGCAGCATAACCCGACCTCAAAATGAGGCGGGTTAGCGATACGCAGATCCATCATGAATAGATTTGCCTATTATTTAATGGTATTCTTCGCTATTTTGCTGCTTAATCGCTTCAAAAATCATAAACATCAAAACCGGATGATGCCTGACGAGTAGAGGAATACGAGCAATACGAGAATGGGCGCGACGTAGCGAAGCATGAACAGCCACAGCCGCAGCCACCATGAAGACAAGCCCGCCTCCTCCGCCGCCCCGCGCCAAGCATAGCCGACGAACAGCGTGACGACCAGCCCCCCGAGCGGCAGCACGATGTTAGAGCATACGAAGTCCATCCAATCAAAAAACGGCTTGCCGCCAAACGTCAGCCAAGGCACTTTGTTTCCCAAAGATAAGGCTGAGGGCAATCCGATCAAGAAGCAAAGCAGCGTTAGAAAAATAACCGAAAAGCTGCGGCGCCAGCCAAATGCCTCGCGGACGAAGGCAATCGGCACTTCGAGCAGCGAGACTGTGGAAGTCAAGGCAGCGAAAGCAAGCAGAACAAAAAACAAACCGCCAAAAAACGATCCGAGCGGCATGGCCGAGAACGCGGCCGGTAGCGCTACGAATACAAGGCTCGGTCCCTGCGACGCTTCTAGACCGAAGACAAACGTCGTAGGAAATATAATCAAACCCGCGAGAAAAGCATAAATTAAATCCCCTGCGCCAATGGCCAGCGTAGCCAGACCCAGCGATTGCCGCTTATCGACATATGCGCCGTATGTCATCATCGCTCCCATACCGAGCGACAACGAGAAGAAGGCGTGGCCAAGCGCGACAAGCGCGGATTCCGCCGACAGCTTGCTAAAGTCCGGCTTTAGAAAAAAAGCTGCCCCCTCTCCCGCTCCTTCCAGCGACAATGCTCGTATACACAGCACAACAAGCAAAATAACCAGTCCTGGAATCAATATCTTATTAAACTTCTCAATGCCGGCCGAGACGCCCCGTATAATAATGAAGCCTGTCAGAAGCAGCACGATGAATTGCCAGAAAACAGGCATCCAACTGTTATTAAAATCACTGAACAGCAGCCCAAAATCATTATGCTTGAATAGTTCTCCCGAAAATGACAGCATGGCGTAATGCAAAGTCCAGCCAGCAACAACCGCATAGAAGGACAAGATGACAAACGCGCCTAATATCGTAATAAACCCAAAGCCGCCCCACAGCTTATGACCGCTTAGACGAATGAGCGACGTGGACGCATTGCCTCTGCCGCCCCGCCCTACCGCCAGCTCAGCAAGCAGAACCGGCAGTCCGACCAACAGCAAGCATATAACGAAGAGCAAGAAAAAAGCCGCACCACCGTACTGCCCTGTTATATAGGGAAACTTCCACATGTTCCCCAGTCCGACCGCGCTTCCTATCGCCGCCAGAATAAAACCTGAGGATGAGAATCTCTCTCCCGCAGATTGCGTTTTTTCTTGCAAGGAATCTGATTGGCGCTGATCCTTCATATAAATAATCCCCCCATGCGGTAACTTTCGATGCGAAATTCGACGTGTTGATGGGTAGTATGACCATTTTTGAAAAATATATCTGCATTTGTACCGGTCAAATGGCGCGCAAGCCCGTCAGCATTCGAACAGCGCAATTGGCATGTGCATTGGACAGCTATCATTGCTGCTTAATGGGCAAAGCTTGTCTGTGATTAGCGGCAGCTGCTGTATGAATCCAATAGTTATGACCTTTTATTGATTAACTAATTTCACACACAGAGAATAGAGAAACCCCCAACCCTATTAGCTAGTTGAAACATACCGGAAAATCAAATTCCCGTTAATTTTATTTGCACATTATCAACTTATGAATTAATCGAACGATATTGGTAGTTTTCTTATACGATAACGCATTTTAAGGATATTACATCGGATCGTCCACAAATTAAATGCATAATAAAAACTAAAATGAACAGTGACATTCGAATTATAGAACTTCTATAATCCCCCTTCCAAGAACATTGAAAAGCGGTTAATACACCCGTTCAATTTCTGTTTATTTTCAACCTGATTTGAAAGACAAGCGTTTATCGAAACCGCTCTGAGACCTGATATATTTACATGACAATAGAGAGTGTAAGGGGCATGATTGGCTCGAGCTTAAAAGTCTGGGAGCGGGACTGGAGCGCTGCATGATAGTGCATACAATCGTTCAAGTTCGCAAACGAAGGTATATTGAAGCCGGATATATGAGGAGAACGAAGGGTTCAATAAAGACAAGCAGTATCCCTGAATAGGAGCTGCTAGCAGCATTTTCTCTAATAATAGCTTGTCCATAGGATCCCAATTAGATGGATTCTTCAGCCTCTCTCCTTAAATACAAAAGGGAGCCAGTCCTGAGACTGGTTCCCTTTCCGAATAACTTCGTACATGTTTACGAATATACTCACTTGTTCTTTCTGTTCGTCATGTATAGCTATCGTTTGTTAAAGAATTATCCGTAATTAGGAGTAAATTCGCCTTCAAACGTCAGCCTTCCCTGCAAAACGACTAAAATAGCCATTATATGGGCTTTTTTTCGCCGGGAAGCCGCATCTATTTCATTTTTTAGTGAGGGAGCATTAAAGCAATCGCTCAATTTCGGCTCTCATATCGAGTGGTTCATAGGTTGATTCGAACCGTTTTACGACGTTTCCTTCGCGATCAATTAGTAATTTAGTTAAGTTCCATTTAATGGAATTCTCTACTAGGTAATGCGGCAGTTTTTCGTCAAGGAAGGCATTTAGCATTTTGCTGCTCTGCTCACTTGTGTCAAAACCTTCGAAGGGTGCTTCCTCAGTAAATATTTGAATAAGGGATGAGCCGTTTCGTCCCGCACGTCTGTCTTGTCGAAAAGCGGAAACGTAACACCGTAGATAACTTCGTTTATGTTTACGAATATACTCACTGATGCATTCTGTTCATCATGTATAGCTATCGTTTGTTAAACAATTGTCCGTAATTAGGTGTAAATTCGCCTTCAAACGTCAGCCTTTCCTGCAAAACGACTAAAATAGCCATTATATGGGCTTTTTTTCGCCGGGAAGCCGCATCTATTTCATTTTTTAGTGAGGGAGCATTAAAGCAATCGCTCAATTTCGACCCTCATATCGAGTGGTTTATGGGTTGATTCGAACCGTTTTACGACGTTTCCTTCGCGGTCAATTAGAAATTTAGTGAAGTTCCATTTAATGGAGTTATCCACCAGGTAATGCGGCAGTTTCTCGTCAAGGAAGTCATTTAGCATTTTGCCGCTTGTGTCAAAACCTTCGAAGGGTGCTGCCTCCGTCAAATATTTGAATAAGGGATGAGCCGTTTCGTCCCGCACGTCCGTCTTGTCGAATAGCGGAAACGTAACACCGTAGTTCAGTTGGCAGAAGCTTTGAACATCGGAATTCGCACCTGGCTCCTGTTCGCCAAACTGATTGCTCGGAAAACCAAGAATCTCAAGCCCTTGATCCTTATATTCTCCATATAGCTTTTGCAGATCCGTGTATTGCGGCGTGAAGCCGCATTTACTGGCCGTATTGACGACAATCAACACCTTGCCCTTATATTGCTCCATGCTCTGCTGTTCACCTTTTATTGTCTCTAGTTCGTATGAATAAATGCTCATTGCCAACTGCCTCCTCTAACGGATTTTAATTTTTAAAAATTAAATTGTATACAATTTATTATATAAGAAGAATAACATGAACAATGAGCGACTGTCAATGAAAAAGGACTGCTACTCAGGCGATTTACAACCTGCGTGCAGTCCTTGCCATATGAAGCTGTATGATTACGATTACTTCTTTCTTCCGCTCAGCCAATCCGTAAATAATGCATAATCCTGTTCCACTTGATCGGCATAGGAGAGCGCCCAATTCGCGATCGAGGTACAAAATGAATCCTCATCATTGCCCATCGCCTTCACGATTTCAATTTCGCTGTGATAGGCCAATATCCCTTGTACCACATCAACATCGGCACGCGCATGCAGCTTGGCTGTCAGCCTTCCCATCGTAGCCGTCACAGACAGCAGGTCACCTGCTGTTTCAAGCGCTTCAAGCTTAAGCTTTTTCTTATACGGAGAACGCTCCCGCACATAAAATTGCCGATCCCCGAACGACAGCCACCCGAGATAAGGATCTGCCTCGTGATGCATCGCTTTCTGCGTCATCGTTACCCGTTTCCCCTGATGCTGGAACATCGACCAGAACGTCTCATCGTAAGCCATAAAGTAGGCTGGAACCGGAACACGCACTTCTTTTACCTCAAGTACGATATCATCCCCGCCCTGCTCTTCCTCGCCCGCTTCAATTAATACATAAAATCGGTCAAGGCCGATAGAGGCCGTGCCTGAACCATGCTTTACCGCAATATCCTTCACTTGAAAATGGCGCAATTCCGCCGCGTCATCCGCTGCGACTGTAGTTAAATACATCGGCCAAGCCTCAAGCAGCTCTTCACGCTCCTTGTCGGTCGGCGAAACAATTTCATCGGTAGTAGCAAACTGGCGGTGCTCCTGTACAAGCGCAGTAACCTTCTCCAAGAAATGCTGGTCTTTACGCTTTTGCAGCTTTTTAAGAAGCTTCTTTACGGGACCCTCGGCCCGTTCCATATCTATCGCATAGGTACCCGGGTTATCCTTGCCTTTCACAAAACGGCGCATTTGCTTCGAATAAGCCTGCAGATATGCCTCTATTGCGCCGATCTGACTGTCATAAGGCTGCCCCTTCAGCCTGCCGACCAACGCAATGCTTACAGACATCCGCATCAGATCATATAAATACGAGCCCAAATAACCCTCATCGAAATCATTCACATCATAGACAAGCGCACCGCGTTCATTGCGGAAAGCGCCAAAATTCTCGAAATGCAGATCGCCCTGAATCCAGGTTGGGCGGTTGATTGGTGTATGGTATGGAAACCACTCCCGCGACACATCGAAATAAAATAAATAAGCGCTTCCGCGAAAGAAGGAAAAAGGCGTTTCTGACATTTTAATATACTTTTCTTCACGCTTGCTGCGCTCCAGCCTCATCAATTTCTGATCGAATTCCTGAAAAATCGCGGATAATGTCCGCCTTCTTAGCTTGTTTTGGGTCAACTTCACTCGTTCAGTCAGCTTTGGATCCATACGTCTCTCCCCCATTTACACTATGAATCTACTTTTTGCAGCCTCATGTAATCACTAATCATAGCAAGACGCCACGGCACGATCATGCCAAACGCAAGCAAATAGAAAATAGCTCCGGTTTGCGGTATCGACATATACTGCTCCACGACGCGATGCAAGGACAGCCGTATGACGAACAGGGTCATCATAATGAAGATGAATGCCTTCGAGCGTCTAACATAAATTTCGGATTCCACGCGCTCCAATCGTGTCGTTACGATTAATGGAAATGCGAAGATCAGCAATCCCGTTAAGAAAGCAGACAGCCCCCACACCCACGGAATATGAGTGGCAGAGAAAGCAAACATAATGAAGCCCGTTGCCATGCCTAGCGGCGGAATCGCGATTTTTCGCAAAGTGGTCGGCTTTTTTCCTGCACGGATACGAAATATAATAAGTGTGAGGCCAGCTATTGCCGATACGATGATCGAGCCGATTTGGATCAAGTGTGTTGACAGCAACACCGCATCCTCCCCCGTTTCATTGAAAACATATTCTATTATTTCTTTCATCGTACTGTAAAACCATACGCACTGCAAATGATGTATGGCTTAGGCACCCCTAGCGAATGTAACCGGAAAATAGGTGGCTAGTCTAGGCTTTGACATTCTCTGAAAAACGTTCCCCTATTCCGCTTAATCCGTATCCTTAAGACGGAATGCCTTCGGTGATATGCCCTCCTGCTTTTTGAATACCTTGCTGAAATATTTCTCGTCATGAAACCCGACCATTTCAGCAATTTTGGCAACACGCAAATTGGGATTGACCATCAACAGCTTGGCTTTATCGATCCGTATGCCTGTTATGTAGTCGGTAATGTTGATGCCATATTCCTGTTTAAACTTGCGGGACACATATTCGCGGCTGACAAAAAACCGCTTCGCGATATCCTGCAGGGATAGCTCTTCCCTGTAATGCTGGTCAATAAAACAGGCTATATCGCTCATTTTCGTTTTCTCCTGCGCTTGGCGCTGAACGATTGCCTGCGATAAACGCTGCAGAAGCCGGTAAGACCATTCACGCCAATCCTGCAGCGAGAAGGCGCCCGCATTCACATAAGGAGAACTATCCGCCAGCTCTTCTGCGCTCAGCAGCGCATCCTCTTCGACGGCCTGCCGGCCCGGAGCCTCACGAAGCAGCCTGGCGCAAAAAAGCAAAACCGCAGTTTTATATTCGTCCAGCATATAAGGTGAAATATGGCCCGTTAAACGCGCCGCCTCCAGCCAGCGTCCCGATGCAGCAGCCAGCTGTTCATTAATTCCGCTAAGCGCCGCGACCTTCCACTCCTCTTCCCAATCCGAGAAGGCGATTCGTTTCACATTCTTATCTTCCTCGCAGCTGTGCAGATAATCATTTGCGGACAGTGCGTTTCGCCCCGATAATGTAGCTAATGCTTCTTCATATTGAACAGGCATAGCTTCCGGGAAATCGCCTGCTTTGCTCAGTCCCGCATGCATACGCCGCTGCAGCGTTATAAATATGCCTTCATTAATATCTTGAAGGATAACAGGCAGCTGCTCATTCTCTCCCCACACGGCAATGACGATCTCCGTCGGCGCTCCCCAGTGCCGAAACGCGACGCCGCGTTTCTTGGGGATTAGAAACTCATTACATATATTTATAATCGCAAAATGCAGCAGATCGCTGTCCCAGGCAAATCGCTCTTGAAGCTGCTTATCGCTTGCATCAACCTGCAGCAGCGCAAGCCGCGCCTTCATTGTCCCTTCAGGAATGAGCCCTTCCTCCTGCAGCCTCCGCACAGCCATTTGCGCCGTTTTCGGTTCATTGATGAGCCCCGTCAGAAGCTTCTCGCCATATACCGGCTTGAATTCATTGAGCCGCATGCTCTGCTTCTGCCGATCAGTCCGCTCTTGCTGCTCCTGCCGCCACTGTGATGCAGCTTTTGCAACCGCCGCATTGATTGCCTCCGGCTCAATCGGCTTCAGCAAATAATCGATTCCGCCATGGCGCACCGCCTCCCGAACGAAATCAAAATCGCCGCGTCCGCTCACTACAATAAACTTCACCGTGCCCGCAAACTCATTGACGGCAGCCATCAGATCCACGCCGCTTCCTTCCGGCATCATCATATCCATGATGACAATGGCTGGCTTGTCCTGTCTCATCCGCTGAATCGCTTCAAAACCGCCGCCAGCCTCTTCTATTTCCGTAATCCCATGCAGTTCCCAGTTCACAAGCAGCCTAACCGCTTTTCTTACACGGGCCTCATCATCCACGATTAACGCTTTCATCCTTTTCCCCTCCCTTCTCCAGCATCCTCTTCATAATTAGCGTAATCTTTACCCCTTTTGGCTCTATATTCTCAACCTCAAGCCGTGCTTCGTCTCCGTACACCATACGCATGCGGGAGAGTACATTGTTTAATCCAATCTTAGGCTCTGCGCCAGCCTGAGCCAGCATGACGGAATGACCTGCACTGACCCCCTTTGAATCTTCGCTGCGTTCATGCTCTCCTCCCGCAGCTTCATCCAGGACAACTTCCCGAAACTGAACGCTGGCAAGCTCCCGCCGCAGCTCCGACAGCCGTTTCTGCGGAATCGCTGCTCCGTTATTTTCAACGATGATCTCTAACAGGCCGTCGTCCTCGTGCAGCCGCGCCCGCAAGGAAAGCTGGCCATCCTCCGCAGACTTGTCCATGCCATGCTTAAAATAATTTTCAATAACGGGCTGAAGCAGCATTTTCGGCATTTCTGCGCTGAGCAGCGAATCCGCCACTTCGACTTGAAATTCAAACCGGTTCTCATAGCGCTCTCTCTGAAGCTCAACGTATGCTTTCAAATGAGTAAGCTCATCCCTCAACGTAATCGTCTTTGCTTCATTATCCATGCTGTAACGCATCATCCGGGCAAGCGCAGACAGCAGCGCATATATGCGGGGCACACCTAGCTCCAGCGCCAGCGTTCCAATGATTTGGATGGTGTTATTCAGAAAATGCGGATTGATCTGAGCCTGCAGCGCCCGCAGCTGATTAGTCTTGTTCGCAAGCTCCAGCTTGTATTCGCGCAAAATCAAATTATTTATCGTGTCCATCATGCTTCGGAAGCGCACAACGACCAATCCGATCTCATCATTGCCCGAGTGTTGTATGGGCACATTCAAATTTCCAGCCTGAACCTGATTCATATAACGGACGAGCTGCTTTATCGGAGCCGTTATACGGAGAGAAACAACAATCGTCGCTGCTGCGATAACAGCAAGAGACAATGCAAGCAGAAGCAAATTAATGGCCGCTGCCTGATTGGCCTCCCGAATGAGATAAGAAGTAGGAATACGCTTTACAATCGTCCAATTCGCAATCGATGCTTTTACGCGTTCATAGACAAATAACGCGCCGTCCTGCTCAAAATGACCGCTTCCCTCGTCACCGCGTGCCAAAGCCCCGTCATACCATGCAGCCTTAAGCGGCTTTCCAAGCAGCGCTTCATCATCCGCGAATATCACATTGCCGTTATTGTCGACTACGTACAAATCTTCCTCGCTGCGGTCATAAAGCTGCAATACGATATCCGTAAGCAGAGAAAGCTTCACGTCTATCGAGACATAACCTAGCTTTTCATTTGAAGGGATAAGCTCGATGCGGCGATGCAGCGTAAATACCATTTCGCTCGGCTGCTGAGGCTGCAGGGAGGAGAAGCCGTAGGTGTGGCTCCTATGCGTAGGCTGAAGCGCTGTGCTCTCCCCGCTTCCTACATAAGCATCCAGCTCGGAGAAAGGTTCAATATCATTTGCCCGTTTGGCGCCCGCTACATTCGTAACGATCGTTGCCCGCTTGCCAAGGCTTGCGTACAAATACACCTGATGCACATCCGGCACGGATGACTTCATGTACGACATCGCAGCGAACACGCGGCTATCCGTTTGAAAATCCTCTAGCCCCGTCTGCAGCTGCCGGTAAAGCTCAGCATCCGAATAAACGTTAAGCGAGCCGAGACTCAGCTCTTCCAGCACCCCGGTCACGTTCCGCTGACCTTGATACAGCAGGTTTTGCGTATCCTCCAGTGCCCTTTCCTTCATCGAGTGAGTCGTATAGCTGTAGGAAACGATCATCGTAGTCACGATGGGAACAATCGTCGCAAACAACATAAAAACGATTAATTTTGTTCGTATACTATTAAATTTCAATGGTAAACCGCCTCCGTTCCCGATCAATATATTGCACCTGACCGGTCACATCCGTCGGTGTTTATCGCTTTCTGAGACTTGCATAATTAAACATACAATAGTTTTCTGGTGAAAAGAAAGGGGAGTTCTTCGATGGGCAGCAAGAGAATGTCCGGATGGTGGCCGCAATTAGTATTCGTGGGACCCGTTACCATCTTTTTTCTACTTATTATGATTATCCCGTTTCTGCTTGGCATGTACTACTCGTTTACCGATTGGAACGGCGTAGCAGGAACTGTAAACTGGGTTGGCTTCGATAACTTCAAACAAATCTTTACGAATGATGCCGATTTCTGGTCTTCCTTTTGGTTTACGATTCGCTTTACAATCGTCGGCGTCCTCTTAACCAATCTTGTCGGCTTCTTTCTAGCTTACCTGCTGACGAAGAAGCTGAAATCCCGTAATGTGCTGCGGACGATCTTCTTTATGCCGAACGTCATCGGCGGTCTGCTGCTCGGCTTCATTTGGCAGTTTATCTTTGTAAAAGGATTCTCAACCGTCGGCGATATGACCGGCTGGTCGTTCTTCAACCTTCCGTGGCTTGGGGATGAAACGACGGGCTTCTGGGGCATTACGATGGTATTCGTATGGCAATCGGCCGGTTATCTGATGGTTGTCTATATCGCTTCCCTAACGAATGTATCGAAGGAAGTGCTTGAAGCCGCTGAGATCGACGGAGCAACGCGCATGCAGGTGCTTCGCAGCATTATTTTACCGCTCATCATGCCTGCGATCACGGTTTGTTTGTTCCTCGCCATCTCTTGGTCATTCAAAATGTTCGATCTCAACCTGTCGCTCACCAAAGGCGGACCGTTCAAATCAACGGAATCCGTTGCGCTTAACATCTATGCCGAGGCGTTCCAGAACAACCGCTACGGTCTCGGTACGGCCAAATCATTAATCTTCTTTATCGTCGTTGCGGTCATTACGCTCATTCAGGTTCGAGTCACCAAGAGCAAGGAGGTTGAAGCTTAATGGATACCAAAAAATATACCGGAAAGCTGTTCATCACCGAAGCAGTTATGATCCTCGTCGGCCTTTTGTTTCTCGCGCCGTTCTATTTCCTGCTTGTGAACTCGGTCAAGCCCTTCGGCGAGATCATGACCAATTCAGCCAGCTGGCCGCAGGTTTTTAACTGGGAAAACTATTCCCGCGCTTGGAAGCTGACGCGCTTTCCGCAAGCTTTTAGCAATTCGATGATCATCACGGTTGTGACCGTCGTCCTGACTGCGCTTATCAGCGCCATGGGCGCATACCGGATGGTTCGGGCGAACACTCGCTTTAACCGCGTTTTGTTTATGTTTTTTGTAGCAGCTATGGTTATTCCGTTCCAGTCGATCATGATTCCTTTGCTAAAAGTTGTGAACATGCTTGGCGTCAACAATAGTATGTACGGTCTTATTATGTGTTATCTCGGACTCGGCGCTCCGCTTTCGCTGTTCCTGTTTCACGGCTTCATCAAAGCGATTCCTCTTGAAATTGAAGAGGCAGCGACCGTTGACGGCTGCAATCCGATTACCGTGTTCTTCCGGATCGTATTGCCCCTGCTTAAGCCGATGCTGATGACTGTTATTATTTTGAACTGCCTATGGGTGTGGAATGATTACTTGCTTCCATCGCTTATTTTGCAAAAACCCGACATGCGGACGATTCCGCTCGCGACCTTCGCGTTCTTCGGTCAATATACGAAGCAATGGGATCTTGCGCTTCCGGCGCTCGTGCTCGGCATTGCTCCAATCGTAGCTTTCTTCCTGCTGTTGCAGCGTTACATCGTTGAGGGAGTAGCGGCAGGTTCGGTTAAAGGCTAACGCTTGTAATTGAACAGTCGATTCCATATAATAAACCATTAATCAAGGGGGATTTACATCATGAATAAAAAGCTGACTATGCTAACGCTTAGCCTCGTGCTGGCAATGAGCATCGTGTTGACCGCATGTGGCGGCAGCAGCAACAACGAAGGCGGCAATACAACGAAAGATGAAGTAAAAACGGTAACGATCTTTCAATTTAAAACCGAAATCGTTGAAGGACTGAACGAATTGGCGGTTGAATTCAATAAAGAATACCCGAATATCAAGCTTGATATCCAAACCGTTGGCGGCGGTGCTGACTACGGCGCTTCCCTAAAAACAAAATTCGCTGCCGGCGATGCTCCTGATATTTTCTCCAACGGTGGTTACGCAGAAATGGAAATGTGGCTGGACAAGCTCGAGGATCTATCCGACCAAGCATGGGTGAAGGATCTTGTGCCTTTGGCTGCCGAGCCTATGACCAAAGACGGTAAAGTATACGGTATGGCGATGAACCTTGAAGGCTTCGGCTATATCTATAACAAGGATCTATTCACAAAGGCAGGCATTACCGAGCTTCCAAAAACGTATTCCCAGCTTGAAGCAGCAGCAAAAACGCTAAAAGCAGCCGGCATTACGCCATTCGCTAACGCTTATCAAGAGTGGTGGCTGATCGGTAACCAAGGCATCAACCCTGCATTTGCGCAGCAGCCGGATGTAAATGCCTTTATTGCTGGCCTGAACGACGGCTCCGCAAAAATCCCAGGCAACGAGAAATTCGCGGATTGGGCTAAGCTGATGAAGCTTACCATTGATTACGGCAACAAAAACCCGCTCACGACCGACTACAACACGCAAGTATCGCTATTTGCAAGCGGTGAAGCAGCGATGATGCAAGAAGGCAACTGGGCGCAGGTTCAAATCGACAGCATCAATCCCGACCTGAACCTTGGCGTATTACCAATGCCGCTAGGCGAGGATGCTGCAGCGAATGACAAGCTGAATGTCGGTATCCCGGCTAACCTTGTTATCAACAAAGAATCAGACGTGAAGGAAGAAGCTAAAACGTTCCTGAACTGGCTCGTTACTTCCGATATCGGTAAAGAATACATCGTTAAAAAATTCAAGTTCATTCCGGCTCTGACTACGATTACAGCTACGCCTGAGGATATGGGCGACATCGGTACTGAGGTTTACAACTATGTACAAGCAGGTAAAGTGCTTGGCTTGCAATCCTCGAAATACCCGGATGGTGTAACGCAGGAATTCGCCAGTGTGATCCAGCAGTATATCGCAGGCAGAATCGATGAGTCTGCTTGGGAAACTGGCATGCAGGGCGCATGGGATAAACTGAAGAAATAAGTCTTTTTGAATGTGAACGGCCGTTTAACCGTCCGAAAGGAGGTTAGGCGGCTGTTTTTTTGCTGCTATGAGCGTACAAAATAAACCATATGGTATGATGAAGAAATCATTTTCAAACGGCAATTTAGATAAGGACATAACTTTCAAACAGCAGCTTATCATTAGTGGCTTACAAAAAACAGCATCGTTGCTTAGGAGAGCGGGAGGCGATTATATGGTGACGAAAGTCGCGTTAGTAAAACCAACTATGGCATTGAAGGCCGCTTATTTATCTTTTTACCAGGAATGGGTGGAAAGCGGAGAAGATATGGTGCCGTGGGTGATTAGCAAAGCCCCTGACGATTTTCAAGGCATGCTCCAGTTTTTAGAGGCTAACGAAAAAGGCGCGAATTTACCAAAGGGCTGGGTACCGGACTCTACCTTTTGGCTCGTAACGGATGACGGGCGGATTGTCGGTGCGGTCAACATTCGACACGCGCTTACCGATAAGCTGCTCAATAGCGGAGGACATATTGGCTATGGCATACGTCCCTCGGAAAGGCGTAAAGGCTACGCCACTGCGCTCTTAGCTTTAGCTTTGGAGGAGGCTCGTCAGCTCGGCATTAGTAAGGCTCTGGTCGTATGCGACGAGAGCAATCTCGCCTCAGAGAGAACCATCGTACGTAATGGCGGAGTACCCGATACTTCGTATACCGAGGAAAACGGCAATGTAATCAAAAGGTTTTGGATATCGTGCTTTTCTTAGTCCAAATAATCCAAGAAATCACGAGCCAGCTCATATCGAACGATTCGTTTTCCGGTGCCGCGGTAAAAAGGCTGCAGCCACCCTCTTGCGCATAAGTTCCGCAGATGATGAACAGCCGTTTTGTGATCCATGCCAAAATGCCGCTCCACATCTTTCGGTCGAATAGGCTCCACTTGCTGGACGGCGAGGCGTATTATCTCTTTTTCGGCAAGCTGTGTGCGGGAAATCTGAGCCTGCCCTGGCTCAAATCTGCTGAGCACCATCCGAAGCATCGTCATGCAAAGCTCCGGGTTCTTCTCTACATCATCGTATGCAAATGAGATAACATGATAGCCCATCGCGAACATAAAGGTTTCACGGTTTAGCTCATTGGAATATTTTTGTCGGTCCATGTCGCGCACATGCGAAGCAAAACCTTTGATTTCAATAATAAGCTTTATTTTCCCCGGCAGCAGCCAAGCAAAATCAGCGAAATACGACCTGCCTCTCCAATCGATTACTTCATACTCGGGATGCAGATGCTGGAAGCTGCCCCGCAAAGGCCACCAAACGTTCCGTAAAAATAAAGTTTCCGCATGCCCATGTCCTCTCTCCAGTCTGCCGCGGCGCTCCCCCTTCCTATTCTCGACATGATATTGAATAAATGAGCGTTGTGCCTCATCATACGCCATATTCATCAACCTCCCTGAAAATAGAAAACGTCCCGGTATTACTCGCGCAGGAGTAACAACGGGACGTTCTTCGTCTCTTTAATCTAATTATAGGACATCAAAGTTGAGATGACTAGTCTCTTTGCAGAAAAATGCTGCTGAACGAGATTACCAAACTTTTATTGAATAGAGTAAACGGATGCCTTAGATATTTAACAGGAATTTCTCCCGTTAAATATTCCTTTTCTGTATGTATGACAGCTTACCTGGAATTTCTCCTGCTAATTTCCTCAGAATGCTCCAAAAGCAGCTCAATACAACAAATTAACAGGAGGTTTTCCATCTAAGTGGCTGGTAGGAGCTCATATTGAGCAATTAACGGGAGTTTTTCCAGCTAATTAAACGGAAGGAGCACTAGATACGTATTTGTACTTGAGGTCACCATTAAGTTATCCAAATCTTATTTCGAATAGAGTGATCGGGTTGCCTATGAGATTCCTCATTTAACAGGAATTTCTCCCGTTAAATTTTCCTTTTCTGCGTATTTGACAGCTTAACTGGAATTACTCCTGCTAATTTCCTCAGAATGCTCCAAAAGCAGCTAAAACAACAAATTAACTGGAGGTTTTCCATCAAAGTGGCTGGTAGGAGCTCATATTGAGCAATTAACGGGAGTTTTTCCAGCTAATTAAACGGGAGGAGCACTAGATACGTATTTGTACTTGAGGTCACCAGTAAGTTATCCAAATTTTATTTCGAATATAGTGATCGGGATCGGATGCCTATGAGCTTCATTATTTAATAGGAATTTCTCCTGTTAAATGATCCTTTTCTGCATGCAGGGTAATCTAACTGGAATTTCTCCTGCTAATTTCCTCAGAATGCTCCATAAGCAGCTCAAAACAACAAATTAACTGGAGTTTTTCCATCTAAGTGGCTGGTAGGAGCTCATATTGTGCAATTAACGGAAGTTTTTCCAGGTAAATAAACTGTGAGAGTATTAAATGTGCCTTTGTACGAGATGGTCCTCGGTAAATCAAGGGACGGCGGAGCTCATATTGAGCAATTAACGGGAACTTTTCCATCTAACCGGCCAGTAGGAGCTCAATTTGAGCATTTGTTCTGGATAGTCACCGGAAAAATGAGCAGATGCCCCACTATTTCGAGGTTTTCTCGAAGCAGCGGGGCTTCTGTGTAATGGCGTTAGAGATGATTATCCCTGCGGCATATACTTGCGGATATCTACGCCTAGGTTTTGCGAAAGCTTCATGCCAAAATTGCGGTCAGCGCGGAAAAAGTTGCAGATGGCGCGGAGGCGGATCTCGTCGTTCGTCTGCTCCAGCTCGCCGGTCACATTGGCAATCAAATTTGCCTGCTGCTGCTCAGACAAGGAGCGGAAGCGCTCGCCCGCCTGTGTGAAATCATCGGTTTTATCGATCTTCTGACGGCCGGCAACCCCTTGAAGAGGCGCATAGGAATCGACGTATGCGGCTGCTTCCATCGGACTCTCCGAGGAGCTGTTTGGCTCATAGTTAACCGGCGAAGGATTAGCCTGCATCGTCATCGCCCCGTCGCGTTGATGGTTGCGTACAGGCGCATATGGACAGTTCACTGGAATGTGGAGGTAGTTTGCGCCAAGACGGTACCGCTGCGCATCCGGGTACGAGAACAATCGTCCCTGCAGCAGCTTGTCCTCGGACGGCTCGATGCCTGGCACTAATGCGCTTGGCGAGAAGGCCGACTGCTCCACCTCCGCGAAATAGTTAACAGGATTACGGTCCAATGTCATCGTGCCTACCTTTTGCAGCGGATACATATCCTCCGGCCATACCTTAGTCGGATCAAGCGGATCGAACGCATAACGATCCATATGCTCAACCGGCATGAGCTGTACATGCAGCTCCCACTCCGGGAATTGCCCAAGCTCAATCGCATTATGCAAATCACGTGTCGCATGATTGAAGTCTTTGCCCTGCATCACGCTCGCTTCATCCGCAGTGAAGTTTCGTACGCCTTGCAGCGATTTCCAGTGATATTTAACATAGGCAGGCTTGCCGGTATCATTGATCCACTTAAAAGCATGTACACCAAAGCCGTCCATCTCGCGATAGGTGGCGGGTGTTCCATCATCCGAGAACAACCAGGTCAGCATATGCGTGGATTCCGGCGAGAGCGTCATGAAATCCCAGTAACGCGCGGGATCTTGAAGATTGGTATGCGGCGCCGGCTTCAAGGAATGGACCATATCGGGAAACTTCATGGCATCGCGAATGAAAAATACGGGCAAATGGTTGCCGACAATATCATAATTGCCCTCCTGCGTATAAAACTTCACCGCAAAGCCGCGTGGATCACGCGCCGTCTCCGGCGAGCCGGTTCCGTTGATAACGGTCGAGAAGCGGACGAATACAGGCGTCTCGGTTCCTGCTTCCTGCATAAAATGAGCCTTCGTATGCTCCTTCATGCTGACCTCCGTGCGGAAGACGCCATGTGCGCCAGCCCCCCGCGCATGTACGACACGCTCCGGAATCCGCTCCCGGTCGAAATGCGCGAGCTTCTCAAGCAAATGGTAATCCTCTAAAAGCGCCGGTCCGCGCTGTCCTACCGTTCGCGAGCTTTGATTATCGCCAACTGGCGTTCCTTGATTCGTTGTCATGTAGTTGTCCATGATAGCACCTCTTCGATTGGTTTATATATTTAGACTTGATCTAAATCCTTAAACCAATCTTAGCGGATAGCTTATTAGCTGTCATGAAAGCAAGATGAACGAAGGATGAATATTTCATGAAAATGATAATGAGACTCCACCAGCCATGAAATTTTTCACATGAGAACGCTGCTGCATGCTAATCGCGAATATCCGCAATTCGGTAGCCTGCGCCCCGCACCGTAACAATATATTTTGGCGATACCGCGCTATCCTTTAATTTTTTGCGCAAGCTCTTAATATGGGCATCAACCAAATTGCTGCCGCCATAGAATTGCAAGCCCCATACCGTATCAAGCAGCGACTCGCGCGACAGCACAGAGCCGTCGGACGACATAAAATGCAGCAGCAAATCATATTCCGTCTTGGTGAGCTCGATGCGCTGGCCAGCCCGGTCTACCGTCATTTTCTTAAGGTCGACCGTAATATCCTTAAAGGTTCGAACATCCGCGTCAACTGCCTTAACTGCCGGTCGGTTCAAAAGCATGCGATTAATTTGTTTTACCGCTTGCTCAGGCTTAGCAGGCCAAACAAGCAGCTCGGCCGCGCCGAGGGCGAAAGTCCCGCGGCTGTCAAATGATTTCTGATCCAGCAGGATCAATACAGGAACCGCATGCAGGTCAGCAGACTCCAGCAATTCCGCGCCTGCCTGCAGCGTATGGCCTGTCGAAGCGTTGACAACGGGTATCGCATCGAAGACAAGCAGCTCCGGCTGCAGGCTTTGAAGCATGCCTTTGTTAAAGTCATGCAGCGAGAAAACATCGAAGCATTCGGATGACAATGCGACGAGCAAGCTTTTTACCCGTTCCGGCATCGGACTGATAATCATAACCCGCTGCGTAATCGAGCATAACATCCCGTTTTGCAGCAGCTCCTCTTCCGAGAAGCTTCCCGCCTCGGCCCTATTCAACGAAGCATTGTCCGTTATGATTGTTTCGTCGCGCATTCTTCGCACACCCCTTCTATTACAACCTGTGCATGCTCGATCCGATATTTCGTTTCTATCGCTACCTTCTGCAGCCACTCGCCAGGCAGCTCCGTAAGCACCTCGTCTACTCGCCCGCATACGGTACACACGATATGCTGATGCTCGTCCGTACGGGCATCGTATCGGCTAACCGCCTCGCCTAGCTTCAGCTCCCTAATCAAACCTGCATCTGTCAAATAACGCAGGGAATTGTACACCGTACCGTAGGCGAAGTTGAAGCCTTTGCCGCGAAGCCGATCAATGACATCCGCCGCGGTTGGATGGTCCGGCGCATGCTGAACGACTTCAAGTATCTCTTTGCGCTGTATTGTTAAGTTGATTTTGTTCACTAGAACATCATTCCTTTATTAATGACTTTAGACTAAGTATAAATTCAATGGCAGAAACGGTCAACCATACCTTGTAATGGTCGTCCTATTACTCTATGAAATAATAATCATTTTTTTGTCGAAATAAATAAACTGAATATTTACAAAATTCAAATAAAGGTGTATACTAAGCCTATATTAAAGGAAAGGGGATAGCCCATTGGACTAAGTTAGCGAAGCATGTCTCATTAACTCGGAAAGGAGTACCGATCGGATTTAAGGACATGCGGGGACAATAGCGAAAGTGATGTAAACGGCCACTTGGAATAACAGGTACTTACGGAAAAGAAGGATTTGAAACAAATCGAAAGGATGTTGATCGAGGTCATTAAAGCTAGGATCGAAGTCGATAAGGTTTGTAACAAATTCGAAAGGACAAAGAAACAGGGCAAGCAGCGGAATGGAGCGTTTGAATAAATTGAATAGTTTTCTACCAAGCACGTGAAGGGCTTCTGGTTATCATAGATAAGCAGAAGCCCTTCTTACGTGTGTTTATAGGATTGGACTCAATAATCTAGAAATCGATTCTTTGAACCGGTTCATAAGCGGCCGCTCTGAATAAATTTCAAGCGTCATCTCCATACTATTTTTCATATCATCCTCAAAAATGCGTTGCAGCTTAGCCGATGTCTGCGTATCATAGATAAACGCATTCATCTCAAAATTCAGCTTGAAGCTGCGGATGTCGAGATTCGCCGTGCCAACCGAAGCGACCTTGCCGTCAATGACAAGCGTTTTCGCATGGAGGAAGCCCTTTTCGAACATATAGCATTTGACCCCGTTGGCAAGAAGCTCCCCCAAATAGGAATGCGTCGCCCAATACACAAAGAAATGATCCGGCATGCTCGGCAGCATGATGCGAACATCGACACCGGATAATGATGCGATCTTCAGCGCCGTCATCAAGCTTTCATCCGGTACAAAATAAGGCGTTTGCAAGCAAATCGTCTTTTTGGCCGCATAAATCATTTTTATATACGCATCCTTAATTTGTTGGTACTCTGTGTCAGGACCACTTGCCACCAGTTGCATTCCGATCGATCCCACATCACTGCTCATGATTGGGAAATACAGCTCGTTCAACGAAATCTGACCCGATGCAGCCAGATTCCAGTCCATGAGAAACTGTGCCTGCATTTGCAGCACCGCGCTGCCATGAACTCTCAGATGCGTATCTCGCCACTCGCCGAAATGCTTGTTCAGCCCTAAGTACTCGTCACCGATATTGAAACCGCCAATGTAGCCAACCTGCCCGTCAATAATAACGAGCTTGCGATGATTGCGGTAATTAATCTTTAAATTCAAATAAGGAATTCGCGATGGAAAAAATGCCGCTTCCTGGCCGCCAGACGCCAGCAAATCATGAAAATACCGCTTCGGCAAACCGGAGCTTCCAATATGGTCATACAGAAACTTTACCTCGACGCCCTCAGCCGCTTTCGCCGCCAGCGCCTTTACCAGCCTTCTGCCCAGCTCGTCGTCGCGAACGATATAATAAACGAGATGAATATGATGGCGCGCTCCCTCTATATCCTTCAGCAAAGCGTCAAATTTCGCATTGCCCTCTGTATAGATTTCTACCGCGTTATTGTTTGTGAACAGCGCGTAGCTGGTTTTCAAATTCATGTAGATCATATCCTGATAGCTTTGCATAGCCGGATCACTATAAGCAATTTCTCCGTCGCGCAGCTGCCGCATCTGTCTCTCGATAGTGTGCTCAATAATGCGCTGACTGTCGCCGAGCAGCTTATAAAGCTTTCTTTTGCGAACCTTCTGCCCCAAGATCAAATACATGACAAACCCGATAACCGGTATGAAGAAAAGAACCATAAGCCAAGCCCATGTCGTGCTCGCGTTGCGCCGTTCAAGAAAGATGACGGTAACCGCCAAAAAGATGTTGAGCAGCATAATAATTGCATATCCGTTTTGCATGATTGCCGTTCGTATAATAAACACCTCAGTCTGATGTAAAAGCTAATGCGATCATACTCCAAGCACGAAGTATGTTCAAGCCTGATTATATGCTACAATTCAAGCAGAACAACCTATTGCTTCATTAATACCGCCATTACATGAGAAGACTTGAAATATAAGCTGATTACAAGCCGGGAACGAATGGCTCTGATTTTATAGAAGACCCGCAGCGCTGGCACTGGAGGAACGACGATGGATATACGTAAATTTAGATTAGATGAGAAGGCGCTTGGCACCTTTAGCGAAGAGCGAGACGAATATGAAAGAGATTATGCAAGGCTTATACAATCACCCGCATTTCGCCGCCTGCAGGGCAAATCGCAGGTGTTTGGCGCAGGCACGGGCGATTATTACAGGACAAGGCTGACCCATTCACTTGAGGTTTCCCAAATCGCACGCGAGGTTGCCCGGAGACTGGGCAAGCAATATGAATTTCTCTCACGCAAGGAGCATCCCGGCCTCGTATTGGATCCAGCCGTCGTGGAAATTGCTGCGCTCGCGCATGATCTCGGGCATCCGCCGTTTGGTCATAAAGGCGAAGAGGTGCTTAATCACGTGCTCATGGAAGAATACGGCATCCCTTACGAGGGGAATGCGCAAAACTTTCGCATTTTGATGTTTTTGGAGAAGCGCGCCGGAAGCGGAAGCGGCCTTGATTTGACCGCTGCTGTCTTGCTTGCTATCAATAAATACCCGTTCAGCCTTGGTGAGCCTGGTCGTCTCAAAGGCGTGTACAGCACCGAGTGGGGTGAAATCGAGCAGCTGCGCCGTTCATGGAAGATCCCGATTGGCTGCTCCACGCTGGAAGCCCAGCTCATGGATCTATGTGACGATATCGCTTATTCTACGCATGATATTGAGGATGGCATCCGTGCCGGCAAAATCCATATGAACCGCACCTTTTTTGAGGACAGCAGGCTCATTGACCATGTCGTTCAGGAAATTGTCGAGGACAAAGGCAATACGGGCATTGGCTGGGGAGAAGTGGACATTCCCGCTATGGTCAAGCGTGTGCTCGTCTCCTATTTCGAGCAGTGGCAGGAGCTGTACGTAAGCTGCGAGCGCGAATCCTCGCGCACACGCCGGGAGATGAAGGCGAGATGGGTAAGCCTGTTCGCCGGCAGGGTCGGGATCATAGACGATTCCTCACGCGGCTGGAAGAAAGTCACCTTCGTGAACAATGGGCAGCAGGATATCGATTTGCTGCGGACGATGGAAATATTGAAGAAGCTCGCATGGGTCACGCTCATTAAGGACTTCCGCGTTCAGCGCCTGCAAATGCGCAGCGAGATTATGATCCGCAGGCTGTGGGACAGCTTTAAGGTTCCCGAATACGGCCGCCTTATCATCCCGCCGGACTGGATTGAAAATTACGAGCTGCATAAGAGCAAATGGAGCTGGCCGCGTTTTGTCGCCGATTATATATCGGGTATGACCGATGCCTATGCAGAGAAGGTATACGCTGAGCTTTATGCCAGCAAGTCAGGCTCGATTTACGAAATGGATTAACAAGCGTAAACGGCTGACGCGTCGTCCTTGGCGGCAAATGCTCGTTTCGCGTTGAATGATAAGCATCGTATAAGGTTGAATTTTTTAATTATATTTTGAAAGAAGCGCAGCATAGGATGAGCTTGGCTCATTCCTCGCTGCGCTTCTTTATATTAAATCTAGTCCCGTTCTACAACGGCGCTAACCGCGCCTGCAGATAGTTCGGTAATATAATCAAAGAATCGAACTGGATCAACGTCGTATACGAGGCTGACCGGGCGTCCGTCCGCGTCCTCTACGGTGCGGCCTTGGCTCGGACCATCCTTAATCACGACGCTGTTTACCGTTTTGATGTCAACCAGCCCCGGGTTTCCTACGACAGCCGTCGTAAGCACGTCCCATAAATAATAGGTCGAATTTGTCTCCATATAGACAAGCGGAGGACAAGCTGCGTAGCATTGGCCTACAAAATCGAGTCCCTCGTGCTTCCGCAGCGATGCCCAGCGGTTGCGAACCTCCATCGTCAGCGGAACCTTGTTCGTGCTCTCCAAAGCGACGAGCAAAATCGGAATACGGCTTGCCCATACGCGGTGTACGGCCTCCGGGTCCCAGAAGGCATTCCATTCCGCGGTACCGTCATGCTCAGGCTCCTGTACGTTGCCTTTCTCATTAAACGTACCGCCCATCCAGACAAGCTTCTCAATCTTATCCTCTATATCCGGAGCCTCATCCAATGCCCGTGCTAGGTCCGTAAGCGGGCCCGTGAACAACAGAGTCACCTTCTCTTCCGAGCGCCGAAGCTGTTCGGCCATATGCAGATGGGCAGGCAGTGCCGAAATACCCGTAGAGATAATCCCTGATTCGTTCAGGATTGGGAGAGCATCCACGAAAAACGTATGCATTCGCCATTCAGCGGGAAAAGGATTCACGCCGCGTGAATTGGACCTAGCGACCTCGATCTCTCCTGTCTTGGCGGGATCTCCGAAGCGGTCGATAATTTTGCAGCTCGCCTTAATGCCGGGCTCCATATAACCGTCTGCCGGAATAACGGATACCCCAAGCAGCTCAACCTCTTTCATTTGCAGCAAAAGAAACAGGGATACCAGATCGTCCACGCCGGCATCATGATTAAAATAAATTTTATTTCCCACATCTATCCGTCCCTTCTGAGTATAAAACGATATATCGTTTGTCAATCCTATAATTGAGGGGGTGAATGGTAATGGCTAAGGATGTACTATGCGAAGTGAACTCATGCAAGTTCTGGGCAGCAGGTAACCACTGCGCCGCCTCATCTATTTATGTGGTCAGCAACCGCGGCAAACAAGCAAGCAACTCCGAAGAAACAGATTGCAAAACGTTTGAAGCAAAGGTTTAACGTTTCACATCACCAGTAGAAAGCAGCGCAAGCTCCCTGTGCCGAACCGACGAAATGATCCCGGTTGTTACAGGTGCGGCTTGCGCTATTGCTATTATCTCTTATTGTGTGACTGGCACCGCATCAAAATACTCTTCAAGCGACTCTCCGCTTTCGGCAAGGTCCGCAGCAAGGTCTTCGCCTACATAACGAAGATGCCATGGCTCATACTGATAGCCGGTAATCTCTTCCTTACCCTTCAAATACCGAATAATAAAGCCATGCTCATGCGCATGCTCCGCCAGCCACTGCGCTTCCTTTGTATCCGCGAAACAATCGGCCGCCGCACATTTGCCGTCACTGCCGGAAACATCAATCGCTAAGCCGGTCTCATGCTCGCTCGTTCCCGGAAAAGCGCTGTACGTTCTCGCCTTTTCAAGGCCGTCTCTCTTTACATAGCGTTCAAACAACGTCTTTTGCGTGCTGTGCGAGCGATACGCAGAAACCCCGGCTAATTGGATGTTATCGTCTTCGGCCGCAGCAAACAGCTTCTCAAGCGCCGATGCCGCTTCCTGGCGCATCTTCCGCTTTTCTATTTTCTCCGAAAAAATAAATCGAACATCCGGATACACTAAATCCGAAGGATTATATTCCTCCGGCAGCTTGCGCTGCTTATTGACAAGCACGGCCATCTCCTCAGGCTTTGCAATAACCGCCAGCCCGTCCTCCGTTTGTTCTTCTTGACCGCCGTCAGCCTCGCCATCCGGCTGCGATTCACCCTTGTCTCCGTCTGCCGCATCGGTTGATTCAGGCTCTTCCGCCCCGGAGTCCGCGCTGCCCGTAACCTCGCCGCCGTTCGGAGCGGTTCCGCTATCGGCGGCCGCCTGTTTGGGAGGAATTGTGGTCGTCTCTTCTTTATTAAATAAAGAGTAACCAATGACCATTGCCGCGCATACCATAACGAACAGCAGCAGCCTACTTCTTCTTTTTTTCATGATAAGCCTCCAGTAAATATTTTTACATATATTTCATGTAAATATACTTCTATTCATGGTTTGTCCAAAACTCTCTTATTAATAGACTACTAAAACCGCTGTTATGTTTCAATCTTAACGCTTGGAAAACATGTTACCTTTAGGAATAAACAAAAAACCTTAATTATTTCTTTGCTTACTAATATTTTTCATGGGCATGGAGGAGCCTTTTGCCTTTTGACATCCGAGTATAATTAGGAGCATAATGGATTAAGAATTTACCGAACGCATATATATTACTATAAGCGGGCTGGCTGCCTCTGAGAGACGGCCTGTTTTTGCTGTGAAAGGTAGGCGGTTATATGACATTTCTCACTCCAAAACGATTGTTAAGCACTCGTCCCATTCTTTTCTTCTCGTTCATTATGCTGCTCAAAAGCTATCTGGCGTGGATGGTTATTTTCGAGGATGGGTTTTCATGGACTACGATTTTAAAAGAAATACCGTTTGTGCTTATTGTATACTGTCTCATTGAATGGTTCGCTTCCAAGCGTAAGCTTATTTACTATTTAATCGCGAATCTACTAATGACACTCATCTTATTCGCTGTCATTATGTATTACAAGTATTACGGGGTTATCGTAACCTATCTTGCGCTCGAGCAGGTCAATCAAGTCACTGCAGTGAAAAACAGCGTATTCTCGCTCATGGATCCCTACTATTTACTAATCTTTATCGACATTATCATTATGGCTGTCGTGCTATTCCGCCCAAAAAAGGCGCTGAACTGGAAGCAAGCAAGCTCCCGTAAAGAAAACAAACGACTTGTCGTTGCTCTATTTAGCATTTCTATCGCGCTTTGCTTGTTCAATATCCTGCCAAACCGCGCCAGTATGAATGAAATTGTCAAAGCGGAGCAAATGGGTATTCTCAATTATGAAGCCTATATGATTTTCTCCAATAAAGATATTGATTTCGTGGATCCAAACCATATTACGCAGGACAAAATCGATACTGTCAAAAAAATTGAACAGCCGGCTGCTCCGCAGCTGTGGAAGACAGCATCAGGCAAAAACGTCATTATTATTCAAATGGAGTCGTTCCAAAACTTCCTCGTCAACCTGAAAATTGACGGCCAAGAAATTACGCCTAACATTAATAAGCTCGTAAACGAAAACTATTATTTCAAGCATTTCTATCAGCAGGTCGGCCAAGGCAATACTTCCGATGCCGAGTTCGTTGTTAATACGTCATTCTACATTCCGCCCCGCGGCGCGGCAACGATGATTTATGCCGACAAGGAGCTTCCAAGCTTACCTAAAATGCTGCAGGCAAACGGATATGACACTGCGACGTTCCATACGAATGTCGTTGAATTCTGGAACCGCGGCGAGCTTTACAAAGCACTTGGCTTTGACCGTTATTACGATGCGAAGTTCTTCGGTACGGAGGATTCGGTATTCTTCGGTGCTTCCGATGAACAGCTTTATAAGAAAACAGCAGCTGAGCTGGACCGCATGAGTCAAAACGGCAAGCCGTTTTACTCGCATGTGATTTCGATGACTTCGCATCACCCGTTCACGATTCCAGCGGACAAATACAAGATGACGCTTCCTGAGCGTTATGAAGATACCTTCGTCGGAGACTATATCCGTGCGCAAAACTATGCCGACTTCGCGCTTGGCGAGTTTATTGCGGATCTGAAGGAACGCGGCATTTGGGATGACAGCTTAATCCTGCTTTACGGCGATCATCTTGGTCTTCCGGTTTATTCGCTCGACCGTGATGACAAAGAGCTGATGGCTGAAATTTACGGCCATGAATACGGCTATACCGATATGATCAACATTCCGCTCGTGGTGGCATCGACAGGCATTACCGAAGGGAAAGTATTCGATCAGCTTGGCGGTCAAGTCGATATTTTGCCAACCATCGCGAACATGCTCGGCATTTCCTTGGACGATCATATCCACTTCGGCCAAGACTTGTTGAATCAATCGTACAATGTGCTGCCACAGCGTTATTATCTCCCGACTGGCTCATTCTTAAGCAGCAAGGAGCTGTTCATGTCAGGAAGCGGCTACGAGGACGGCACGCACTATTCTTTAGCAGGTGACGGCATCAAAGAGCAGGAGGCTACGGAAGATGAGTACCAGCGCGCGCTGGAGCTGCTCAATTTATCCGACAGCTATGTCAGCCAATTGCCAAGTTGGAAGAAGAAACAAGAGTAAAAAAATATAAAAGGCTCGCCTTGAAGCGCAATAAGCTGCTTCAGGGTGAGCCTTTTCGTATTATAGCTGCTAGCTGTTTTTTACCGCCTCAAGCACTTCGTTCACATGTCCGTCTACACTCACGCTGCGCCATTCCATGACCAGCTTACCTTGTTCATCAAGCAAGAAGGTGGAGCGTTCGATACCCATAAACTCCTCACCGTTCCAGCTCCGCAGCTTCCATACGCCAAACAGCTCTGAAACCGTATGCTCCGTGTCTGAGAGCAATAGGAATGGAAGCTCATGCTTATCCACGAATTGCTCGTGAGAAGCTAAATCATCCGGGCTGATTCCGATAACCTCCGTATTATTCGCGCCGAACTGTCCGTTGAAATCTCGGAAATCACAGGATTCCGTCGTGCACCCAGGGGTCATATCGCGCGGATAAAAATAAATAACGAGCTTCTTGCCTGCATAATCCGCAAGCTCCACATCCTTGCCGTTTGATGCCTGCAGCTTAAAATTCGGAACCTGGTCTCCTACCTTCAATGCTTCTCCCATGGTTGCTCATGCTCCTCTAATTTATATTTTCAATCGACAAACCGTGTTCATTTTCACTTAGATATAACTCCCCTATGCCGCGTATGGTTACGTTAACCGGGAAGCTCTCAGCCGTTTTGTTCGTGAAATGCCAGCGCCTGCCCGTTTCAACCACCATCAACAAGCCGTCGTCATCCCCGATTGGATTAAAGCTGTCGTCACGCGTCTTATAGGTCATGAGCCCGAGCTCGGCAAACCGGTCTACGGCCGCTGGAACCTTGCTGGTCGGCACACCAATCTCGCTGATGCAAAGGATGTCCTGCTTCGGGTCGAAGGGACGATCAGTGGCATTGTCCATCGTATGACGTGCAATAAGCTCCAGTATATTACCCGCCGGATCTTCAAAATAAACTGAATGCGAGTTCCAGGACTCGCTGAAGGACACATCCTGACCAGCCTCTGTGCCTATCGGCACCATTGCTTCGATCCACGTTTTCGCCTCGGGCAGCCTGTTCTCCGGAATCGTAAAAGCAAAGTGGTAATAATGTTCTTCGGCCGGCTTCTGCTCCATCTCCTGGATCGTGAGCTCGCTCCGGCCTGCCCTTACCGTAAAGCTGCCCTGCTCCGAGTGAATTATCGGAAGACCCAATACCTCGCTGTAAAATGGCTGAATGTCCGCTGTGCATGCCGTCGTTAACAAAAGCTTCTCTATAATCATTTTACACCTCGTTGTGTTCAAAATACAAAGTGCTTTCCGTTGCGAAGGCTCTTGCCTCTGCAGGATCCTCATGCATGCCGTAAGCGAGCATCAGCTTCGTTAGGGCGGCTTCCACGGAAAGCTTCTCTATAACAATCGCTCCCGCTTCAATCAAACGCAGAGAAGACGAATAGAGCGCATCCGAACGATCTCTAATCGGACATATGTAAACGTCAATGCCTAATCCCTTGCAGCGTTCGATAAACTGCGGGAGCGAGTATGGTCCCTCTTCGACTGCGCAGGCCGTTCCGGAATGATGAAGATCATGGAGCACCGCCTTAGGCTGGTTGGTTGAAAAATCGTAATAGGTATAATCCAGGCCGGGATAAGGTCTAATATATACGATGCTGGAATCTAGATGCAGCGCTTCCGCTTCCCACTGCAATGCCGTTTTCGGCGCAGCCAGCCGAAGCGTTTCCGGCTTCGGATTACGTGCATGCGGAAGCCAGCTGAATACGCTATCCGCTATTTTACCGTAGGGTACGCCATATGGACTGCCAAACTGGTCCGTGAAGGATACGGCTTGCGTAATCCGCGTTCCAAGATAAATAAGTGCGTCCCCTTTGTCATCCTCGTACACGACAAATACGCCAGGGAGCTGTTCACCCGCAGCAAAATCGATCGCATTCACAAAATTGCGCCGCCCGTTGCTCCGCTCGTCAGCCAGCGGGTAATTGCTCGCAGTCAGAACGAATGGTATCCGCGTGTCTGCAAATAAATAACTGATCATTGCTGCACTGTAGGCAAGCGTATCCGAGCCATGCGTAATGACAAGGCCATCATACGGGCTAAGGTCCAAACGGCGTATGGTTTGTGCTAACGTAATCCAATCGTATGTCGTCAAATTCTCGCTTAACAAGTTTAGCGGCTGTATCGCATGAAGCGTTACGTCACTGCGCTTTTCCGCACTATGGTTGTAATCATCAATAAGGGAATAAGAGCCCGCACCGTCAACATCGATGCCCTCCCCTTGTTTTCTGCTTCCAATGGTTCCTCCGGTAAATACAACTAACAGCTGCTTCATAACTTGTTCCTCCTTGCTGCTTGCCATCGCTTCCTAGCGATCACTAATAATGGAATGCTATCATCGTATATGCGGCGATGCATCCAGGTCAAGACGCACCATCATTCTTAACAGGTTGCCCCGTCCTACTAGCTTCATACGAACAGCCTATGCTTACTTGATATAACAAACAGAGCTGCCGCTGGGTCCGCGGTTCTTCGCGCGCCCAGCAGCAGCTCCTGCTTGTTTAATCACCTTCCAACTCTCTTTGCCGCTGCCAAAAATCATTAAACTGATCCAGCAGTGCTTCCGTCGAAACGACACCCTGCAAATATTGCCGTCCAGCAACAGTAGCCTCTTCAAAATACTCGCTATAATTTGAATAATGGCTCGGTCGTTTGACCCCTTGATAACGAATAGGATTGTTTCTCATCAGTGTATATGGGGCATAAGTACCTGTAGAATACTTTTCATTATCCAAAGCATTGTTATAAATAGAGATCACTCCAGCGGCATCAGCGAAGGCCTTATTGCTCTCGAATGACGAAAGATACGAAATGAAAGCCCACGCCTCATCCCTATGCTTGGATTGCAAGGCGATACCCCAACCAGCCGCACCTAAATTATAATGCGATACGCCCTCAGGCCCAACTGGCAAAGGTGCCGTCGCCCAAGCGTTAGCCTTCAGTTTCTCCTGGATCATGGGTATCACGTCGGAGTCTTGAATGAGAATGGCTGCTTTGCCGTCCACAAAAGCCTGTACCTGTTCTTTGTAGCCCCAATCAATCGACGTGGGGTGTGAGGTCTCGACATAAATTTTACGGTAAAGCTCAAGCGCMTCCGCCGCGCGAGCGCCTTTAAAAATAGTTGTTCCATCCAGATTAAACATTGAATTGCCAGCACTTACGTTATTCCCGTTATAGTCCTGTATGATGGATGATAAGGTGTTCGCTGCACCTCTTCCGCCGCGAAAGGCATAGCCATACTGTCCGATCTCGGGCTTCGTAAGCTGCTTTGCGACAAAGAAAAGCTGCTCCCACGTTTCCGGTACTTGAAGCGCTTTTGCATCAAACCAATCCTTGCGATAGTAGAGCTGCACCTGATAGAGGCTGCTCGGAATATAATACGTAATGTTAGCCACGTCTCTGGCCATAAGTCTCGCATTTACACTGAGCAGCATGTAGTTGCTCCAGCCTGCAATATACTTTTCCAGGCTAACGAGCAGACCCCGTTTCACGAATTCATGCGCCGTAATATCGCGTACTTCCACGATATCTACCTCTTCGTTTTGCTCAAGCATCGCCATAATGTCTTTATCAGCCGTATCGTAATTGGGTGAAACAAGCTCAATCGCGATTCCCGGATGCTCCGCTTCGAACTGTTCGATTAATATTTCAAGCTGATCTGTCCGCTGCGGCGCCATCAAGCTTTGGACGACCTTCAGAGTCACTTTAGCAGGAGCTGCCGTCTGTACGGTTTTCTCCGATTGGTCACGATTATGCGTGCAGCCGCTTATGAAAGAGATCAGGATGATCAATGAAAGCGGGTACAGTGCTTTGCGCAACAGACTCTGGTTCATCAAATCCCCCCGATTCAAATAAAGGTAAATAACCATTACTTTGTATATCGGCTTTAATACCCCCAAACGATACAGTTCCGTCCTAGTTTTTTTCATCATCATCATACATCGTATCCGCTTCCGCGCGAGCATGCAAGAAGCCTACGTTCTGCGTAGGCTTCTTGCATGCGATAAATTTATGCCGCCATGCGGCGTAATGGCTTTCTGAGCAGCACTCTTCCTCCAAGGAGCATAAGCGTGATGACAAACGTCGCGCCGTACATCCATTTCATCGCCGGAAGCTGTGAATCCGTTCCCGCAAAGAACCCATGTGCCATCGCCAGCATGAATATGGGATAGGCCAGCAAATGAATCGTTAGCCAAAGGCCCTTCGATAATTTTTGGCGAAAATCGGATGTAAGCAGCAAAAGAATAAGGCCGTAAAGCGAGATTGTACCCATTCCATAAAGTAAGGGATGATCATGAGCCATAAAGGGTATGAGAATTTCCTTCCACTCAAACGGCGTATAGGTATCAATGACAAGCACCGCGGCATGCAGCAAAGCCAGCAGTGACCCGCTATTCGTCAAGCGCATATGTGTTTTGTAGATAGCTGGTTTTCTTTTGCCTTTTACAAACGGATAGCTGTAAAGGATGCCTAAAGCCATTCCGGAAAATAATAGTAAATAAGCGGCAATACCGAATATACGCGTAAGCTGCCAAGTCGGCAGGCCAATAATCAAGTCCGTCAATTGATACATCTCCCATTCGTCTTTTGGGGAACCGCTGCTTGATGCCTGTAAAGCGACCGGTCCGACTTATAGATGTAACCCTCGTAGGAAGGAGCATGCTCGGCAAGCATAGCCGTTCCCAGCTCCAGCCCAGCAATGCATACAACCTTCGCCCACACCTCGCATGCCGTGACATCCGGTCCCGCTATCGTGCACTGGACAACATCGCTGCCGCTCGGCTTCATTTTTCGAGGATCTATCAGGTGATGGTATACACCCTGCGGCGTTTTCCAGCTTCGTCCAAGCGTGCTGGAGGTCGCCACTCCGCCATTATATAGGCAAATAGCGGCGTCACTGCCGGAAGTATCCCATGGATTTTGAATACGCAGCTCTGCGGGGCCGCCATCCGTGCAGTCGTCCCATACCATCGCATCGCCTCCCGCGTTAATCAATCCTCTTTTAATGTCCCGTTTGCGCCGCAGCCACTCCGACAGCTTTCGGACAGACCAGCTCTTTGCTATCCCTCCGAGATCAAGCTGCGCACCGCTGCTCAGCCTGACCGCTTTCATCCGTGTATCCATTTCCAGGAATGACTCATCCGGTATTAGGATCTCTCCTTGAAAGTGCGCACCAGGCTTAAACTGCCCCGCATACTCAAAGGACTGACCATAACCTGCCGCATGCAGCGCCGCCAAAACGTTAGTGTTAAAAAAACCAGCTGTACGAAGCCGATACGCTTCAGCTTCAGCCAACAGCTCAAATAAAATATCCGACACAAGCATCCAGCTCCCCGCAGCGCGGTTTAGCCTGCTCAGCTCGCTGCCCGCTTTAAACCGACTAAGCCGTGTCTCCATATCCTCGAACCAGTCTTTTACCAAAGCAGCGAAATCGCCAGCCTCTGCTTCTGTTTTTGCTAAATCCGAAAGCGGATTTAGCTGGTGGATAAGCTGTGCCTCAACGTCTGTGTTCATCGCGCGAAATTGAATTGTTATCCGGTTATTCATCCTATGAACGCCCCGTCTGAGACCGCAGGCCGCCGCGGGCCGATCCGGAGTCGCTGTCCTGCTCAGGAACGGCCTCCCAGCCCCCGTTCTCCTCCGCTTCGCCGTAACGCTCTGACCGGCTGTTAGATCTCTGCTGCACCCAGCCGTCTACTACGCTGTCTTCCTCCTCAAGCTGCTGCTCGATCGCTTGGTCTGAGCCCTCGCCCGCTTTAAGGGCATGCGTTTGCTGGAAAGCCTGACTATTCTGTATGGAGCCGAATACAAGAAATACAGCAAATGCGCCGCATGCCCCGAGCTGCCATTTCATCGCCTTGGATTGTTTCATCGATCCGCTCACCCTCCTTTTTTTTGTCTACGTTTCTGCTAATTTAAGCCGAGTATATCGCGCTATTCTGAATCCCAGGTTAAATCAATATAAAAAAACGATCAGTCTCGCCCCGTTGACGGAGCTAACCGTTTAGCTACTATCCGCCTTACATAATTTATTTTAGAATTTGTAAATAATAATAATAATCATTGTCAATGCTGTAAGTATAGCAAGACGATGCCAACTGACGAAAAACGGGCAAGGCTGCAGAGTATTGACTGGCTTTTACCCTAAAGGGATTGACTAGACCGGCGTATGCCGTATGATAAAGACCGAGGTGACGATTCATGATTGATCAAAAAAACGATGGCTCCGAAGAGCATCGCCAGCTTAAAACGGAAGAAGCTAGCGCCAATGAGCGCCGCGGCGCAAGCAAGCGATATTTTGGCCGAGGCGGCGTGAAATTTGCGTTATTAAAGCTGCTTAATAGCGAGCCTATGCATGGCTATCAAATGATGAAGGCTTTAGAGGAGCAATCTGGCGGCCTCTATGTACCGAGCGCAGGCTCTATATATCCGACACTCCAAATGCTCGAAGAGCGCGGATTTATTGCAATGAAGGATGAAGATAACGGCAAAAAGGTGTATATGATTACAGAGCAGGGCCGCTCGGCCTTGCTTCTTCTACCAGATAAAACAAGATGCGAAACAGGCGAGGATGGCCGCTGCTCCCCGGAGAACGCATCCTTTCGCAATGAGAAAATACGCCAAAAGCTGGGTCTGTCTCATGAGACCTTTGATCTGCTCCGCCTAGTGACGCGAGCCGAGCAGGAGGCTTCCGCCAGCAAGGAACAAACGGAGCGGCTGCAGCGCCTGCTAAACGAGCAGCAGCAGCAGCTTAACGCCTTCCTTGCCGGCGAAGAGCGGCTCGCGCGTATGTAAAGAACGGATTGCGCAACCACAGAACAGCGTATAAACAAGCGTAAACGGCTGTCGCCGTCCTTTGCGGCCAAAGCTCGTTTCGCGGTGAAATATAAGAATCCCGATAAGCCCGAAAACTTATAAATTCTTATATTTCAAAAAAAAGATTACCGCAAGGCCTCCAAGTTGGTGGCCAAGGGTAATCTTTTTTATTCATTAGTGCGAGGAATCATGCGAGACCTGATGTCCTTTCAGCTTTTGACCGCTATGAACGCTGCCTGAATGCTCGGCATCCTTTGCGCGCCCCATGAACGGCCACCAGTTGGCGGCTCCGAACGTACGCACCATGACCGGTATAAACAAAGGAAGCATCAGCAGCGCATACATGAACAAGCCGCAGAGCACGATCGTCGCGATTTGCAGGAGCGACATCACGCCCGAAGGCAGCATCGCGGCGAATGTCCCGCCTAGAATAACGGCTGCCGACATAATAACCGTACCCATGTTTTTCATCGCTTCCAGAATCGCTTCCTGCGGAGATAGATGGCGATATTCCTTGAAGCGATCCATTAAGAAGATACTATAGTCGATTCCAAGCGCGACCAGCATCACGAAGCCGAAGAACGGCACCGCCCAGCTAATGCCGGATTGCCCGAGCACCCTTACGAATATGACCTCCGCAATCGCCATTGACGAGTAGAACGTGACGAGGAGCGAAGCGACCATATACAGGGGCATGACGATGGAGCGGAACAAGATGATGAGAATGATCGAAATCCCAATCAGCATGAGAATAACGGTACGTGAATAATCCGCATTCGAAATATTGCTTAAATCATTATTCATGCTCGTTACGCCGCCGACGGCTACCTCAGCCCCGTTGTATTCCGTACCTTGGATGCCACGGTTGACAGCTGCTTCAAGACCGTCGATTTGAGCCATCGTCTCCTGCGCGTAAGGATTGCCGTTAAAGACAACATCAAATTTTGCCGTTTGGCGGTCTTCCGACATATAAACGTTCAGCGCGGATTGGAACTCCTCGTTCGCAATGGCTTCCTCCGGAATGTACCAGCCGCTCATCTGCTTATTCGGCGCTTCGGCAAGCCCGTTTAGGTAACCACCGGCAGAAGCGAGCCCATCCGTTACCTGTGTTAAGCCGTCAACGCTTTGATCGAGTCCGTTCGTAAGCTCGCCCAGCTGATCATTTAAGGATGCAAAGCCGGCTTGCAGCTCCTTCTGCCCATCCGAGAGCTCATTAAAACCTTGCGTCACGCTCGGCAGCTTTGATACGATTTGACCTTGGCCTGCCGCCGCTTGCGCGATGCCGCTTTGCAGCTCAGCGAGCCCCGCAGCCAGCTTGCCAAGACCTGTCGCTAACGCGGATTGACCTTCTGATGCTTGCAGCAGTCCGGCATTCGCTTGCGTCATACCGGCCGAGATGCCTGAAAGCTGCTCATTCAGCTGCGTCAATTGACCGCTTATGCCTGCTGCGCCCTCTTGAAGCTGCCCCAGCGAGCTAAGCATTTCCTTGTAATTCTCGTCGTCTTGCAGCTCCGGATAGCTGTCTTGCAAACCGGTCAGGCTTTGTTCTACGCCGGATAAGCCGTCAGCCAGCTTCACTTGCTCGGAAGCAATCGCGCTATATGCGCCAGTTAACTGACCAAGGCCGCCTCCTAGCTGCTCGTAGCTGCTCAGCAATTGACGGCTGGCATCAGCCAGCCTCTTCGTGCTTGCCTCTGCCTGCTTTAAGCCTTCGCTCAGCTCACCCGCACCCGCTGATCCATCCAGCATTCCCTGCTGAATCCGCTTCAGACCTGCGCCAAGCTCTACGATGCCTGCCTTCAGCTCATTTGTCCCGTCAACAAGCCGGCCTGCGCCATCTACCGCTTCAGTTAGCATTGGCGCATTTTCGCTCAACGCGCTGCTTGCTTCAGATAGGCCATCACCGATTTTACCTAAGCCTTCTCCGCTTTGACCAAGTCCGTCCTCAAGGGTCGTCACTTGATCAGACACKAGAAATTGCTCCATGACATCGCCGGTAGGACGCGTCGCGCTGCGAACGGCCTTGACGCCCTCCGTATTGGCAAGCTCACGGCTAATCTGCTCGAGTGCAGCAAGCCCCTCAGGCGTATCCATCGGTTTATCCGTCTTGACAATAACCGTCGTCGGCAAGGAGTCGCCAGGCCCGAAGCTCTCTGAAATAATATTAAAAGCTTTAACAGAATCATATTTATCGCCAATTTCATCAAGCGAGTTAAAGGAAATGGTCCCTTTATACGCGGTCAGGAACGGAACGATGATGACCGCCAAAATAATAAGCGCCCATAAGGGGCGTTTCAATGAAAACTTGCCGACGGTTCCCCACAGCTTGCTCGGTTTATGCTCCAATGAGCCTTTAGCCGGCCAAAACAGCTTCGTGCCGAGCACCGCCATAAAAAACGGTACGATCGTGAACAATGCGATAAGCAGCACCGCTACGCCGACCGCAACCGCAACCGCCGAGCGGTAGAGCATAAAGGTCGAGAAGCCGATCGCGGAAAAACCAACCAGCACAGCTAAACCGGAAAACAATACCGTTCTGCCTGCTGTGCGATAGGTTTGAATAATCGCTTCCGTCTTATCGCCTCCGCTGTGCGTAAGCTCTTCCTTAAAGCGGCTGATGAGCAAAATGCAATAATCCGTACCGATGCCGAACAATACAGCAACGAGGAATATCTGCGTGAAGTTTGAGAGCGGAAAATCGAAGTACTCAACTAAAAACGCGATAACCGATTGTGAAATTAAGTAAGTAAAGCCCACTGCAACAAGCGGTACGAGCGGCGCGACAGCCGAACGAAATACGACAAAAAGTATGACCAAAATAAAGCCAAGCGTAATGAACTCCGTTTTCTTAAGCCCTTCCTGGGAGCTCTGCACGACATCCTCCGAGATCAGCCAGTTTCCGGTGTAATAATGATCTACCTTCACATCCGAAATCGTCTCATAAAGCCCGTCTCTCAGCTCAGCAAGCTCACGGTCGACAGCTTCGACATTAACAAGCGCCAGGATGGTGCTTCCATCCTCGGAGACCATCTGCTCTTCCAACTCTTTGGTATCAAAGTGAGTGGTCACGGAGAGAACGCCAATCTTCTCGGCATTGCTCTTCAGCTTATCGATTCCGCCCTTCACTTCCGTTAAATCCGCGTCAGATAAGCCGCCTTCCTTATGAAATACAAGTACAGTCGGCATCCCGCTGCTGGCTCCGGCCCCGTCATTTCCGCCGATCGCCTCCTCCAGCTCGTTTGCAATCGTCGAGGAATAGCCGTCAGGCACGTTAACCTGCCCTTTCGTTCTTACAAGCTCCTCCATGTTCGGTGCGCTTAGCATCAGACCGACAGCAGCAGCCAGCCACAACACCAGAACCAGCCATCTCCATTTCAGTACGGTTCTCATCTCTAATCTCCCTCCAGTAATATAAAGCTAAGATTGCATCATTTCCTTCGCAAGCCTCTCGAAGGTCTCGATAAAAGTAAGTGCTTCCTGCTCTTCGAAACGGTCAATATATTTGGCCAACAGCACTTGGATTTTATCCTCCATGCGGTCGCAAACCTGCTTTCCCTCTTGAGTAAGCGCCAAATAGATGACACGGCGATCTTTTTCATCAGGCAGCCTTTGAATCAGGTTCTTGTCAAACAGTCTGGTAATGATTGCGGTTATCGAGCTTTTGCCCACGCAAAAAATGTCCGCCAGCTCGGATGATGTGCTTTTTTCCCTCGACCGTAAATACCGCAGCGTTGAAAATTGATCAACCGTCAGATCATCTGGCATTAGCTCGCGGATCATCGCATTTAACCGGCGGTTAACAAGAAAATTCGCCGCCTCGTAGCGATCGATAATATCTTTTAGTAACGCTCGATCCACACTGATGTCCTCCCTCTCATGAAGCATTCCTGCAACTGTTAAATTAATTCTATTGTGAAATAGTTCGATAATAGAACTATATCAGACAACTATGCACCCAGCAATCCTTTAGTTTTGAACGTACGGTGAATAAATTGTCATTTATTCCTATATTAAACAACGAAGCAGATGTTCCTTATTCTATAAATATTTGTTCACAATTTGGAAACCTCTTCCTAATAAAAAGGAGGATTTTAGATAAATTTGTCGAATTATAGGGAAAATACTTATGCAACCAGGAGGCCGCAGGTGAGCAACACTTTGTTTTCGCAGCATAAAAAGCAATTGACGATTGCTTCCGCATTTGCCTTATGTATGCTTCTTGCGTTAGTGGCCGAATCGAACCATTTTCAGTTTTTGTACGGCGTTTCCTTTTCTTTAACCAGTCTGTTCGTCCTTCTAGGCCTTCGCTTGTTTGGCTATTTTCCTGGTCTTTTGACTGCTGCCGTTGCCCTCTCCATTGGAACCTTCCTATACGACCAGCCTATTTATCATTCCATCATCCTTTTGGAAGCAGCCCTTGTTGGCCTGCTGCTTCACAAATATAAGCATCAGCTGTTCGGTATGGATGCCGTATTCTGGACAATCGCCGGCATGCCAGTCATCTATTGGTTTTTTTCGATTAGCTCTCCGCTGGGCTCCAAGGATTTACTGCTGATTGCTGGTATTATCGCCATGAATGGCTTATTTAACGCCTTGTTTGCCGAAGTAATCTACCAGTACTTGCCGCTGCGCAAATGGAGCGGCGTTTCTGCCGGACAAGGACGGCCCCATTCCTTCAGCAAGGTGCTCTTTCATTTTTCCATCGGCATTGTGTTCGTTTCTTTTTTACTCAATATTTTTATGAACAGCCTAAGCTCGTTTAAGGAAGTCAGCCTTTATGCACAGCGCCTATCCGCAAGCGAGGTCGATCGCATCATAGACTCATGGGATAAATGGCAAGCTGCGAAACACAGCAATCCGCTTACGGAGCAGCTGCAGCTGCAAGAGCAAATCCATTTTTTTCAATCGCTGCTTGAGAATCAATCCACGGATCTTATGATTTCGGTAACCGATGACGAGAATCTCATCCTCGCCTCCAATCAACCGAAGGCTGCGGGAGAGCGGCTTGATTTGGGCATAAACTGCAAGGTAACGACCATCAACCATCATTTGTTTTTAACCGTGCCTCATCAGCCAAAAAACTCATTACATTTTCAAACCTGGCATGATGGGAATTTTGTGTACACGGAAAATATCCGCGCCTCACATTTGCATATTTACGTCGAGGTACCCATTAAAAATTACCAGAACTACTTATTCTCCAAATATTTTACTCATTTCGTTTATTTAATCGGGCTTGCCATCTTTACTGCGGCCCTCGCCTTCGTGATCAATCGCTCGCTCTCCCGCGGCTTAACGCGGCTGGCGATGTCGACAACGGACCTCCCGCTGAAGTTATTGCAAAGGAATACGGTGGAATGGCCGGCCAGCCGCATCGTCGAAATCCATTCTTTGATTACAAACTTCAAGCATATGTCGACCAATCTCACTCATATGTTCCAGGAGTCTCAGCGCAATAATGAAAGGCTGGAGGCTCAGGCCTTCATGCTGCAGCAATCGGAAGAACGGCTCCATCAGCTCGCTTATTACGATATGTTGACCGGCTTGCCTAACAGACTCCAGTTTACGCTTCATTTTCAAGAAATGATCGCTAGGTATGAACATATCAAAAAACCGATAGCCGTCATGTTCGCCGACGTGAATCGGTTTAAGCAAATTAATGACACGCTGGGCCATTCCGTCGGCGACGATTTGCTGCGTAAAGCGGCGGAGCGGTTCGGAGCTGCCGTATTCAGCGATTGCACTGTTTTTCGACTGGGCGGAGACGAATTTGTTTTTGTAGGCCAGTATGAAAATGAGGAGATCGCCGCTGCAAACGCCCAAGCCGTCGTCGATTCCTTCAACGAGCCCTTCGCCATAAACGATACGCCGCTCTTCTTGACCGTTAGCGTAGGAATAAGCATGTATCCGCAGGACAGTAACGAGATGGACACGATTATCCGTAATGCAGATATCGCGATGTACAGCGCCAAGGAGCAGGGGGACGGTTGCTACCGCTTTTATAAGCCGACGCTCGTCTCTGCCATGACTGAGAAAATGCAGCTGGAGAATGGGCTCTATAACGCGCTACAACAAAATCAATTTTCGCTTCACTACCAGCCGAAAATAAATGCTGCGACCGGCGATCTATGCGGAATTGAAGCGCTGATCCGCTGGCGTCATCCTGAGCATGGCATGATTCCGCCGGATAAATTCATTCCTCTCGCGGAGGAGTCCGGCTTTATCTTGGACATTGACAGCTGGGTGTTCCGCGAAGCCTGCCGTCAAAACAAGGCTTGGCAGGATGCAGGATTGCAGCGAATCTGCGTTTCCGTAAATATCTCGGCCAAACATTTCTACCAGGGGAATTTATGCGAGATGATCGTTAAGGCATTAGAGGATACGGGACTGGAGCCTCAATATGTAAGTCTTGAGATTACCGAGGGCGTATTCATGCATAATATGAATCAGGTGATCGAAACCATCCAGTTTTTGCGAGGTCTCGGTATACAAATATCGATCGATGATTTCGGAACGGGCTATTCTTCCTTGAACCAGCTGCAGCGATTGCCCATCTCGGACGTTAAGCTCGACCGTTCCTTTATTCAGGGCATCACCAATGACGAGAAAAAATCATCCATTGTCAAAGCCATTATCGAGCTCGTACACAGCATGAATATGAAGGTGGTTGCAGAAGGTGTAGAGACGGCAGAAGAATCAAAATTCTGCACCGATTTGCACTGCGATGAGCTGCAGGGTTACTTATTCAGCAAGCCCCTTCCGCCGCGGGAGCTTGAGCAGCTGCTTGGCAGAGCCGTTTGAAGCAGCGGGGGCACCAAGCGTAACGGCTGTCGCCGTCCTTTGGTGGCAACAGCTCGTTTCGCGGTGAAATATAAGCTTATTTATAAATGTGAAACTTATAAATTCTTATATTTAATAAAAGGAGCGGTCTCTCGGTCTATGACCAAAGAGACTGCTCCTTTTCTTATCGCGTATTGCTCATCTAAGCCGTGATTGCTTCATGCCCCGCTCCGCTTAAATCGCTGACTCTTCGGAAGCATCGTCGTTCGTTTGCTCTTGTGCAGCAGCGTCGCCTTTGCGTTCGCCGCGCGGCCCTTTACCGCCCTTTCCTGATAACGGCAGCTCTCCGTTTACATGCTTTGTAGAATGCTCGATGGCTGCCGCCAGCTTCGTATCATACTGCTCCTGCGTGATCGTGCCCGCAGCTAGTTGCTCAGCCAGCTTCGTCTTCTGATCCTTCACTTGCAGATCGATAAGCGTTTGAACGGCGACGCCCTTCTCGGCTGCTACTGCCGCGATGGTCTTACCCGTTTCCAGCTCTACTTTTAGCTCCTCTGCCGTAAAGCCGAGCGCCGATGCGATCTCATCTAGGTTTTTTCCAAATCCTTGGCCCTTGCCGCGCTGCGGCAGCACACCATTCACATGCTGAGTCGCACGCTCGACAGCTTCTGCAAACCGCGTATCATATTGCTCCTGCGTGATGGTACCCGCCGCTAATTGCTCAGCCAGCTTCGTCTTCTGATCCTTCACTTGCAGGTCGATAAGCGTTTGAACGGCGACGCCCTTCTCGGCCGCTACTGCCGCGATGGTCTTACCCGCTTCCAGCTCGGCCTTAAGCGCCTCTTCTGTTACGCCCAGCGCTACGGCAACGGCGGTTAGATCTTTGCCAAATCCACCGCCTTTCCCGCCTCCGCCATGCTTCCCGAAGCCAAAACCTTTGGAATCAAGCAGCTTTTCCGCTGTAGTCGCCGCATCCGGCTTGACTGCCTTGTCCGCATCGGAAGCTGCAGCAGTATCTGTATCCGTCGTTGCTGCTGCTTCAGCTGCTTCCAGCCATTCCACCAGCTTTGTCTTCAGTTCCGCTCTTGTTTTTCCTTGCTCGACTGCAATCTCCGACAGCGTTAATGTTTCTAGCTTTGTCTGCAGTGCGTTCTCTTCTATTCCTAAGTATTCAAGAAGCTGTGTTTGTATTTGTTCAAAGCCGCGTCCGAATACGCCGCGTTTGCCTGCATGATCCTTACCCGCTTTGCCATTCTCTGTCTGTGTGCTTTGTGCCAGCTGCTTGTCGCTGCTGCTTGCCGCAAATACGGCTTGGCCTGCCCATAGGCCTCCGCCTCCGAGCGCCAGCGTTAGCGCGATTGCTCCTGCTGTAATTGCCTTTGCTTTTGCTTTTGCATTCATTATTTAACTTCCACCTTTCACTTTCGATTTGTTGTTACAAGATCTATCATAGCCAGCAATACTTAAGCCTCCTTTAAACCTAGCTGAATGTTGGCTGAATATGGATTTGAGTCCGTCTATGACATTTTTAATTCGACAAATTAATAATTGAAGGAACAAAGCGATAAAATTGGCAGCATTCTAGCGTTGATCGGCGATGTTGCGAATCAAACCAATCTGCTTGCGCTCAATGCTTCTATTGAAGCAGCACGCGTCGGCTCAAGCATTACCAGCCAAGCCGGCGAGTCATTCCGCTCCATCGTAACGTCCATTCGCGACGTATCCAGCCAGGTCCAGGAGGTTTCTGCCGCTTCGGAGCAAATGTCGCAGGCAGCGAGCAAATTGCTGCATCACTGGATGAGCTCGAGGGGATAACTGCTAACGCCGCCGGCAACTCACAGCGGGTCGCAGCTGCATCGGAAGAGCAGCTTGCTTCGATGCAAGAGGTTGCAAGCTCCTCCGAGCAACTTCGCAACTTGGCTGCAAGCTTGAATGAAGCCATTGGCCGCTTTAAAACCTAAAGAAGCGTAATCGTCTGTCTCCGTCCTTAGGCGGTGTAAGTTGGAAAGCTTGATGATGCTTATATTTCAATAAAAAAACGGCTAAGCGGGAATGACTTCCGCTTAGCCGTTTTTGTTATTGGACCTATGCCGGTAAGGCTGCGCCTAATTGCAGCTGGTACATCGCATAATACTTGCCGCGCTGTTCCATTAGCTCGTCATGGTTGCCGCGCTCCACAATAACGCCGCGATCAAGCACGAGAATTTGGTCAGCATTCCGAATCGTGGACAGACGGTGAGCGATTACGAATGTCGTACGGCCTTTCTTCAGCACATCTAGCGCTTCTTGGATAATGGCTTCCGTCTCCGTATCAATGCTCGCTGTCGCTTCATCGAGGATAAGGATAGCCGGGTCATAAGCCAGAGCCCGGGCGAATGAAACGAGCTGACGCTGTCCGGCTGAGAGCGTGCTGCCCTTCTCAATAACCGGCGCATCAATTCCTCCATTAAGCTGGCTGAACATCTCATAGGCGCCTACGTCACGGAGCGACTGCTCTATTTTCTCGCGGCTGATAGCCGGGTTATCCAGACTGATGTTGGACGCAATCGTTCCCGTAAACAAGAACGGGTCTTGAAGGACGATCCCCATATGCTGGCGAAGCAGCTGCTTCGGAATATCGCGTACATCCATGCCATCTACGACGATCTTACCTTCGTTTGAATCATAAAAACGGAACAGCAGGTTTAGAATCGAGCTTTTGCCAGACCCGGTGTGACCTACCAGCGCTACGGTTTCACCTTGACGCGCGTGGAAGGAGATATGCTTCAGCACATACTCATCCTGTTTGTAAGCAAAGGATACGTCCTCGAACTTAACATCGCCTTTGTACCGGTCCATCCTGCCGAGAGCCACATCGATCCCCTCCTCGTCCATCAGCTTAAACACCCGCTCTGCCGATACGCGCGCCGTCTCCAAATTCGAGAGCTGATTTACGATACCCACAATCGGAGCAAACATCCGGTTCATATAGTCGACAAAAGCGTACAGCACGCCGACCGATACCGCTGAGCGGAGCGAATCGCCCCAGAACATCCAAATGACGATGATGAACAAAATATTCCGCACCACGTTAACCAAATTATGAGACGTAATGGAATTGAGGCTGAGCAGCTTATTTTGATACTTATAATAATGCTCGTTCATTTCCTCAAATTCCTTTGTCGTCTCCTTCTGGCGGCGAAACGCTTGAATAATCGTCATCCCTTGGATGGATTCATTGATCATGCCGTTAATCTCGCTCAGCTTCGAGCGGATGATGCGGTTATAGCGTGCCGCGAATTTCCGGTAAACGATAATCCAGATGATGAGAATAGGCACAAGCGGCAGCGCCACGAGCGCTAATCGCACATCCAATAAGAACAACGCGCCATAAATGGCTGCCATATAAATAATGCCTGTGAAAAAATTCGCCAGCACCGCGACATAGAGCTCGCGAATGGCTTCCGTATCGTTCGTGACACGAGATACGACCTGACCTGCCGAGAGGTTATCATAATAGTTCACAGGCAGCCGCTGCGTGTGCGCGAAAATATCGGTGCGCATCTTGCGGACGATGCGATTCGCCGACGTTTGCAGCATAAGCCGCTGACCGTAGGTAAATACGGCGACCAGCAGCAGAAAACCAAAATACATAACGGCCAGCTTCATTAATGAAGGAAACTCCGGCTGATAGAACGCATAGAGCTCTTCTCTCGTGAGCTTCGTTACGGAATACGAGACACTCTCCGCTGTATCCTTGTTTGTCACGGTAAGGGTATTTCCCTCGACCACGCGTTTGCCCTCTTCCGACGCAAGCGCACCGTCGAGCCAATAAAACTGCCTTCCTACCTGCAGCACGCGTACCTCTTTGCCCTTCTGCCCGGAAGCATCTGCGGCAAAATGATCCTCGCGCTTATACCATTTGTCTTTATAAAGAACGGCGAAGTCCTGCTTAGCCTCAACCTCATGCCACTTTTTCTCAATACCGAGAATGTTTTGGTCGATCATCCGCTTTGCTATAAACGGTCCCGCAAGCTCTGCGCACACAGCAAGCACGAGCAGCAAAAGGGCAAGCATGATCGTTTTTTTATAAAGCATGGCGTATTGAAACAATCGTTTTCCTGTATTGCCCATTGCCCTTCACGCCTCCAATTTATTACGTTTCAATTATGGCCTCCAGCTGCTGGCGATCATACTGCTCACGATACCAGCCGCCGCGCTCCAGCAGTTGCTCATGCGTGCCTTCCTGCACGATCCGTCCTTCATCGAGGACGATAATCCAATCGGCATGCTGCACGGCCGATAAGCGATGCGTCGTAATGAGCGTTGTCTTGCCAGCTCTCTCCGTACGGATGCCTTCAATAATTTCAGCCTCCGTCTTGCCGTCTACAGCCGACAAGGCATCGTCCATCAGCAATATTTCCGGATCGGCGATGAGCGCGCGCGCAATGCTGACACGCTGCTTCTGACCGCCGGAAAGCGCTACTCCCCGTTCGCCAACCATCGTTGCAAGCCCATCCGGCAGAAACTTGATATCCTTCGCGAACGATGCCCGCTCCAGCGCCCGCTGCAAATCTTCTTCCGTGCCTTCTTTAAGGCCAAAGAAAATATTTTCGCGAATGGTCTTCGAGAAAAGAATCGGCTGCTGCGGCACATAACCGATCCAGCCAAGTAGCTCGTCGATCTTCAAGCTGCCAAGCGCCGCACCGGATATGCTGATGTCGCCTTTGCCAAGAGGATATTCCCTTAGCAGCTGTTTTAGCAGCGTGGTCTTGCCGCTGCCGGTTCTGCCTACGATGCCGAGCGTTTGCCCTTGCCGCAGCGTAAAGGATACGTTCGCAAGGTTATCGACCGCCGATGAAGGATAACGGAACGTAACATCCCGGAACTGCAGCGAAGACGGCTCATTTACATGCACCGGTACGCCAGCGTCGGCAACGTCCGGCTTATAGCCAAGCGTTTCATTGACGCGGTCCAGCGAGGCATTGCCTCGCTGCATGATATTAATCAGTTCGCCGATGGCGAACATCGGCCAAATCAGCATGCCGAGAAATACGTTAAAGGAGACCAGCTCTCCGAGCGTAATTTCGTTATGGAATACGAGATAGCCGCCGTAACAAAGGCCGATCAAATAACTTGTTCCGACGAGAATTTTCATCGTCGGCTCGAATAGCGCATCGATACGCGCTACGGCGATATTTTTGCTAAGCACATCATTCGTTTTGGCGCCAAAGCGCGCCTCGTTTGCTTCCTCCTGCACGAAGGCCCGTATGACCCGCACGCCGGATACCGATTCAAGCACCTGATCGTTCAATTCACCGAATGCGTCCTGCGCATCCATAAAGCGCTCGTGAATTTTTTTGCCGTAATGCTTCATCGCCAGCGCCATAAGGGGAAGCGGCAATAAGGCGGCGAGTGTAAGCTTAACGCTGATTAAGCCTGCCATAACGATTAGAATCGTAATCATGAACAGCGTCGAGTCGATAAGCGTCAAAATACCGAAGCCCGCCGTCGTCGCTACCGCACCCAAGTCATTCGTAGAGCGTGCCATAAGATCGCCCGTCCGGTTGCGCTCATAGAAGGTCGGAGTCATGCGAAGAAAATGCCCCATCAGACGCGATCGAAGCAGCTTCTCCAGCACGAAAGCTCCGCCAAACAGCTTATAATGCCATACATACGTAATGATATAACCCACAACCGTAAGCCCTAACCAGCTGTACAGCACGCGATTAAACTCAGCCTGCCCCAGCAGGTCCTGATGGATGCCATCTATCGTATAGCCGATCAGCCAAGGCGGTATAACATCAATAAATCCCGTTAAAATAAGAAGTGAAATGGCGACAGAATAACGCTTCCAATTCATTTTGAAAAACCAGCTTAATTTTTTGAGTACACTGAACATCCTTCTCTACCACACCTTCCGTTATCCATCCAAGCCTCGTTTACCTTCTGATTACTCCCTCAGCATGAGTACATGGCAGCAGCCGCTTCAATCGTTACAAAAAAGAAGAAGCGTGTCGCCGTAACGACACGCTTCTTCTTTTTGTAAAACACGACTGCACAGCAGTCCTGCCTTACAAGCATAGAAAAGGCGCATGATTACGATGACGTAACCATGCGCCTTCGATGCAGGGAATACCCTTAATCAAAGTAAAACGACGCGCGGATGGATTACGTTATTCATGTCCAAACGATGGTTCATTGCTGCATTTGCGTTAAAATGAATGTTTGTATTCATGGAACGTAATCCTCCTCTCGATAAAATCTAATTGTCACTTTACCATTCTAGGAAATGACTGTCAACCCTTCGTTAGGGTATACTTTTTCTATAATCAAACATTACCAAGCTGCGGTTCCATTAATGCTAGTGCTGAAGAGCTCATTCCCTCTCATGAGAAGCGGATCCGTGTCACAAATCGTTCCCGTTTACTGTGATTTAGATCACAAAGGGAAGGTTCTTACGCGGCTATACTTGAGTTATTCGATAAGGCGCGGCGAGAACGGATCAGCCCGTTCCATCCTGCATGGCGCCAATAGACAGTGGAGGGATTAATCATGTTAAGTGCGAATTCGGTTGAAATCATTAAATCTACGGTTCCCGTATTAGAGGTTCACGGCGTTACGATTACAAAACGCTTTTATGAGCTGCTGTTCACGAATCATCCGGAGCTGTTGAATATATTCAATCACGCCAACCAAAAACAAGGCAAACAACAGACTGCTTTAGCCAACGCGGTTTACGCAGCTGCATTGCATATTGATAATCTAGCGGCCATTATCCCGGTCGTGAAGCAAATTGGACATAAGCATCGCAGCCTGGGCGTTAAGCCGGAGCATTATCCGATTGTCGGAACCTATTTGCTCAAGGCCATCAAGGAAGTGCTCGGGGATGCGGCTACGGATGAAATTTTAAATGCGTGGGCAGAAGCTTACGGCATCATTGCGGATGCATTTATTAGCATTGAGCAGGAAATGTACGAGGCTGCGCGTACACAGCTTGGCGGCTGGGATGGCTTCCGCCCGTTCCGGGTGGAGCGGCTCGTCAAGGAGAGCGACGTTATTTCTTCTTTTTATTTGGTTCCGGAGGACGGCGGCGACATCGCCAGCTTTATTCCCGGCCAATACGTGAGCGTGAAGCTCCAAATAGAAGGCGCCGAGCATACGCAAATCCGGCAGTACAGCCTGTCCGATTCGCCCGGCAAGCCCTATTACCGCATATCGGTAAAACGCGAGGATGCTTATCAGGACCGCTCCGCTGGAGCCGTATCCTCTTATTTGCATCAATGCGCCCAGGAAGGCGCAACCTTATTATTATCGGCTCCAGCTGGTGACTTTACGTTAAACACAGCCGATGAGCGTCCCGTAGTTTTGCTTAGCGGAGGCGTCGGCTTAACCCCTATGGTCAGCATGCTGAACACGCTGACCGAACGCTATAACACGCGGCCGGTCACCTTTATCCATGCGGCTCAGAATGGCGAAGTACACGCGATGAGAGACCATGTCAATGCGCTGGCAGACCAGCATCCGCAGCTATCGGTGTTTTATTGCTATCAGAACCCGACAGAAGAAGACATCCGGCTGCAGCGCTTCCACAAGGAAGGCTATATCGACTTGGCATGGCTGCAATCCGTCATTCCGGATGCGGACGCTCAATATTACTTCTGCGGGCCGACTCCTTTTATGGCAGCCGTTAAACGTTCGTTGAGCGAGTGGGGAATTCCTGAAGCCGATACCCATTTCGAATTTTTTGGCCCTGCCGCAAGCCTCGAAACCGCTGCAAAAAGCTAGTTCGGCTCTGATTCTTTCATTTGGGCGCGAAGCAGCCTATTGACCGTTTCGCGCCTAAGGCCGATAAGCTGGCCGATCTCATCCTGCGTCAGCACATCGGTAATGGACATAGGACCGATATAAACGGCAAACCATTGCTGAAGCCTGATCAGCTTATCTGCTGGAGCAACCTGCGTTAATTGATCAATCCGCTGCTGCATCATACGCAGCTTGCTTTGGAGGAGCAGCGCGATTTCGCGGTTCTTCTCCGGATTTCGCTCGAGCTCGCCGTACCACTGCTGCGGCGGTACGCTGTCAACCTCGCAGGTGATGAGCGCTACCGCCGTGCCGTGATAGGGCATCGGGCTAATCAACGAATGATGCGGAATGGTTTCTCCGGGTACGATGAGATTAACCAGAAACGGATTGCCGTCCTCATGCACGCGAACGATCTTCAGCAATCCGCTTCGAAGATGGAAGAGCGGTCCGCTTTCCCCTTGGCGAAATAAAACTTGTCCTTTGTGCAAAAGCATGCCGTTCCTCCTTATTTCAGGGCCCATCCGGATTTTTTGGATGGGCTTTATTGCCGTGTAATCTTCCTGTTTTCCGTTCGGCGTCATTAAAAATGTCACATTTAAGCAATTGACTGTACAAGAATGCTCGGAGTAAAATGTTACATGCTGAGTAAAGTTATCGGTTGATCCAACTAGGAAAGTAGGCGAGCCAGCAGCATGCGTATCAGAACCTATGCCATCTGTCTTTATATCATCATGATTTACTGGATATCYTCACATATTCCCTATATGCATTCCTTGTTTTTCCCTACCCTGGGCGCTTTCAGCCTGCTCTTCATCTCGCGTCCGTTCGAGAAAGCAGAAGTGAGCAAAATTGCCTTTGGCGCCGTCATTTCCTCGCTTGTCGGATCTGTATTCGTTTATTGGAATCCCGGCGTGCTGTCCCTGCTTCTCACGCTCTTGATCGTCCTGTATTTGATTAATAAATTCAAATGGAACGCGCCTCCGATATTGGCCGTTTCGCTCATTCCGTTTTTCACCAAACCGTCGTTATTATGGGTCATTCCTTTATCCGTTTGCGGATCGCTTCTTGGCTTGCTGCTTACGCTGTCAGCCGCCGCCTACGTAGAGAAACGATTCGGCAGCGTTTCGCTGCTTCCAAAAAGAGCCGCCAAAGCGGAATCCGATTCCGCCATGTAATCAGCCCTTCCACTCCTCCGGCAAAAGCCGATGGTATTGCGGCTGCAAATACCGATCGTCAATGAGCACTAGCGTCCCGCGATCGGTTTCCGAGCGTATTAGGCGGCCGCCCGCCTGCAGCACCTTGTTCATGCCGGGAAACACATATGCGTAATCGTAGCCGCTCTTGCCCTGCTCGTTAAAATAATCCTTCAGCATATTCCGTTCTACGCCTAACTGCGGCAGCCCGACGCCAACGACGATCACTCCGATTAATCGATCTCCTGCCAAATCAACGCCTTCCGAGAATACGCCTCCCATAACGGCGAAGCCAATCAAAGAATTTCCGTTACCTGCTTGGAATGTATCAAGGAAGCGATCCCGCTCCTCCTCTGTCATATCCGGTCTTTGCAGCAGCACCTCTGCGCTTGTTGCCGCGCCCGCAGGAACCGACCACTCCATTAGCTCCATATAAGTCTCATAAACCGCGTTCATATAAGCGTAGGAGGGGAAAAATACGAAATAATTGCCCGGGCGCTCGCCCATGAGCTGCACAATCAGCTTCGCAATCGGCAGCTTCGACTCATCGCGGTCGTGATAGCGCGTAGACAGCGGCTTCACCACCACGTTAAGCTGCTCCTTCGAGAAGGGAGAGGGTACAGCCAGTGTATAATCATTTTCCCCTGCTCCAAGCATGTCCATATAATAGGAAACTGGCGACAGGGTAGCAGAGAAATAAATATGCGAGCGGTAGCCTTTGCCCATCTGCTTCAGCAATTGCGAGGGGTCGAGGCAAAACAGTTTCAACCGAACATCGCTCTTCGAGAGTTCGGTATACACGACATAACGATCATCATAAAGCTTGGCTGTCCGAATAAAATTTTGCGCTGTAAAGTACGTATCCAGCAGCAAACCGCCGCCGTTTGCGCCCGCCGCAAGCGCCTGTTCCGCAGCTGAAGCAAAGGCATCCGCCAGTGCGACCAGCTCCTCCGGAAGCTGCCGCTCGACCAAGTGCGGCGCGCCGTCGCTGTTTTTGCGCAGCGCAATAAAATAATCATTGATCGCCTTCGCCGTACGGTAGCCCTCGCCATGCACGCCTTTAAGCTCACGCTGCAGGGCTAAGAAAGGAGCCTTGGTCAGCTCTGCCGAGAACATCTCCCTTGCCCGGTCAACCAGATTATGCGCCTCGTCCACAAGCAGCGCCGTCCGCTTCTTCATCTCCGCATATTGACGCTTGAACGAGATACGCGGGTCAAAAATATAATTGTAATCACAAATAACTGCATCAGCCGCATAGGCCAAATCCAGGGAAAATTCAAACGGGCATACACGGTGCTTATGAGCATAAGCTTCGATAACCGACCTGGTCATCACCGTCTCCTGCTCTAAAATATCCAGTACCGCACCATTAATCCGGTCATAATACCCGTCTGCGTAAGGACAATGCTCCTTCTCGCAGCGCACCTCTTCCTGGAAGCAGATCTTATCCTTTGCCGTTATCGTCACGGATTGCAAATGCAGTCCTTTGCTTTTCATAAAAAGCAGCGCATCCTCGGCCGCTGCCCTCGTCGTCGTTCGCGCCGTCAAATAATAAAACCGTTGAAGCATGCCTGATCCCATCGCTTTGATCGCCGGATAAGTTGTTGATATCGTTTTCCCTATGCCCGTTGGCGCCTTCGCAAACAAACGAACGCCCTCTTCGATCGACTTGTACACAGCACCTGCCAGCTTCCGCTGTCCTGCCCGGTACGCCTCAAACGGAAAAGCAAGCTCGCGGATGCTCTCGTTTCTTGCCTGCTCATGCCTGCGGCGCTGCTGGGCGTAAGGCGCGTAACGCGCAGCGATCTCATAAACATACTGCTCCAGCTCGGCGAAGCTGACCTCTCGCAAGAAGCGCCGCTCCTCCTCCGTCTCCGTCTGCACATAGGTCAGCTGAACGCGCATCGCCTCCTGCCCATGCTCCTTCGCGTACATATAGGCATAGAACAGAGCCTGCGCCCAGTGAACGGGATATCCGTCATCCGTTATCCGCTCCAAGTCGCCGCCGGTCGATTTAATCTCATCCACGGTAAGCAGCGGCTCTGTTCCGAGCAGACCGTCGCAGCGGCCGTCCACGGCAAACAGCAGATCATCGACCATGATCTCCGCTTTGACGTAGACCTCCTTCTGGTCCTGTTCCCCATAGGTCCGCTGTACTCTCTGATGCGCTTTCGTCCCCTCGTGCATCGTATCTATCGCATTCAGCCTTACGTCGATGCTGCCGCTTAAGAACACGTATTCGACCAGATGCCTCACCGATATCGTAACCGTATCATTATTTAGCATAATGTCTTCTCTATCGCTCCCATAAAGAACATTTGTTCCTCAATTGTACCACAAGCGCCGTATCTAATGAGCGGCTGGCCGACGCGCCAACGATAATAGATCTTATCTATCCTTATATTTTAAAAGAAGCACCTTCAATGCCATTCGATCAAATGGCATTGAAGGTGCTTCTCCTCTTTGGGCTATGGCGTTTATAGACTGGTTAGCTGGTTATTTAGAGCTCTTCCGTTTCATCCTCAGGATGATTGCCAACGCCGTTCAGCAGGTCCGTGCCGTGAAACTCCTCGCCCGGAGACGCAGGATCGATAGGGCTGTCCTTAGCAATTACGTCCGCATCCGGGACAGCGGCAAGCTCCTCTGAAATTTCCTCGGCGGTATCAACTTCGGAGTCCAGCTCGTCATACGCCTCAATTGCAGCCGGAATATGCGATTCATGCACATGGGCATTCTCACGCGGATGCTGCTTCTCCAGCAGCTCAGATGCATCCGATACCGCGCCTTCCCGCGTCTCTTCCGTAAACAAACCAAATGTAGGATCGATATCCTTTTCCGTCACTAAGCTGTTCGTATGCCCCTTGTCGCGCTCGTGATCGTTATCCATTTTGATGACCTCCTTAGACGTTTCTAACCTATATTACCCACTACCACGGTGGTTCTAACCAAAAAGTATCGCAGTTTCTGTCGAAAAATAAAGGAGGCAGCCGCAAACCCGTCGAACCCTAAACGAACTGCAACCAAGCGTTATCAGCCGTCGACGCCTTTGGCGGTAAGGCTGGTTGCGCAGTGAATAATAAAAATCGCCAAATGTCGAAAAATTATAGATGCTCGTATTTTTAGAAATGGAGGCGATTATGTCTACGCCGCATCTTCACAGCTTGCTTATAACCTTAAATTGGAACCGTTTAATCCTCAATATTTTGTGGGTCGTTTCCATTGTCGTGCTTGCCTCACAATTGCTTATTTATGAGGTTATTACATTAATCATGCCGACATTCACGCCAATGAGTTATTTATCTGAGGAATTGTTCATACCTCACACCGTTTTTTTGTTTATTATGATGGTTCTTGAGATTTGCCACCGTTTAAATCCAAGACGTTCAGAGGACGCGATTATATATGCCTCATTAGCATTATCGTTTATGTATTTCTATTTTCTTAATGATCATTTTGCAGTCGCGCCTATTGTAATGATGTTTCCTCTGCTCATATCCATTATTTATTTCAAAAAAAAGTATTTATTTATTTGCCTGGCGCTAAGCTTCATTGGACTATTTATCACACACTGTTATACGGAGAATCGCTCCTCATCCGATATTGTCGAATTGCTTATTACATCCTGTTTTATGATCATAGCCACCTTTACCGGACTTGCGGTTATCCGCCGCGGAAGCGAGCTGGTGGCTCAGCTGGATATGGTCCAGCAATCCGAGCAAGAGCTGCGCATTCAAACGATGCTGATGGAGCGTGTGGTCAAGATTGATCCGTTGACAGGTTTGCACAATCATAAATCTTTTCATGAACAATTCGAGAAGCTGCTGGCTAATCAGAAGCTGCATCCCTTTCCTATGCAGATCGCCATTCTGGATATCGATAATTTCAAGATGGTCAATGATACGTTCGGACACTGGGCAGGTGACATCGCGCTTAAGCAGGCAGCAGCCTGCATAGCGGACCATATTAGCCGAAAAAGCTTTGCGGCAAGGTATGGCGGCGAGGAATTCGTCATCCTCCTGCAAGAAAACGATATCCAAGCAGCTTGGCTTATCATTGAAAAGGTGCGGAAAGCGATTGCGTGCAGTCCCATTGCGGAAATGAACCGCCGCCATGTTACCCTTAGTATCGGCCTGCATGCGGTTGAGGTGGGTGAAACGAAGGAATATGCCTTCCAGCAAGCCGATCAAGCGCTCTATGTCTCGAAGAGCGAAGGGAAAAACCGTACCACGATACAATAAGCATTATAGAAACAGGGCTGTCTTTCAAGGTAATTAACCTGAAAGACAGCCCTGTCACCGTTAATAACAAGCGAGTATCGCGATCGTCGCATTATCCTGATACGGCCTCTCTTGTGCAAGCACACGTTTAACAATATACGCTGCCGCCTCATTAGGCGGGAAGCGCATCGCTTCCTCCAACAGCTCGACCGATAAATCGTCATACAGCCCATCGCTGCATAAAATAACCCAATCCCCTGCCATGAGCCGAATCGGCACTTGATTTGCATTCATTTCCGTTACCCTCGGAATACCTAGGTAGCTTGTTAATAGATGGCGTTCCGGATGTGAATCCGCTTCTTCCTGAGTAAGCTCGCCTGCCGCAACCCGCTCCTGCAGCCGATTCGCATAGATGTGGTCCTTCGTTAAGGCTATCAGCTTGCCGCCGCGGTACCAATAAATGCGGCTGTCACCAGCCGATATCCAAAACAATCGATTATCCTGAATAACGGCGGCAGCCAGTGTCGTGCCGACGCACCATTCCAGCTCATGCTCCAGCGCAAGCTCATAAACGGCTTTATTGGCAAGCTGCAGCGCCTCCGCCAGCGCTCGCGGCACGGCTTCCTCCGCTGTTTTCTTCGTATATTCATCCAGCATGGTCAGCGCAGCTAGCCGGCCCGCTTCCCTGCCCATCTCGTAGCCGCCCATTCCGTCGGCGAGTACCGCCAACACACCATGGCGTTTGACCGCCTCTGCATCCTCTAAGGACGAGAAACAATAAGCGTCCTGCTGTTCCTCGCGTTCGCCGATATGCTGCGCGGAGCCGGCCATGAGATGGAAAGCGGCTGTAACCGCATATTCCCCTTGCCCCGCTCCTGCCGTTTCAGCAGCAGCTATAGGCTGCGAGGGCTCGGTCGACAGCCCGGTCGACAGCCCGGTCGACAGCCCGATAACCAGCTTCTCCCCTGTTTCTAGAACCGCTGCTGCAGCACTATCAGACTTACCATTCCCTCGACTAACAAACACATTAAATAGAAGGATTGCTGCCAAAAGCACGGCTGCGCCAATAACGCACCAACCAAGCACCGAGCTTATCCGATCCGCCTGCTGCCCGGTCCATAATTTCTCCAGCTGCTTTGCCGGTATCCACTTTAACGCCGCATAAACGGCAGCCAGCAGCAGCCAAACTACCGCCAATCCCTTGCTCCATCTATCCACGATCCGCTCACCTCCGCCTTGTCTCCATCTTGCCATCCCGGCTTGAAGTGCTGCAGCGTTTTCGCCGCAGGTGCTCCGCACCGGCAAAGGCCTTCATCTACAATCATATTGAGAGGAGCAAGCTTTTATGTTTGCGCCTGCGCATAACAGCGTAAAAGGCTGTCGCAGTCCGCTGCGGAAAAAAAGCCGTCTTTGGCAGAGTGAGATAAGCTCATTTTTAAGTGAACAAGGATAAATCCTTATATATAAAAAGAAAGCTCCGCACGAGTGCGAAGCTTTCTGCTTTGTTGATTTATTTTCTCACGATATCCTGTACCGCTTTGTCGAATTTCTCAAGCAGCTGGTCGCTTGTAATTTGTTTGCCGAGGTACTCCTGCATAGCCGCACCCCATTGCTGCGTGATACCGTCAGGGAAGCGATCCCAGTTCCAGCCTTTTACTTGCTCAGGACTTGCATTGGCAAAGGTAGCGAAGTCGCCGCCGATTTTGCCTACTGCTTCTGGATTTGGTGCAATGGAAGACAATGCAGGCACAAATTTAAAGTCGGTAGAGATGAATTTTTTACCTGTTTCCGAAGTAACCATCCAGTTTAGGAACGCTTTCGCTTCTTCTACTTGGTCGGATTTGCTGTTCACGATCCAGTTGTTCGGCACGCCTGTAAATACGTTTGGTTTGCCTTGAAGCGGCACTGCCATCATACCTAGGTTAAGCGCTGGATCGATCTCGTCGATCATGCCTTGAATCCAGTTGCCGTGCTGAATCATTGCGTATTTGCCAGCAGCGAATTCAGCTACCTGCGTGTTGTAATCCGTTGTCAACGCGTTGTCTTGGCCGTTAGCGAACATAATGTCCACCAGGCGAATCCATTGCTTCATGATCGGATCGTCCTTCAGCTTCACTTTACCCGCTTTTACATCCTCAATGAATGCAGCAGGATCAGCTTGGTTCGCGAATGCGATGTTCAGCGTATGGATACCCATCGACCACCACTCGGAAGTTAGCGCAAATGGTATGATACCTGCGTCCTTCAGCTTTTTAGCTGCAGCCTCCAGCTCTTCAAGCGTTTGCGGCAGCTCTGTGATTCCTGCTTTTGCAAATAGATCCTTGTTATACGTGAAGCCGTAAGCTTCAAGGTTCATCGGCATGCCGAGCAGCTTGCCGTCACGTGTAATTTGCGCTTTCGACGCTTCTACTAAATCTTTGGCCCAAGCCTCGCCAGTCAAATCAGTCGCCCGATCCACGTAAGGATCAAAGCCCGCCCAGCCGCTTGAGTTGAAAATTTCCGGCTCTTCGCCAGCAGCAAGCTCCGCTTTCAGCAATGCGCTGTAGTCTTCGCCGCCGCCATGCGTCTCGATTTCCACCTTAACGCCTGTTTCCTTCTCATACTCGGCAGCCAGCTTCCCAAGCGCCTCTGCAATCTCTACTTTGAATTGGAACACTTTAATGGTAACGTCCTTCTTCGGAGCTTCTGTGGCTTCCTCTGTCTTGCCCTCATTGGCTCCTTCAGTTGGGGCGTTTGTTGCGTTTCCACCGTTGTTGCTGCTGCCGCAGCCGCTTGCCAGAACGATGAGCATAATAGCCGCTAACATAAGAAAGGAAATTCTTTTCATCTTATGACCTCCCGCAAATTTTATATATCATTCTGTTTTGTAACGCTTACATCGTCATTATAATTGTGCAACAAGCTAGCACAACACCGAATATATTGCACTTATAGGTGTAATATGTTGATAACTTCCATATATTTATGTTGTAAATCTAACCTTTGACAGAACCAGCCGTTATACCTTCAATAATATGCTTCTGCAAAAATAAGAAAAAGATAACGATCGGAATTGTACTCAGCGTAAGGGCTGCCATTGCCAAATCCCATTTCCGCAAATACTGGCCAAAAAACTTTTGCACCGCCAGTGGAATCGTTGTCAGGTTATCATTAATAACCAATACCGGAAGCAGATAGTCGTTCCAGATCCACAGCACGTTCAGAATAATGACTGTAACCGTAATCGGCTTAAGCAGCGGGAATACGATTCGCCAGAACACGCCGTATGGAGAGCAGCCATCCATCACCGCCGCCTCTTCTACCTCCAGCGGAACGGACTTAATGAAGCCGTGATACAAAAACATCGATAACGATATTCCGAAGCCCATGTAACAAATAACGATACCATACAGATGGCCGCGAAGCTCGAACATCGAAGTAATGCGCATGAGCGGAAGCATAACCGATTGAAATGGAATGATCATCGCGGCGATAAGCACCGTGAGCAGCAGCTTGTTAAAGGTCGTTGGACGGCGCACCAAACGGTAAGCCATCATCGAGCTAATGACGACAAGCAGCAATACGCTGATAGACGTAACCATAAACGAATTGAGAAATACCGTCGGGAAGTCGATGGCCACCCAAGCCCGCTTAAAATTACCCAGTCCCAGCTTCTCCGGAAGCGAGGCGGCGTTGAGCAGAATGTATTTGAGCTCTTTAAATGAGTTCGTGAGCAGAAAATAAAACGGTGCCAGGAAGATTAACGCGACCGCAATGGCGACAAGCTCAAGCAGCAGGATGAGCGGAGTGTAACGCTGTCTGTTTTCCATTATGCCTCCACCTCCTTTTTCTTCGTAATCCAGACCTGCGTGACCGTAATCAACGCGACGCCAAAGAAGAAGATCATTGCCTTTGCCGTGCCGAGGCCGTAACGATTGTTCACAAGCCCCTCGCGGTATACGTTGAGCGCGATCGATTCCGTCGCATTGCCGGGTCCGCCGGCGGTTAGCGACAGGTTAAGATCAAACATTTTGAACGAATTGGAAGTCGTTAAGAACAAGCAAATCGTAATCGCCGGCATGATTAGCGGTACGGTTACGGAACGCAGCAGCTGCCACGCGCCAGCCCCGTCGATTTTGGCGGCTTCGATTAAATCCTTCGGCACACTGATCATCGCCGCTATGTAGATGATCATCATGTAACCCGCGGTTTGCCACACAAATACAATCACGATTCCCCAAAAGGCTGTATTCGGCGTGCCGAGCCACTGTAGATTAAAAAAGCCGATATCCGTTGCTTCCCCTATCGCCCGAAAGCCGCGTACAAAGATGAAGTACCAAATGTAGCCGAGCAGCAATCCCCCAATGACGTTAGGCAGAAAAAACACCGTCCGCAGGAAGTTGCGGCTCTTCAGGTTGCGCGTCAGCAGCAGTGACAGCAGAAATGCCGTTACATTGGTTACCACGACGGCTGCAGCCGTAAATTTAGTCGTAAACCAGAACGCGTTCCAAAACCTAGAATCATCGGTGAAAATTTTTATAATATTTTTCATTCCAGTCCATTTCGCGTTGCCGAGATCCATCCCGTTCCATTCCGTAAACGTGTAGTAAAAGCCCATCACGAACGGCGCAAGCACAATCAGTATAAATGCAATAAGTCCCGGGCCGACAAAAACGGTTTGCTGGGCCCATTCGGTCCATTTGATTTTTTTGGACATCCTCTCGTCCCCCTTCTCTTCCCTATGACGGAATATAGCTGTTGATATTCTTAGTATAAAACCGTTTGCCCTAGGCGGAACACAGAGGATGATGATAAGGTAGGTGGACTATATTGACCATCCACAGCCTCATCGGTTACTGTGTATGCAAGAGCGACATGTTCAGAAAGCGGGCGATTGCGGTAATGAATACGGTCAAGCCTTTTAACACCATTCGAAAAAAACTCATGCTGCTGCTGCTTGCAGCAACTATTTTGCCCATTGCGACATCCATGATCATTTCGTACAACGCGACGACTAAATCCATTACCGAAGAAGCCATCGCCAAAAATAATCGGCTGCTGTCGCTTGGCAAGACCAACATTTTGAACTACATGAACAACATCAACCAAAAGTCGCTCGCCGTCTATAATGCGATGAATGTTCCGCGCTCCCTGTATTATATATTGGAGCACAGTATGGAGGACGAGGTGTTTCCGAACGACATTACCGATGTCATCCGCAACCGCAACCTGCTGAAGGACCATCTCTACAACATGTATCAGAGCGTAAGCGAATTTCATAAAGTAAGGCTGTATGTCGTGAAGCAAAACGCGACTTACCTGCTCTGGAACGACGATATTAAGGTGGGTCAAAACGTAGGCTCCATCCCGCAAACGACGAAAAAAGCCTACATTGAGCCTTCGCATAAGAGCCATAATTACGGGCTCGTCGATCTCAAGTCGGCCGCAAGCGAGGAAATGGTATTTTCGCTGCACCGCCCTATCTTTCTTGCGCCGAGCGAGGAGCTGCTTGCAGAGCTGTCCATCGATGTGCGGCTGCATGTGCTGGAGGATCTGAACCGCCAACTTTATGACAGCGGCGAAGAGAGCTTCTACATCATGGATTCGAGCGGTCAAATCGTTTTGTCCTCGGATAAAAACGAGATCGGCACCGCCTCCAAGCAAAGCTGGCTTGGGACGGTTTTGAAGTCGGGGCAGGACAGCGGGCATTTCGATTGGAAAGCAGAATCCTTCGACGGCATGGTCTTTTATGACCGGATTAAGACGCCCTACATGGACTGGTATTTAGTTAAGCAAACGCCATACAAGCATCTATTCAGCGCAGCTGACCGCATTGCCCGCATTAATACAGCCGTCGGAATCGCTTTCCTTGCCATTGTGGTTTTGGCTACCTTATTTATTTCCATCCGGTTTACAAAGCCGCTGCTGCGTCTTATCGGATACGTTAACAAAATTGAAACGGGTAATTTGAACGTGTCGATCGACATTCACAGCGATGATGAAATCGGCCTGCTCGCACGGCGTTTCCGCTCCATGATGCAGACGATCAACAATTTGATTTTGACCGAGTACCGGCTCGAGATCGCGAACAAGACGAATGAATTAAAGGCGCTGCAGGCCCAGGTTAATCCGCATTTCCTCTATAACGCACTGCAGTCGATCGGCACCGTCTCGCTCCAGCATGGGGACATGAAAGCCTATTCGCTTATCACCTCCCTCGGCAAAATGATGCGCTATCAGATGAATACGATGGATGCGGTCGTAGAGCTAAGCCGGGAGCTCGATTATGTACAGGCCTACCTCGATCTGCAGAAGCAGCGCTTTGATACCGCCTTGCATATTCAACTGAATATTGATGAGCAAACCAAGCGCATTCTGATTCCAAAAATGATTTTGCAGCCGCTGCTCGAAAACTTCTTCAAGCACGGCTTCGTTCAATCGTCAGAGGAGCCTTCCGAGCTGATAATCACAAGCTTCTTGGATGAGCCGAGGCAGCTGCTGTCCATCGAGGTTCAGGATAATGGCTGCGGTCTGTCCGAGGAACGGCTGCAGGAGGTGCTAAATCAGCTGAAAAAGGTGCCGAACCTCGGTGCTGCGCGGGAGAATAGCCAGGAGGATGGCGGCATTGGCCTGCATAACGTGCTGTCGAGGCTGCGCCTGCATTTTGACTCCACCGCCGATATGGAGCTGCGCCATGTGCAGCCGCACGGCTTTTCCGTTACGATTCATATACCGCTGGTGAAGGAGAATGAAGGATGAAGGCATTAATCATTGACGATGAGAAGCATGTGAGGGAAGCGATCCGCCTGCTTGTTCCATGGGATCAATTCGGCATCGATACGCTGCTTGAAGCACAGGACGGCGCAGCCGCTACGGGGCTGATCCGCGCAGAGCGGCCGGAGATTATTTTCACCGATATGATGATGCCGAACATGGACGGCAGGGAGCTGCTGCAGTGGACGGCTGAGCATGCGCCCGCCAGCAAAATCATAGTGATCAGCGGCCATGATGACTTCAGCTTCGTTCGTCATGCGGTGAAATACGGCGGGGTCGATTATATTTTGAAACCGATCGACGCCGAGCAGCTCGTGAGCGCACTGACTAAAGCGGTGAACAGCTGGACGACGGAGGAACAGGAGCGCACCCGCAAGCGCAAGATGAATATCGAGCTGAACCAGCTGAAGCCGATGTACTTGGAGCAGTATTTCTCGACGATGATTAACGAGCCCGGCACCTATCCGAGCTTTGCTGATACGCTGAAACAAGAGCTCGGCATTACGGCTCCGATTACAAGAGCCCGCATTGCAATCATTAGGCTTGACCTGACTACGCCTGCTGTAAGGGAAAAGTTTGCGGCCGGACTGGACCTGTTATTGTTTTCACTGACGAATATTTGCAATGAATTTCTGAAGGAGCAGGAGCTTGGCTTCGCGCTTCGCCACTGGGGGCAAGACCATGAGCTGCTGCTGCTGTTCTGGGGGGAGGGCGAGCAGGCTCCACAGCTGATCCAAGAAATAAATGACGCCATGTCATTGGCGCTGAAAACGCGGTTCCACTTTGGGATCGGACACGCTGCCGCCTTCCCTGAAGCCGCTGCCAGCGCTTATCAGCAAGCGAAGTTAGCGCTTCTACGCCGAAATTTACTCGTTAACCATACCTATTGCCATCCGTTCAGCAGCGCTGCCCCCAGCAGCAAAAGCACGCAGCAGCTCTTTAGCGAACATGAGGAGCCTATACGTTTTGCGGTTCTTAGCGGCAGCAAGGAGCAAATTCGCCGCGCCTTGCAGCCTTGGTTTGACACAATTGACCAAGCAGGCTGCATATCATTAGAGCAGCTTATCGTTTGGCGGCAGCAATATGAGCTTGCCAAGTCCTTATGGGATTCCAAAAACAACCGCGGCAGTGCCGTGGAACAAGCCCCAAAAGCGGAGGATCAGGCGTTATTGCCCGTCGATGCCCATGGTTTCTTTGATTTTGAGAAATGGAAACATGCTGTATTTACGGAGGCTTGCGAGCTCTCTGCGCAAATAGCGGAGCGTGACAAGGAACGCAGCGTCATCGAAGACATAGCCGAATATATTGAACAGCATCCGCATGAGGAAATTACGCTGCAGGATATATCAGAGCGCTTTTTCCTCAGCCGGGAATATATATCACGAAAATTCAAACAAGAAACCAATGGGAATTTGTCCGATTTCATTGCGGAGGTACGGATTAAACGGGCGAAGGAGCTGCTAGCCAATGGGCAGCTGAAAATTTCGCAGGTCGCTGAGCTGGTCGGCTTCCAGGATGAGAAATATTTCAGCCGCGTCTTTAAGAAACGAACAAACTGCTCGCCTAACGATTATCGGAAGCATCATTTTGGCGGCGATTCGTAACGACAAGCTCGACGCTGCCTCTTTTGGCAAAAGCAGTGGATTTGCGGTGCTCTGCAAACCCAAGCGTAAACGGCTGACGCCGTCCTTAGGAGCAGTAGCTCGTTTCGCGGTGAAATATGAGCATCGTATAAGGTTAAAATTTTTACTTCCTTATATTGCAAAAAGCCGAGCTCTGCCCGAACGGTGTTAACCATTCGTGCGAAGCTCGGCTTCTGCCAGTGAATAAGGGAACTACATAATTGGAGTACCCTTTTTTAACGTCTTCATGTCACTATTGGAGTTATTGAGCGCGGGCAGCATCTTCTCGCCGCTGACCATTGGTTCATGGCAGATTAAACAAGTAGGAACGTGATCAAAGGCAAAGTTATCGCGCATCCAACTGTTGCACCCTTCCGTCTCGCATGTCCATACCTTCGTGTTTTCTTCCGGAATCTCTTCAAGCGGTTTTTTACGATTGTACATGGTCAGCCTCCTTCGCGATAAAAAAAGGAAAAACTGCCTCAAACTTAAGCGTAAGGGGCAGTTATCATTTATAAACAGCAGTGTATTGTGAATATGTGCTACAAACTTGCAATTGATTTCATTGTACCATATTTCGTCCATAAAAGGCAAATATCAGCCTATGCTTGTGCGCCTTTTTTTGAAGTACCGCTGTAGTAGGCGAATAGCTGCTCTATTGGCTTGAAATACAGATGACCGTCCTCCCAAGGTTGAAAGTGAAGATCCATCCTCGAATCATTCCAATCAGCTGGCGTACCCGTCGTGCTTAGTTTTCCCCGCAATACCGGCTCTTCGACGACGGCGGGAAATTCCTGATAGCCGAACAGCAAATTTTCGTGCATCGTTATAATTTCGTATTTCGGCCCATGGAAGGCACGCTCCTCCTGGAGCTGGTAATGAAAATAAATATAGCTCGCGGCCATCTCTGGCTTCAGATGCGCAACTCTGCCTACGCGGCGATCCACCCTTTCCTTGCGCAGCCAATGCTCGTAGCCTGCAGGCTCGTTAAAATGAAACACGTCGATCATCGGGATCCACTTCCGAACCTCTGAATGCCCTGGCCAATCTTCAAGATAAGGCGCCATCGACGGCAAAAGCTCAGCCGGCTCCAGCGGTTGATTCACGCATTCGAAGTAAAGGAACACATTCCGCTCCCATCTGAAGCAGCCCACCGTCATGAGCTCGCCCTGCTCCAAAAGCCGATGCACCGTTTGCTCCCTCTTCGCGGCTTCCATCGCTTCCGCTTCAAAGCCTGCTCTCATTTGTGCCCGTGCCGTCACTCTAAACATAAGTACCTCGCTTTGTTTGATTGGATGCCTAGCAATACTTGGTAACACCGCGTTAGTGATTATGTATCGTTTGCCCCGAGCCTGTCGTACGATTCTATTCTGTAAATAACGCACATATGGGTATTATAAAGGAGGACAAACTCTGCTTTCAATCGCCGTTACATAAATATATGGATGGAGAGCCTTATTTCTTGATTGTTGGTTATTCTAAATAATGAAGTTGCAATGCACTGCTTAAAAAGAAGGAGATGATGGTTTTGGAAAGTACAAGTGAGTTTGTGGCAAAGGTAAAGGCTACGCAGCAAAAGGCCGCGATGAATAAAAGACGCGGCGGCAACGGCAGTCCGGCTGATAGGCTCAGCACTAAACAGCACAGCACCAATAAATAGCTGGAACAAAGTTTGGTTGTCTAGCGAGATTCATTCGTAGAAAAAACTGCAGTTGAAAAAGGCCCTATAGCGCTTATGCAGCTAAAGGGCCTTTTCAGTAATACAGTCAAAAAAACCAGTCTCTCCCTGCTTGCAGGAGTATCGACTGGTTTCCACATCGGTTACAGCTTTAAACGGAATATTCATGCGGATAATATTCGATGCGGGAATCCGCAATAATCGTAAGCCTGCTCTCTGCCGTATCAAATTCAACTGGGCCATCCTTGACGTAATACCAGGTTTTCAATGTTGGTTGATCGTCAAACTCCTGGAAAACAAACACGTTCAGCTCTTCCTTATGCACAAGCAGCTCTTCAATCATCGGGCCCCAAGGCACGCTGACCGTGAATCTCCAACCCTGTCCCTGCGGAACGAGCGTGTAGGGAACGTCCTGCTTATTTGAATCAATAAACATCCGCCCGCCCACCGCGTGCTTAATTTGAAACGTCTGTTTCATCTCCAACCCCCTCCTACCAAGCGTAAACGGCTGACGCCGTCCTTAGCGGCAGAAGCTCGTTTCGCGGTGATATATAAGCATCATATAAGTTTAAAATTTATACTTTCTTATATTTAAACAAGCTTACTTCGTAAGCTTATGGCATATCAATAAACATAAAAAACGCCGGGGACGACGCAGCAAAAGAAAGCTCATCCGCTGCTTCGATCTGCGCGGTATCGCCAGCCTCCAGCGTTACCCCATGCACCTGAAGCTCGCCTTCGATGATATAGATAAACTGCTTGCGGCCAGGCTCAACGGCGTAGGACAGCTGTTTTCCTTGATCCAGCTTGCTCAAATAGATCGTCAAATCTTGGCCGATCGAAGCTGCCTGCTCATGCGCTTGATCGGAAACGACAGGCAGCAGCGCATTATGCAGCTTGTCGGTATCGAAGCGGCTCGCTTCATAGGATGGCGCCAAACCTCGCTCCTTCGGCATAAACCACAGCTGCAGCAATCGCATCTCCGTTTCCTCGGAGGCATTGAACTCCGTATGGATGACCCCCGTACCCGCTGACATACGCTGTACCTCTCCAAAAGAGGATACAACCGAATTGCCGAGATTATCTTCATGTCTGATCTGACCGTTTAATACGATAGAGACAATTTCCATGTCGCTGTGGGGATGGGCGCCAAAGCCTTTTCCCGGAGCTAAGTAATCATCATTGCACACACGCATAACACTAAAGCCCGTTCGGTTCGGATCATAATAGGCGCCGAATGAAAAGCTGGGTTGGCTGCGCAGCCAGCCGAGATCTGCCGAATGCCGCGATGCCGCGGGGAATACGTCGATCATCGTCTCTCCTCCAAACAACTATTTATTTACTTACTTATTTATAGCAGTTTTATTTCTATCAATCAAGCCTTAAACTCCGTTTACGCACAAACCAGAAAGGCGATCGGCAGTGTAAGAACTATCGACCACCTTCGTTCGCCATTTTTCGGCTTTGAACTTCAATTTTTTACGGAATTAAGCAGCGGCTCAAAGCCGTCGATGCGACATTCCACTACATCTCCGTCTCGAATAACGACAGCGCCCGGGGTACCGGTCATAATAATATCCCCAGGAAGCAGCGTCATTACTTTCGAATGAAACGCAACCGCATACCATGGCCGAAACTTCATATTAAATACCTTGTTCCGATGCGCTGCCGCCCCGTTAAGCGCCGTTTCCACTTGAATATCCAGTGGATCGGGAAATTCATCCTTCGTTATAAACTGAGGCCCGAAGCTAAAGAAGGTATCAAAGCTTTTGGCTCTCGTTAAGTATCGCTGATTTCTAGCGTGAATATCCGATGCCGTTACGTCGATAGTCGTCGTATAGCCGGCGATGGCATCGTATACTTCAGCTTCCGTTATGTTTTTGCAAGTCTTTCCAATAATAATGCCTAACTCGGCCTCTGCAGTGATGGTTCCCTCCTCAGGAGGAATCCGAATGGCATCAAGCGGACCGATAATGGTCGTATCCGGCTTCATAAAGCTGACCGGCTCATCATTCGGATCTGCTGCGGCAAGCTCTGCGGCATCCTTCACGTAGTTTAGGCCGATGCCCCAAATTTTACGAGGATGTCGATAGAGGGGGCCGTAATCTGCTTCATCATAAGGAATTAACGTCAGCTGTTCCAGCTTTTCCTTGCCGCCGGTATTGTACCATTCCGTGAGAGGCACAAGCTCTCCAAGACGGATCAGCTCGAACAGCTCCGTACTCCAGCCCGCTCGTTCCGCTTCGTTAATCGTATCTATAAGGACAAGCCCCTCCGCGATTGAAATCGCGGCTTGCTCTTTACCATTTACTTTTACGGTAGATAATTTCATCTATAAGCACTCCTCTGCTTCAGCTTATGGCTCAACAATTGACGATACGCGATTAGCTACCCATTCCAGCAGCCGCAAATCTTGCCCTCGACCCGCAACAAAAGATAATCCGACCGGATAACCTAACTCTCCCGCGATCGGCACCGTCACTTGAGGAAGCCCTGCTAGTCCGGCAATGCAGCTCATTTCGAGCGTTTGTACACGGCGCTGCTCCACCTCAGAACCCGACAATTGAAGCAGTGGAGCTATCGCTGGCACAGTCGGCACAACGAGGACGGCATCTGTCCCGAGCAGTTCATTCATACGGATACATACGGTTTCACGCAGCTTGTATGCCGCGCCGCTTTCCTCTTCTTTAAGCGTGCTTGCCCAAGCAAACCGCTCAGCAATTCCCGGACCAAACACAGGCTGTACCTGTGTGATCCATTCTTGATGCGCGCGCCAAATTTCCAAGCCCTGAATGGTACGAAAAGCGTTCATCCACTCCCGCAGGCCGTCCGGCGCCACGACAACATCCTCATGCTGCCGAACCCTTTCACGCAGTGCCGGGAAATAGCGGGAAGCCGCCGATTTTGTATGGTCATCCGTTAATGACCATACATCCTGAGCGAATAGCATCCGCGTAAATCCCGAGCCGGCTGACGGCTCGGGATCCAGAAGCACTTTTCCCACCTCGAGCAGCGTCTGAGGATCGCGGGCCATCCAGCCCACTGTATCAAAGCTCGGTGCTAGCGGGATCAAGCCGCGCGCATCCACAGCGCCATGCGTTGGCCGAATGCCGTAAATGCCGCAATAAGCGGACGGCACTCGGATGGAGCCTCCCGTATCGGTACCAATCGCAAAGTCCGCTAACCCCGCCGATACCGCAACGGCCGATCCACTGGAGGATCCGCCTGGTATGCGCCCGGGCGCTTTCGGATTGACCGGCGTCCCGTAATGGGCATTTTCTCCGTTGATGCTGTACATAATTTCATCCGTAAGCGTTGTTCCCTCCAGCCTTGCGCCGTTTCGGAGCAGGCGGTCTATGACTGCGGCATTCTCCGTCGAGGGCCCGTGCGTCCGCAGCCAATCCGGATTGCCTGCACCCGATGTGTGGCCGGCAATATTAAACACATCTTTGACCGAAAACTTTTTACCGCTTAAGCTCCCCTCAGCTTGAGGCTCGAGCACCAAATGTTCGTTGGCATACGCGTTCCAGCTTTGCTTCATCGTTATTTCAGCCTCCAAGTCTCTCCTATTGGATACTACCAACCTATTGCGGCGCCATCACAGCGAGGGTCTGATCCGCCCTGCAGGAATCCCTGCTCATCGCGCATAATCGCATGCGCATGCCCCATAATCCCGTCAAAATCCTTTACTTTGCGTACAATATGACCCGCTTGTGCCAACGATTCCAGAACATCCTGCGATACGCGCCCTTCGATCTTCAGCTCTTGTGTCGGCTCTCCCCATGTCCGGCCCCATACCCACCTTGGCTCGTTAATCGCTTGCTGCGGGTTCATTCCATAGTCGATCATCCGGGTAAAAATCGCGGTTTGCGTCTGCGGCTGCCCTTCTCCGCCTTGCGTGCCATACAGCACCGCCGGCTTGCCATCGCGGCATGCCATCGCCGGCATGAGTGTATGGAATGTTCTTTTGGCCGGCTTCAAGCTGTTTACATGATTCGGGTCAAGGGAGAAGAACGAGCCGCGATTTTGCAGCAGGACCCCCGTATTCCCAGCTACGACACCTGATCCGAACTCAAAGTACAGACTTTGAATGAAGGAGACCGAATTCCCTTCCTCATCGACGACTGCCGCATAAGCCGTATCGCTGCCGAGCACCTCTGATTTCTCCGAGGACGCACGGCCGAGTTCAATAGAGGCGGCAAGCGCTGCTGCATAATCTTTATCCAACAGCCGCTCAAGCGGCACATTCGTAAACGCGGGATCAGATAAGTAGGTGTTTCGGTCACGGAAGCTCAGCTTTAGAGCCTCAATGCACAGCTGATAATAATCATGTGAGCCATGCGTGATTTCACCCAGCTTAAACTGTTCTAATATATGAAGAGCCATAATGGCGGAAAAACCTTGGGAGTTAGGAGGCATCTGATGAAGCGTATAGCCTCGGTAGGAGCCTTCGACCGGCGTTACCCAATCACCGTGATGATCGGCAAAGTCATCCGCTGTCAGAAGTCCGTCATGCTTGCCGAGGAAATTTGTGATTTCCTTTGCTGTCTCTCCCTTATAAAATTCATCGCGCCCAAATTCCGCCAGGCGCCGCAGCGTCTTGGCCAGCGCAAGCTGTTTAAAGCGCTCGCCGGTCTTCACGGCTTGACCGCCGGGCAAATAAATATCCGCTGTTTCAAGCAACCTCGCAAGCACCGATTCATTATGAACCGTGTTCTGATATTGATCATTCGACATCGGAAAACCATTTTCGGCATAGTCTATGGCAGGTGCCAGCACTTCCGCCCAAGGCAAACGGCCATACTCGCGATGAACCGCATCCCAGCCGTCAACCATGCCCGGCACCGTGACGATGCTGCCGATGCCCCGATTCGGTATAGCCGCCAGACCTGCATAAGCGCCGATATTTGCTTTATAGCCTGATCGCCCGCTCGCATTATAGCCGCGAACCTTGCCTTCGCCATGATGATAGCCCAGCCAAAAGGAATCTCCCCCAAGACTTGTCATATGCGGGTACACAACGGCGAGGCATGCACTAACCGCGACCGCGGCATCATAAGCATTCCCCCCCTTCTCCAGCATGCGTGCTCCAGCCGCAGTAGCTAAATAATGAGGGCTTACAACCATTGCTTTCGTTCCAACCACGGACTGATTCACGTCTACCACTCCCAAAAATGATTTGCTAACAAGCGTAACGGCTGTGCCATCCTGCAGCGGCAAAAGCTCGTTTCGCGGAGATATATAAGCAGATTTATAAGTGAAAACATATAAATTCTTATATATTTAATTAAAACTCGCAAACGGTTTATTTTTTATGATAGATAATATAACATTGTATATGAATTTAAAATACCATCTTAACAAATGATAGGCAACTAAAATGTAATCACTTTTAATTTATTGTATTGAAAACGAACGGTAATGTGTATATATTTAAACATATGGTAATTAAAACGTGATATTACAAGACACCTTGAAATAACGAAAATAAGGATTGGAGCTGATAAACCAGTGCAAACGAAACCGGTTGACGAGACGTATACGATAGAAATTGATGACATCGATCGCAAAATCATTGCTGAACTCAATATAAATGGCAGAATATCTTACACGGATTTAGCGAAGGAGATAGGCTTGTCGCGGGTGGCCGTTCAATCCCGTATCAATGCTTTAATGGATGGAGGCGTTATCGAACGGTTTACCGCCGTGATTAATCCGGAGCGAATCGGCATAAACGTGTCGGCTTTTTTTAATGTAGAGGTTGAGCCTAAGCATCTGCACGCCGTCGCCGACCAGCTCTCGACCGAGCCGTTCGTCACAAGCCTCTACCACATGACCGGACCCAGCAAGCTGCATATGCACGGCCTTTTCCGCAACAATCAGGAGATGGAGCATTTTCTGAAGGAAAAGCTGTACACTTTGCCCGGCATCATGAGCGTGGATTGCCAGGTGCTCATTAACCGATACAAGAGCCGTATGGGAATGAGGCTGTAAATCATGGCGAGCAAAATAATGAACAACCGCTATATGCAGCTGTCGTGGGCGATGATGAAGACCGGAATTATCGGATACGGCGGCGGCCCCTCCGTCATCCCGCTTATTCGTTACGAAGCCGTAACGAATTATAAATGGATAGAAGACGAGGAATTCGGTGAAATCCTGGCCCTCGCGAATGCATTGCCGGGACCTATTGCCACAAAAATCGCAGCTTATCTGGGCTATCGGGAAAAAGGTACGCTAGGTGCGATTGTATCCGTACTCGCCCATATCGTCCCCTCCGGCATTGCGATGATCCTGCTGTTAACGACCGTCCAGTTTCTCAGCAGCGCGGCATTCATACAGGGAATGATCGGGGCAGTGACCCCTGTTATTGCGGTCATGCTTGGCATGATGGCCTATGAATTCGGAGAAAGGGCCGTGAAGGGACTTGGCAAATACGTAGGCTTTGGTTTTTTCGCCTTAGCTTTTGGACTGCTGCAGGGCATTCATATTCATCCCGCTATCGTTATTCTTTTATTTCTAGGTTACGGCGCTTTCCACCTGAGAACCGTAGGAGCCCTGCAGCGCAGAAAGCAGCAAAAGCAGCAGCGCACCGTACAGCAGAAGGAGGGCGTTACACGTGGAATGGATTAATTTAGTTATCGGCTTTTTTATTGCCAACGTGCTCGGTTACGGCGGAGGCCCTGCTTCCATCCCGCTCATGTACCGGGAGATCGTGACCAACCATGCGTGGACGACGCCGGTTGAGTTTTCGAATATTCTTGCTTTGGGCAACGCGCTACCAGGCCCGATTGCGACAAAAATAGCCGCGTTCGTCGGCTACGACGTCGGCGGTTGGGTAGGCATTCTACTAGCCTTAGCTGCAACGATCGTCCCTTCGGCTGTCGCGCTTATCCTGCTGCTTAAAGTGCTGCAGAAGCACCGTCAGTCGCCCGTCGTTAAAGGAATGACCCTGCTCGTGCAGCCCGTCATTGCCGTCATGATGCTTCTGCTGACTTGGCAAATGGCTCAAAGCTCCGTCGAATCAATTGGCATCCTTCAATCACTCATCATAGCGGCAGTCGCTTTCTGGGCGATGCAGTTTCGCAAAATTCATCCTGCCATCGTCATTGTTATCGCATTCGCATACGGAGGACTGGTTATCCCCCACTTGAACGTACTTTAATTTTATTCCATGCCAAAGAGGACTGCTCCTCCGCAAAGCTTACTTTGCCGGGGTGCCAGTCCTTTTATTTTGTAAGATTCATCCGCTATATCTAGTTAACAAACAATTTATAGAGGTAACTAAGCAGAATCCCAATGATAAACAAGAGATAAATGCTGTACTTTCTTTTTTCAGACTCATCCGATAAAGCGGCATCCATAAAGTATACAATCGCTGTAAGTATGATTTTAAATAGCAGTTGTTGAAAGGGCAGGGCTAGTCCCATGCCGAATGCAGCCAAGTAAAATATGATTTTTAAGTTCATTGCATGACTCCTCAAATCAAAAATCTCTTCATCCGCGTGAATGCTTCTTTGTTGCGATCATGATTCCAGTTTGATATCCCCCCATATAATCAAAAAAGATTAACCAGCTAGATTCCAAAATCACTCAACTTTATGCAAAAAGGAAATATATTACTTCTATGTACTTGTTTGATTATCCTTTAAAAACTTCGTACCTTCCATAAAAAATAAAGGATTCACTTGAATAGCGTCAATTTTTCCATTGTCGCATGTATATCATTCCTCATAGATAAAACTACCACCCCGTTTGGCTTCAGCTTTAATTGTTCTACTCGGATTAATTGGCGGTAAAATAATTCGATCTAGAAAAACCAGTAATTATAACCAGTAATTATTGATTTCAGTTCTGAAACAGACTTCCGTGCTATATCCGATATGCCTTGCAAAATGAAATTTTGCATCTAACAAGCGTAAACGGCTGACGCCGTCTTTAGCGGCAGAAGCTCGTTTCGCGATGAAATATAAGCATTGTATAAGGTTAAAATTTATACTTTCTTATATTTCAAAAAATGCCCGCCAACCTTAAGCGGTCAGCGGGCATTTTTTTAATAGGAACAGTTACTTGACTATAACCTTCATCACGCTGCTTTCGTTCATGCCGCTGGCGTTCTCGAGTTCCACCCGGTATTCGTATGTCCCGGACGTTCTGCCGCTCACGCTTGTAAATGCGGTTTGTGCATAAGGCGTATTTGCCGTCAGAGTTTGGGTATCGATGAGCACACCGTTCTCAAAGAGACGGTATGTGGTGCCGTTCGTGCCCCACCAAAGGTTCATCGTGATTTTGTAATCCCCGTTTCCATCCCAGTTATCATTGGATAAAACCGGTTTTGCAGGCGCAGCGTCCTTTACCTTGACCTCATGCGACCCGCAGGACGTTGTCCCATAGGAGTTAATCAGCTCACAGGTATAGGTGTATGTGCCGTTCACTTTGCCTGTGATGTTCGTTGAAGCCGTTTGTGCCAAAGGTGAACGGTCTGTCAGCACCTGCGTATCAATAAGCAGTCCATTCTCATACAGCTTGTAAACTGTGCCGTTGTTGCCGTACCAGAGATTCATCGTAATTTTGTAGCTGCCATCCAAAAGACCGTTATCATGGCCATTGTTATTGGACAGAACCGGCTTGCCAGGTACAGCTGACGCCTTCTCGATACCTGTCACGATAACCGTCAAGGTCTTAACCGTCTCAAGGCCTTCATTGTTCACGGCCACAGCCGTAAACGTATGAATACCTGCATTATCCTTCAATGGAAGCTGACTTCCGTTTTCTAACGCCGTTCCATCGAACGTTAATGTCAGACTGCGAATACCCGATTCTTGATCCTCAGCAGTTACTTGCATGACGTAGACGTCGGAAACCGTTAATTGCTGGGGCGGTAACCCTGCCACTACCGGTGCAGTCGTATCCTCTGGCTGCTGCGGTGCGCCAATATACTGAATATGCGGTGCAGCCGGCTCCGTCATATCAGCCCCAAGATAGAAGCTGGTATGCGGAGGCTGGTTGTAGGCTACGTTCTGCCAAGCAACGCCCAGGCGGTAGACAGGGTCATGCATTAACGTGCGGATGCGATGCTCCGTTACATCCGTCGTCGTGTAAATGTGCAGCTCCGAGCTGTCCGATGAACGCCACATGACTTCCTCGCGCCAGTCCCCGAACAAATCAGCCTGCAGACTTGGGTTAGCTTTGGTCGAGTTATTAGACGACGCTCCTTCTGCTGTGAATAAGTTGGCAGTCGTTTCACTCGTGTAGTCCCACTTATCAATGCGGTTGTAATCCTGGAGCTCGCGCAGCAGATCACCATCCCACCATACGCCGAAATTCGTGGACGTTGGGATTTTCGTCGTAATTAATTCACCGCGCGCATTGTATAGGCCGGTAATCGGGATATGCTGCTCGTTCGTGATTGTGGCCGACCATGCCTCTTCGCCCACATGATTCGGGTCAATATCTGCCGTGAGTCCGCGTCCCGTATCTATTCCGGTATACACGCCCCATAAAATTTCTCCTGTAGCCGGATCACGCATCTCCATGCCGTATTCGGAATCCGTATGCTCATGCACGTCAAATAATTCGAGACCCGGTCTTGTCGGATCAAGATCGCCCAGATGCATGGCATCGCCATGACCAAGCCCAGTATTATATAACGGCTTGCCGTCATCATCGATTGCCATTGCGCCAAAAGAAACTTCATCCTTGCCGTCGCCGTCTACGTCGGCAATAGACATGTTATGATTGCCCTGGCCGGCATAGCTTCCATAACCCTCGTCGTTCGAGTCAAATTTCCATTGCTGCTCGAGCTGTCCGTCACGGAAGCTGTAAGCGGACAAAACAGTTCTTGTATAGTAGCCCCGGCTAAAAATAACGCTAGGATGCTCTCCGTCCAGGTAAGCAACGCTTGCCAGGAAGCGGTCTACCCGGTTACCGTATGCATCCCCCCAAGCGCCAACGTCTCCACGCGGAGGATCGTAGGCCACGGTGTCGAGCTCCCCGCCGGTCAATCCATTGAATACGGTCAAATACTCATTTCCAAGCAATACATACCCGCCGCTGTTGCGGTAATCCGCGCTAGCGTCGCCTATGGCATGACCTTGGCCGTCTATCGTCCCGTCCGCTGTCTTAAACGTAACTTCAGCGCGTCCATCACCGTCCAAATCGTACACCATAAACTGCGTATAGTGTGCGCCTGCACGGATGTTCGGGCCCAGATTAATGCGCCATAGACGCGTTCCGTCCATTTCGTAAGCATCCATGTATACGATGCCCGTATAACCTCCCTGCGAGTTATCCTTGCTGTTCGAAGGCGACCACAGCAGAACAATCTCATACTGGCCGTCACCATCCAAATCACCGACGCTCGCATCTCCCGCGTTATACGTGTACGGCTGGCCGTCCTTCGTATAATCATCCGCCGGCTTCTGCAAGGGAACCGACAAATATTGCTTCTGCCATACGCCGAATGTTTCGGAGGCGGATTTCTCTACACCATTCATAACCGAAGTCAATTTGTAGGAGGAGCTGTCTGTGCCCGCCGTATCGACATAGTTTGTCGTATCCGTTATAGGCGCTGTGTTTAGCTTTACGCCGTCACGGTACAGGTTAAATCCAATGGCTGCCGGATCCAAGCCCAGCAATCTCCAGCCGATATAGTTGCCTGCATCCTGCTTAACCGCCACCGGTGCACGGTCCAAATATTCCATATTGCGATAAAGCGTGGTAACCGCAGGTGTCTCCAAGCTCGCCGATTGCTCGGAGATGCCTCCTGCGTTAACCGATGCGACCTTATAGTAGTAAGGAATCGTAGTCAATACCGTCGTGTCTGTATAACTTGCCTCAGTCGATTTGCCAATCAGCGTATATTCTCCATCCGCTTTTTTCGCACGGTAAATATTAAACATCCGTGCTTCCGCAACAGCGTCCCAGGTAAATGTAACGTCGTTTTTATTCGTAGATTGCACCGTTAATCCAGTCGGAACAGCCGCCTTAGCGACATTTGGATCAATCATGGATACGGTAAGCACGTTCGAGGCTACCGATTCAAAGCCTGTGCTTTCCACAGCTGTAACTGTGAATTCGTAATCCAAGCCAACATCGGCGGTCAAATCCGTAAAATGGGTGTCCGATGTTTCGATAAGAAGCTCCGGGCTGCTTGCAACGGTTGCTTGACGATACACACGGTAGGCGGATGCGCCGTCTACCGCTCCCCAGGAAAGGGCTGCCGATACCGGATCGCTATTCAGGTCGATGCCGGTAAGCGTCAGGTCCGTCGGCGACAGCAGGAGCGGCGTAATTTCCAAACCGTTCAGATGAGCCGTCTGGCCGCTGAAGACAAGGTTCATCTTTCCGTCCTTGACCGCTATTTGGTTATACATCTTTTCGGCTACATTGGCTTTGCCTGAAGCAATCGTTCCATAATCTTTACCTTCAATGCTGACGTTTGTCCTCGTCGAACCAATCCAGTCTCCCGTATACGTCTTCACCGAATAATAGCCATTCGAGAGATCCACCTGGAATTCATAAGAGTTGCCGAAATAAGCTACAAAATCTCTGCGCAAATCATCTGTTACCGATCCGCGGTCGCGGTCGATCATGCCCGTGCTAGAAGTAAGGCCGTATCCAAGCTCAGGCGTGTAAAGAACGCTGCGAGTTACTTCCGTATATCCCGCCGCTACAGGTGCGCCTACTGGGCCAAAATCGAAACGGTATAGGGCCGATTTGGTCGTTATCGATACGGCATTCGACGGCTCTGACTCACCCCGGCCGTTAACCGCTGTTACGCGAACCGTATAGGTCTGGCCCTCCAGCATGCCTCCGATCGTCAGTTTCGGAACGGTTGCCGTTCCGATTAAGGCATAGGCCGTATCCGGCTCTGATGCGAGCTTTCGGTATATTTTATAAATATCCGTTCCTTCCACGGCATTCCACTGCAGCTGCGCACCCGCGTTGCTGACACTGCCCGCGACCAATCCGGCAGGCTTAGCCGGCACGGCTTCAGGCTGTTCAATCTCTTGAACAAAATCTGCTAACGGTGCATTCAGCTGCTCAATGCCTCCCGCGAGTAGACGGGCCAGCTGGATTGCGCCGTACTCCTGGAAGTGCGTATTGTCCGCGGACCCGTTCGGGAAAGCCCCGTAAATTCCCGGCTCAACATGCAGGAATACAGACAAGGTCGCCTGTGCACCAATGGAATCGTAATACGCCACGCTAAGCGTACTTAGGTCGACCAGCTCCACATTCAGCTCTTCGGCGACATCCTTCATTGCCGCTACATATTCCGGAAAGCTGATGTTGAACTTGCCCGTATCCGCATTAAAGTCTCTGCGGCCCATTGGCGTTACGAGAATCGGCGTAGCACCGCGCTGTCTCGTGCCGTTAATATAGGTTTTTAAATAATTTTTGTAGTCGGCCGGCGATGCATACCGATCAGGAACGCTTATGGTTGCATCGTTATGGCCAAACTGAACGAGGAAATAATCGCCCGGCTTAATGGCACGCAATACCTCATCCAGCCGTCCTTCGAAGATGAAGGATTTGGAGCTTCTGCCGCCGATCGCATGGTTTTTGAACATGACGTCATTGCTGAAGAAACGCGGCAGCATTTGGCCCCAGCCTGCTTCCGGCTCCCAATACGGGTCATACGTTTGAACCGTCGAATCGCCGGCAATATAAACGGTCGGGAGCTCGCCTGCTTGGCGTGCCTGCTGCTTCGTAATGACAAGCGCATTGATCTTCGGCGCGCTTCCGCTGAATTCCAGATTCAGCTGGCCGTCCACCAAAGCGATCTGGAAATCCATCTCCAGAAACTGCCCAGCCGCTTTGCCCGTAAGCTGTACCTTCTGAATCGTTTCGGCTTTAATCGCAATTTCCGATGCTTCCGAAGCGTCGCCTGCGATAAGCGACACGGTATAATCGCCGTTCGGAAGATCAATGCTGAACGTTGTATTCAACGGCATGGCAAAGTCGGATCTAAGCGCATCCGCTGTCCCTCTGTCGCCAAAGCTTACCTTTGAAATATCGGCAAAGCCGTATTTCAGAGCCGCGGAATACGCCGCTGCAGATGTAATCCGCGTATAACCCTCCGCTTGTGCCCCTGAACCAAAGTCGAAGCGCTGAACGTCTCCGTCCGGCAGCGTGTCAGGCATTGTATACACTGCACTTGCAGCCGTGCTCGACGCACCCGACTCGCCGCGATCGTTGGATGCCGTAATTTGATAGTAATGCGGTACGGAAGTGTCCACGCCTTCATCGGTAAACGCCGGTACGGTCGATTGTCCGACTTCCGTGAATGGACCCGCTTCCGCATCGGAACGCCAAATTTTATAGCCTGTCGCTCCGTCCGTTACCGTCCAGCTTAGCTTTACGGCTGATTCCAATACCTCGCTGACCGTTAAGCCTACCGGTGCTGCCGGCGCTACGGCAGCAGGAATTTCAACCGCAGCCGTCGGCTCGCTCAGCTCGGATTCCAATCCCGCGGCGTTCAATGCCGTTACCGCGTACGTATAGCTGCTGCCTTCCGTTACATCCGTATCGGTAAAGGAAGCGCCCGCCGATTGTCCCGCGACCAGGCTTGGGCCGCCCCCCTCTGTCCGATAAATCTTGTAGAGAACCGCACCCGCAACGCTGTCCCATGAAAGCGACACGTCATTCTTTGTTACTCCTGTAACGGCAAGGCCCGCAGGTGCATCCGGCTGAACAGGCATGACCTGTTCAATAACGAGTCCATTCAGATAGCCATATCCGGTAGATGCGGAAATGCCTACCGTCAATTGCCCGTCATTTACCGTGGTCCGATAGGTAGCTTGCGCAATAGCCTGCCTCGTTGAGATCGTTCCAGCCGCTATGCCTTCCAAGGCGACGTTCGTTTTTGTCGTGCTTGTTCCTGTTAGAAGATCGCCTGAATAAACGGTGACATCATATTCGCCGTTAGGTAGATCCGCGTAAAAGGAAAACGAACTGCCGAGCACAAAATCATTGGTCATCTCATCGCCGCCCGAGCGATTCCGAGACGCGAGCACCGCACTGAGGCCATAACCCGCTTCTACCGTGTAAAGCTGAGCCTCATTAACAGCCGTATAACCTTCCTTAATCGGGCTCGCGGCAGTACCGAAGTCGAATCTTTTCACCACCTGCTCTGCGCTCGCATTCGCCTGCTGTGAACTAAACGGCAGGCCCGGCATGACAGTCGAACATATAACGGCTGCTGCCAACAGTATCTTAAAAAGACGTTTTGGTTTTTTTTGCATAAAACATGGATCCCCCGCTTTCCTCAAATAAAATGCCTCATTTAGCAGCACTAAGATGTAGTAAGCGTTTTCAATTCACTTATGTAAAAGCGTCTTTGTTGGGGCTGTGTAACAGAAAAACTTGCATACCTCCTCTTTCCCAAAGCATTCCTTTATGTCAGATTTTTCAATGAAAAGATTTCTAACTCGATAGTACAGCTATCGATCACCGAAGAACATTCAAAAAACCGTTAATTATTATGAAAAAACCGAGTTAATTTCAGGCGGTCTCGATGCCTTCGATACCTTGTAGGACATATGTACCAGACCTTATTATTACTAGCATCACAGATAGATTGCTTGATATGATGACTTATCGTGATGATCGGAAACTGATTGTATATTTAACAATTATGTAAGCGTAACGCCCATTTCGGAAAACAAGAATACACTATTAATTGCTATATAAACCAATTATTAGTATTATCTATTATGTGGTCCATCTATGACTGAAAGTCATAGATTCAAAAAATGGAGGTGTAAGCTTGAAGAAAAGAAGTACGAAAAACCTGCTTGTCACTTTGTTCGGAATTATAGGCTTGATGCTGGGAGCAAGCTCTGCATTTGCTTATGATGTTTGGTTTTACGGAGGATTTACGCCGTACCCTACAACGGTATATCCTTACAGTACGTTTGATGCGACAAGCAAAACGGCGATGATCAATGCGTCTGCGCAATGGAATAATGCGGGAATAGGTAATATGGTTTCGATCGGCTCCAATACCAGCAATACTACGTATCCTAACGATAATAACCTAAATCAAGTGACCAAAGGCTCCCGGGGAACGCAAACATATCTTATGCAGACGTATGCGACCACTACAACAACAATCATGAACGGAAAATTCGTTGAGAATGCAATGTCGGAAGCGGACATTGATGTAAATATATCCCATCCTTGGGGAAATGGCAGTGCGAACTTATATGACATCGGTCAAGTTTTTACCCATGAATTAGGCCATCTACTCGGTTTAAACCATTCAAACGTTACAGGAGCGACCATGATTTCGGGTTCCTCCGTAGGGGAGACCCATAAACGAGACATCGAGCAGGATGATAAGGACGGTATATCCGTTATTTACTAATAATAGGAATGGGGGTGAATTTCACTTGAAAAAAATAGCAATTTCTTTTTTGGTTTTGTTCATGGCGGGAATTGGCATCTACTATGCAGTTCCTAAAAATGTGGTTACCGTAACATCGGGTGAAATTGCGTTAAAAGATAAAAAAGCATTGGTTGACGAAGCAAATGTCATTTTGCGCGGCACCGTCTCGGAAATCAAGCCAGGCTTCTGGAGCAATCCGAATGGTGAGAAGGGACAGGATGTTCGCAATATCATCCAAACCGATATCGTAGTGAACGTAGAGGAAGTTTACAAAAACGAATTATTTAATGAGAAGTCTGTAACGGTCCGGATTGATAAAGGAAAGGTTGGAAATTATATTTCTAAATCGGAAGGCTATCCTGAATTTGATCTTAAAGAAGAGGTCATTCTCTTCTTATCTAAGGATGACGGCGACTTGGCCAATCCGGCAGAAAATTATTACGTTCTGACAGGTATGTCGCAAGGCAAGTTTATAAAAGATAAAGAGGTATCTGGCGATAAAATTTTCGTGAACAAAGTCGATTCCGAAAAAAGGGATAAGCTGAGCCTTCATGAAGCAAAAGGCGAAATTTCTGGGATCATGGACGATTTAAAGAAAAATCCGAGACCTAAAATGTCCAAAGAAGAAATACGTCAACAGAACGAGAAAGTATTCGGAAAATAAGCTTAGCGTATATTTCCGTAAATTGTGTGTTTAAATCGAGATGAAGTATCGGACATTTATTTTGTGAGTATGATGCCACGGAGATATCAAAACGCATTAAACAAGCAGAAAGGCCCTATTTTACCATTTCCCCTTCGTACTCGAAGATAAAAACTTCGACCAATAAAAAGAAAATGGCTTATAGGGCCTTTTTTAGCCTCTGGAGAGGTTTTGTTTATGAATGCAGTCACAAATGCAGCTGTTTTGTATGCATATCTTTTGTTAAGCTATAGTTACCCGTTAGCGTAATAGTAATCCTCTTTTACTTTGATGATGCTTTTTGGTATTCTCCGTCTAATTCAACCGCAATTGCTTCTTTAGGATCTATCCCCTTGATCTCATATATTTTACTTCCTACTTGTGTAAAGTTTGATTCTTCATTTTTTTGTGGCATTTGATCAACCTGTCGTTTCACTGCACCGACTTGATTTCCTATCTTATCTAGAGTGACTTTTTCCACTGATAAAAAAAATTGGGTGTTGTTAAAAATAATAACGTTCGGATATTCTGTTGTTTTATTTGAACATCCTACTAATACAATAACTAGTAATGCAGTTAGTGTAAATATAGAAAACTTTTTCAAGTCAATCCCCTCCCTTATCAGAATTAGACGTACCTAATAACAATTAAGTTACAAATAGTTATTACGCTCTTCTGCCCATTAAGCTCAACGCCAAGCAGTATATCTGTACAAAACCCCTCATTTTGTGAAGTAGTCCTTACCCTTAAAAAAGAAAAACAGAGAAATTCGAAGCTATCCTAAGAAAATGAAAAAAAGGACCGGTCGCAAACGATGCGAACACGGTTCTTTTTTTACAATTGTTCCACGGAAAGAAAATCGACGATCACAGCCTAATTTGAGGAAATATCGAGCTTGAAAAGATGTTGTTTATTTTTTCGCTGCAAAGAATGCATCGATTTGAGATTGCAGTTCGTTCTGAATCTTTTCGATACCTGCTGCTTTGACTTGTTTGTTCAAATCTTCAAGGCCTTTTTCTACGTCTTTGATCACGCCATACTCCAGTGGAATCGCATAACGAAGCATAACATTACTTACATTGGCAACTTCTGTTTTGACTTTACTGTTATCGAAAACAAATGTTTCAAGCGGGTAGTGGTACACGTTGCTATCCCAACCGTTTTGCATAGCAGTCGCTTCCTCAGGGAATGACTCATTATCACGGTTTAGAGGGGAGTTAAAGCCCCAGAAGGAGAAGCCAGTGTAGTTCGGGCTTTTGTCTGTTGATTGGAATTTATCATCACCAACAGCTGTGTAGTGAACGCCTTCAATACCGATATTAATTAGGTCATGCAGCTCTTTGTCATTTTGCATCAAATCAATAAACATAAGAGCACGTTCCGGATGTTTCGATGTAGCATGTACGGATACCCCGTTCTGTGTAGCAACAGCTTGGGATTTCTTATTGTTTGGGTTAATGTCAGCAAGTGCAACTTCGTATTGATTGGTTTGGCGCATTAAGGCCATGAGAGAGCCGAGCGTACCCATATTATGAGAAATAGCTGCAGTTTTACCTTCTCTGAAATCTTGCTGATGATCATTTTTGTTGTTCAGTACGTTTTTGGACCAAGCATTATTGTCCGCAAGGTCTTTGTAATAAAGAAGCAGCTCTTTAAACTCTGGTGTTTCATAAACATTAAAGATCTGTCCTGTTTCATCCGTTATTTTAAAGCCGAGTGGAATGTCTAAATCGAACAGGTTCCAATCATTTTGTTGCTTCAACATAATGCGGTCTAGGTTGTGCATTTTCCAGTCGCCAGTTTCCGGCGTGAATGGAGTGATTCCTTTCTCGTTAGCTGCTACGGCTTTCAAATAGTTTGCAAATGTTTCCGGGCTATCGATTGCAGGCAGGTTGTACTTTTTGCGCAAATCTTCACGATATAGGATAAGTTTCTCTACGGATTCACCAAGGTTCTGAGGAACCATATACAGCTTGCCGTTTACTTTAGCTTGATCCCAGTTAACATCGGACATTGCTTTAAAAGTTTCAGGCGTATAAGTTTTTAGCATCTCTTCAGTCAATTCAAGAAAGCCGCCTTTTAGCGCCTGATCATTATATCCAGCCCAGTTGGCCGTATAGATAAGGTCGAAATCTTCGTTAGCCGCAAGCTTCAAAGGATATTTCTGTGCCCAATCTGACCAATCCAGAAATTCACCCTCAAGCGTTACATTGATTTTTGCTTTCAATTTTTCGTTAATAGCTGCAAAAACACTGTCATAATCAACAGGTTTAGGTCCTACAAACACCATTTTAAGTTTAACAGCCTCTGATGTATCTGCTGCGCCTTTCTCAGTGTTCGTAGTTGTCTCTCCACCGTCTGGTGTCTGGGTAGCAGCAGGTGCGTTATTTTTGCTGCCGCAAGCACTGATTATCATCACCATTGCCATGATCATAGCGAGCAAAATTATACTTTTCTTTTTAACCATTTGAATATCCCCCTTATGATTTATCGATAAACCAAGTTTCCTTGGAATCATCCTTTAACAGCGCCAATCGTCAAGCCTTTAACAAAGTATTTCTGAATAAACGGATACGCGACTAGGATCGGACCGCTTGCGACAACGGTCATCGCCATCTTCAAGCCTTCCGTAGGCAGCACGTTTGTAACGACTGCGCCTGAGCCCATCATCGCCTTGCGCATGCCATCCATATTGCCGAGCATTTTGTATAGGTAGTATTGGAGCGGCATCAGCTTCTCATCTGAGACAAAAAGCAAGGCGTTGTACCAGTCGTTCCAATAACCGAGAGCAAGAAATAATCCAATGGTTGCGAGTGCAGGCTTCGAGAGCGGAAGAATCAGACGAAGGAAAATGAGAAAGTCACCTGCACCGTCTATTTTAGCCGATTCTACAATCGCTTCTGGGATATTGCTCATAAACGATTTCATAACAATCATATAAAAAACGTTGAGCAGCAACGGAATAATCAATGCCAGAATCGTATCCTTCATGTGCAGGTAATTGACCATCAAAAGGTACCAAGGCACAAGGCCGCCGCTGAATAATGTGGTAAAGAAGAAGAAGAATGAAAATTGATTACGCCATTTAAAATCTCTTCTGGACAAGCAATACGCGGTCATCGCTGTCAGAAATAATCCGATAACGGTTCCGATCGCGGTAACAGCCAGCGTCACCGAATATGCCCGTAAAATTTGCTCAGGGTACTTAAACAGAATTTTATAGGGTTCGAATGAAAATGCACTCGGGAAAAATTGATACCCTTCTGTAATAATCGTACTTTCTTCGGACAATGACGAAGATAAGATTAGAATAAAAGGCAGGATGCATAGAGCAGCCAGGACAGTTAAAGAAATATAGCCGATAACGGAAAGCAATTGGCGATCCCGTTGTTGTGGTCTTACTGGTTTCACTTCAAGCTCAGTTCCACTCATATCATATTACCTCCCATTAGAATAACGCCCGATCTTTGTCATACCTGCGAACTGAGTAGTTCACGAGCATGATGGCTGTGAATCCAAGAACGGATTGGAAAACTCCCGCTGCGGCCGACATACCAATATCATTCGAGGTAATCAGTGAGCGGAATACGAATGTGTCGATTACGTCGGTGGATGAGAATAGAACACCATTGTTGCCGACCATATTGTAGAACATTCCGAAATCGCCTCTGAAAATATTGCCTACCGCGAGCAGCACTAGAATGATAACGGTTGGATACAAGTTTGGAATCGTCACTTTCAGGATACGCTGGAACACATTCGCTCCGTCGATCTCAGCTGCTTCATACATTTCCGTATCGATGCTCGTAATGGCTGCCAGATACATGACCGTACCATAACCAAGCATCTTCCAAGCGGACACAATCGTCAAAATGTATGGCCAATAAGCGGGTGTATTATAGATGTCGATTGGCTCCATTCCGATTCCTCTAAGCAGGGAATTAACGGTACCAATATCGAAATTCAATAAATTATAAGCAATTGCGCCTACAACGACCCATGAAATGAAATAGGGGAGAAACAGAATGGATTGCGTAATTTTACGGAACCATTTGCCCCCAACCTCAAACAATAGAATCGCGGTAAAAATTTGCAAGATATTATTTACGATTATAAATGCAATATTATAGAGAGCCGTATTTCTCGTAATTCTCCAAGCGTCCCCCGATTCAAAGAAAAACCGAAAATTATCCAGTCCATTCCAAGCGCTTCCAAAAATACCGCCGGCATAATCATAATGCTTGAACGCAATGATTATTCCTGCCATCGGCACATAAGCAAACAGCAGGAAAAACAAAACAGCGGGCGTTAGCATCAGCAGAATCGTGCGGTATTTGTTCAAATCATTTATAAATCCGTGTCGTTTCATATGCGCTCCCTCTCTCATCTCTTGTCTACGTTTATTATAAGAAATAGAAGTGAGCTGCATAATTAGGTTGATCAACTAAAACCAATACTAATTCAACGATTGGCTGTATAAGAGCAAAGCAACTGCCCGGTCCTGAGCAGACCGGGCAGTTGTTTATTCCTATTTTAAATTTTATGCTGCTTACGATATTCTCCAGGCGACATGCCCGTGGACAGCTTGAATTGCCGGTTGAAATACACAATATTTTTGTATCCGGCAAGCTCTGCGATCTCATACACCTTTCTAGTCGGATCCTTCAACAATTCACATACACGCTTCATGCGCAAATCGATGAGAAAATCGGTAAATAACGTATTCGTTTCTGCCTTGAAGAGCTGCCCTAAGTAGTTGGGAGTGAAGTCGAAATGCGAAGCCACCTCATTCAGCGTGATCTTCTGGTCGAGCCTTTGCTCCACGAATCTTGTAATTTCATCAATAAGCTTACGTTTCTGCCGCTGCTTCTTCAAATACAGCAATTCAGACAATTCGAAGAATCGTCTTCGCAGCCAGGATAAAATATCATGCACCGTTTCAAATTGAAACAGAATAAAGGGCTGATGCGATTCCCATTTCAAAATTTCATACAAATGCTCGTTCATTTGCTGAAGATCAGCATGAAGCTTGGAAGTAATACGAATGATGAGATCATAGATGTCGCTTTTCTGAGTTAGGGGCTGATCTCCATTAAACAGCTTGAGCAAGCAATCGTCGATCGTAGTTAGGTCGTATTCGAGCATCGCTTGCAGCATCCGGTCAACCGTCTCCTCCAAATTCAAAGCCATTGCCTGCTTGGGAGACCAAGCCGAAGCATCCTGTATGAGCCTGTTTTTGCCAAACACCCATTTGATGCTTAGCGCGGCTTGGGCTTGCCGATAGGAGTCATGCAGTTTATTGATCTCTGACGTATATATGCCCGTGCCAATCGTAATGGAGTAGGAGAATTCTTTGTAGAATGCTTCGATCAATTGTTCTAGTATTGCCTTTATATGTTCTTCCTGAATCGTTGTCAGCAGCACAAAATGGTCGTCATAGCTCGCCATCAATGTTCCTAGGCTTTTCGCTGCCACAAATTCTCGGATGAAGTGGGTGATGCTTGCGATTAACAAACGCCGTTCCTCTTCCGCCACTTGATTGATTTTCCAGGCCAAATCATCTACTTCGATAATAGCGACTGCAGCTCCACTTTGGAGGATGGGAGCGAGAAAACGGTGAAGATGCGCCTCTACCTGTCCTGGTGTAGGCTCCTTAAACCACCGCAGCAGCAGCTCCTGATGCACGAGGCTCAGTGTATCAGAAAGGGAAGAGCGCTGCTTCCAATCCTCCTCGATTTTGTTGCACATAAGATCCAGCATATCATGCAGTTCACGATCCTCCACAGGTTTAAGAAGATAGCCGGAAGCGTTCAGTTGAATCGCTTCTTTCGCATAGCTGAAGTCCTGATGACCGCTTATAAAAACGATATGAACCTGCGGGTTGATCTCCTTCGCTTTACGCGCGAATTCCATTCCGGACATAATCGGCATTCTTATATCGGAGAGAATAAGATCAACCCGGTGCTGCTCCATAAGCTGAAGCGCTTCGAAGCCGCTTACCGCAGTTCTCACATTCTGATGCTGCACAGCCTTGTTGCTCACAACACGCCGCCGAAGCCATTCCAAATCAATGGATTCATCATCCACCAGTAAGATGCTCACTTCCATAATCTTCTGCTCCTCTCATCGCTGTCTGAGATCAGGCGTTAATATCGCCATCTTCTTTTATTTCTGAATTAGCCATTGGAAGAATAATTTGCACGGTCGTCCCTGCTCCGTAGTGGCTTCCGATGCGAATGCCGAAGTCGTTGCCGTACCGGAGCTTAATCCTCTCCTCTACGTTTTTGAGTCCGTATTTATCCGATTGGTTGTCCGGCTGCAGCGTATTCGATTGCATTTTCTTAAGGGTATCCGGTCTCATACCGATACCGTTATCGATGACTTTTAGCTCAATATGGTCGCCCAGCCGTTTCCCGGTAATTCGAATGGCAATGGATTTGCCGAACCACGAATGCTTGAATATATTCTCGACAAATGGCTGCAAAATCAGCTTAATGATCGGCGTTTGCAGAATGTCGGGCTCGATATCGAAATAGACCTTGAACGTGTCTGCATACTTGACCCGCTGAATATCGAGGTAGGCTTCAATCTGTTCAAGCTCCTTCTCTAATGAGATATAGACATTGCCGCCATTTAAGGTGAGCCGGTAGAACTTGGACAAGCCTTGAACCATTTGCGTGACCTTCTGAACCTCACCGAGATTGGCAAGACTGCCGATTGTAGACAAGGTATTATATAAAAAATGAGGGCTGATCTGTGCCTGAAGCACATCAAGCTCGGCCTGTTTCTTCTGAATGCCCTGCACATACTCATTTTTGATCAATTCCTGAATGCTGGTGGMCATCTGGTTAAACGAATCGGCAATATGGACAAATTCGTCATTGCCTGTGAACACGATCCGTTTATGAAAGTTTCCTTCCTGAAAGGAACGGACCAGCGTGACGATTCGCTTCATTTTTTTGCCGGAGAGCCTTGCAACGATAAAGCCGATAAAAGCCATGACCAAAAAGCTAATCGTACAAACGGTGCCGATCACCTTTTGCATTCTGCTGGCATCTTTGTTCAAATAAGCATGGGGTACCAGTGATTCGATAATGAAAGGTGTGCCGCTAATTTGTTCTGTTATGCTGAGCTCGCTGCTTTGTTTCGAATGCGTGTCTGCCCGGCCCCTTGTGTATAGGGTTGCGCCTGTCGTCGTATCGACTAACCGCAAGCTGATGCCTTGATCAATCGGAAACGTATCGAAGTTGCCAAAAAGCTCGTCGAACCTTGCTGTAACGCGGATATAGCCAATCACAGACGCTAGGCCGCTGGAGGAAACCAGCTTGCGGAAATGAGAAATATGATCCAGCTTCTTGTCTGTATCCAGTTGAAGCCACAGATTATCCTGATTCATGGCTTGAATCGATTTGAACCAATCCGCGTTTTGGATGCTGCTGGCAGGAAGGACGTAATAGTCCCTTCTGGTAATCTCCTTTTCCATATTGTCGCCTTGAACCTCGTACATTTTTTCATTCACGGTGTAGAGGACGAGACGGATGTTGTTGCCGTACAGCTGAAGAGGCGCTTTCATTTGAGGAATGATGTCATCTCTCATTTTGAGCATGACCTCAAGAGGGTCTCCCGTATTCTGAAGCGCGTTCTGAAAGGTAAGGCTGGTGAACAAGGTGCTCGACATTCGGTTGATTTCATCCATTTGATATTCGATATTATTGCTTGTCTGCTTCATAGCTGTCCGAATATTCGTTTCCGCCATCTCTGTTCGGGACTGAATGAGCATCGTGTACGAAATATAGCCAATGAGCAAGTCAGTCAGCAGAACAAGCAGAAGGTAAGGAATCATCATTTTGTAGGTAAACGGGATATAGAGCCTTCCTAGTCTGAAGCGTCGCATGGGACTTCCACTCTCCGGGCAAATTTATTTTTATTAAATATACAGGATTAAAAAGCCGAAGTATATTGGTTAACATAAACTGGTCCCCTTACACTGGACACTTTGAAAAAAGTGTATAGCGTAAGGGTACAAAAAAAGATGACTCCTGTTCAGTACAGGAATCATCTCTTACGTGCTTATTTAACCGCTTTTTTAATTCAAGCTTTACACACGTCCACGAATGGCATCAATATACGCTTTCGACTGCGCCATTTGATGCTCCTTCGCTTCCTCCATGATAATGTGCACATGCGGCTTGTATTGATTGAGCAGCTTCATATAAAGCTCATAATTCATGTCGCCGAGGCCTGCTGTCGTCGTCCCCAGCTCGCCATTCTCAAGCAAATAACGGTCCTTCGCGTGAGCCGCAATGATCCGGTCGCCGAGCAGCTCGAATGCCTCTGCGATCACCTGATCCTGCTTAGCAAAATTAGCAGCCGTCAGCAGGTTGCCGGGATCGATGACAACCCCGATATTGGAGGAAGGAACCTCCTCCAGCATTCGCGCAAGCTCGGGAGCCGTACCGACCAAATGCCCGTTTGCTGCCTCCAGCCCGACAAAGACGCCCCATTTCTCTGCTTCCTCAGTGAGTTCCTCAAGCGTCGCTTTCATTATGGACCAGTCTCGGTCGGTGTAGTCTCCGCCTTCATTACGGCCGGTTTCCGCTGCCACCATAGGCGCCCCGAAAAACCTCGCATAGCGCAGAAGCTCTTTAAAGCGGTTCACGTTAGCCCGACGCAGCTCCTCGTCCCGTTCAAACAAATGAACGTAGCAGCCGAGCACTGAAATCGAAACGCCATGCTTATCGAATTGTTCGCCGATCGCATTCGCCAGTCCCGGGCTTAGGTTGCCCGGCTTGCTGAAATTGACATCGCTGATGGCCTTCCACAAAGCGAGCTGCACATGGCTAAAGCCGCTCCCCGCTACTTTTGGCGCAAGTTCTCGGTAAGGCAGGCTTCCGAATAAATGGGCAAGAACACCGACTGACATCTGATCGTCTCCTTCATATTAGACACTGCCCTCCAGTGCGACCTCCACCTTAGGCGCGTACATTTTTTTGGCTAGATAGGATTGCGCAATCATGAATACACCGCCTGTTACCCAGTACAACGAGATAGCGGCAGGTGCCGAAAGAGCGAAAACGCCCATTAGAATCGGGGACAAATAACCCATGAAAGCAAGCTGCTTTTGTTGTGCCGCATTTGCGTTCGGCTGTGTGGTTTGCGATACCTTGAACTGTACAAAATAAACGATCGCAGCGACAATCGGAAGCACGATATCCGGCGAGCCAAGCTTAAACCAAAGGAAGGAATGGTCCGCCAGCTCCGGTGTCAGCTTGATGGCCGAGTATAAGCCCATCAGTATCGGCATTTGGATGAGCATCGGCAAACAGCCAATAGCAAGCGGATTCACTTGATGCTTCTGGTACAGCTGCATCGTTTCCTGCTGAAGCTTCTGCTTGGAAGCTGCATCCGATTTATTCTTGTATTTTTCTTGAAGCTGTTTAAGCTCTGGCTGAAGTGCCGCCATCTTTGTTTTCATTTGATTTTGGGAACGGTATTGACGCATCATGAGCGGAAACAGCACAAGCCGAATAATGAGCGTAATGCCAATTATCGCAAAACCGTAGTTACCGCCAAACATATCCGCTAAATATTGAAGCGTTGCGGAAAGCGGATAAATAATATAATGATTGAATAAACCGGGTGTATCCCCATCGATCGTACCGCTGGCCGTGCTGCAGCCGCTTACCAAAAGCAAGCCTGTCAGCATCATGCCGATTATGAATAGTCGTCCATATTTTAATGAAGGGAATACATTGTTCGTTTGCATAAAAATCCTCCTCGTTTGTTTGAAAATAGCGCAACAAACGAGGCGTCGCAATCTGCTATATCGTCATCGGGCGATTCCTTCCGCTTTACCTTTCTCGCCAGCCAATGATGCAGCGGCACGGTGCGAATCAGCACCTGAGGCATAGAAATAAACAAAATCTTTACAACTTGGTCCCGCTCCCAGTATTCGTATGCCCCCGAGTGCAAATGCGAAGCATAGGCAAAAGCTAAGGAACAAAGAAGGCTGATGGAAATGAGATACGGTATGACGTCATGCAGTTCAAACTCGAACAATGTATTCACCCCCTTTCATTAACTCGTCATTAACTCGTTTCTTCCTATACGACTTGCTCAAATAACCGTTTCACCCGGAATGGATTCCGATGCAAAATAGATTTCATTCTATCTGGATATTATAACAGTAAATCTGAACCAATTACGACAGCTGAAATCACGAAAATGTTACAAATCCGTTCTTCTTGGTTATTTACAAATGAACAGTGAACACCATATAATTTTTAAGTTGCAGATACAGACAACTATATTACGCTGCAACCTATCCATAGTCTAGAGATCAACTTAAGGAAAGAGGACAACATGAATCGAAAAAGACTCAAAATCATTTACCTATCGCTCATTACCTTTACGGTTCTGCTTGTTGCACTTGGACAAGCCTTTCCGATGGGAAAACAAAGCTCTTATTCCGTAAGCGCAGAAAGCGCGGCTAATGCCCCTGCTTCTGGCCAGAAAAAGAAGCTCGTCATGGGTACGTCCGCCGATTACCCGCCCTACGAAAGCGTAGATGCCAAGGGCAGCGGCGAGATCGTCGGCTTAGATATCGATGTAGCCAAGTATATCACCAGCCAGCTCGGTTATGAACTGGAAATCGCGAACATGGATTTCAATGGGCTTATCGCTGCGCTCCAGACAGGCCGCGTTGACTTCGTAATGTCCGCAATGTCCGCTACAGATGAGCGGAAGCAGAGCATTGATTTTTCCGACACCTATTACGCAGCACGCAATACCATCGTATCCAAGAAAGGCGCGCCGCTCGAGACGGAAGCATCGCTTTCAGGGAAAAGGGTCGGAACTCAGCTTGGCTCCACCCAGGATCTTTATGCTGCCACGATCGAAGGCGCCGTTCTTAAGAAGCTCAATAAAATCCCTGATCTTATTCAGGAGCTGAACTCCGGCCGCATCGATGCAGCCATTGTTGAAGATGCCGTGGCGGTGGAAATGACGAGCTCTAATCCAGAGCTGGTGATGAACTTCCTGCCTGCCGAGTCCGCGGACAACGGTTATGCGATTGCCTTTCCCAAGCAATCCTCCATCGTAGCTGAGTTTAACGGAGTCCTCGCAGAAATGAAGGACAACGGAAAGCTTGATGAAATCGTCCAACAATGGTTTGCCGAGGAGGAGAACGAGTCCCGTTCGCTGCTTGGCTTAAATATCGATTTTAGTACGCTCAATGGCTATATCCCTTACATTTTGAAAGGCGTTTATGTCACACTTCTCTTCACGCTCGTCTCCGCCTTGTTCGGACTGGTGTGGGGAACCATTTTGTCGCTGTTCAAAATTTCCGGCATCAAGCCGCTAGAGTGGTTCGCAACCGCCTATACATCCGTATTCCGGGGTACGCCGCTGCTGGTCCAGCTCACCATTATTTATTACGCGACCCCGCAGCTGTTCAACTATGATATTCCTGCGCTAATGGCGGCCGGGCTGGCGTTTGGTCTCAACTCCGCCGCTTATTTGTCCGAGACGATTCGCGGCGGCATCATGGCTGTCGACAAGGGCCAACGGGAAGCGGCCATTGCGCTCGGCGTTCCATATCGGAAGATGATGATTCGCATTATTTTCCCGCAGGCGCTCCGTACGATTTTGCCGGCGCTCGTGAATGAATGTGTTGCTTTGCTCAAGGAATCGTCGCTTGTATCGGTCATTGGGGTATCTGATTTGATGCGCCGCGCAGACGTTGTCCGCTCGGACACCTTCCGGTCCATCGAAGTTTTATTATTTATAGCCGCTATTTATTACGTGCTCGTGCTCATCTTAACCTCGTTTGCCCGTATGCTTGAAAGGAGGCTGCGCCGCAGTGATTAATATAACCGACTTAACAAAAGCCTTCGGCAAAAACCAAGTACTGAAGGGCATCACAACGACAGTAGAACGAGGAGAGGTCGTCGCGCTTATCGGGCCTTCCGGCTCAGGCAAGTCCACCTTTCTTCGCTGCATCAATATGCTGGAGACACCGACCTCCGGCACGATTACCATCGAAGGTACGCCTATTACCGATCCCAAAACCGATATCGCGCGCGTACGCCAGCGGATCGGCATGGTGTTTCAGCATTTTCATCTTTTTCCGCATATGACCGTAATCGATAATATCACGTTTGCGCCCATTCAGGTTAAAGGACTATCGGTCGATGCCGCTCGTTCCAAAGCAAAGGAGCTGCTCGCCCGCGTTGGTCTTGCAGACAAAGCGGACAGCTATCCTTCTCGCTTGTCAGGCGGGCAGAAGCAGCGCGTGGCCATCGCCCGCAGCCTTGCGATGGAGCCCGACATTATGCTGTTCGATGAGCCGACTTCGGCGCTTGATCCTGAGATGGTCAAGGAAGTGCTCACCGTTATCCGTAGTTTGGCTGACAGCGGCATGACCATGCTGATCGTCACGCATGAGATGAAATTTGCCCGCGAAGCCGCGGATACGATTTATTTCCTCGACGACGGCAAGCTTGTTGAGCGTACGGAGCCCGAGCAATTTTTCACGAAGCCGCAAAGCGAGCGTGCAGCCCGGTTTCTGGAGCAAGTGCTTTAGGACAAGAAAGAGCGGGGCCGGCAGGATTGGCATTAGCCTCAACTGCTAAGGGGTGGCTTGTTGGCGATCTATCCAGCTGGTCACTCCACTCTCGAGTAGCAATCCCAGCACCAACCTTTCGTCGTACAATGCAGCTTCTGCAGCAGAAAGCTTAATTTTAGCCTGACGGTAGATTCTACATTGTATTTTATACACTCGAATTTGAGGGAATCCAGCTTACTCGCCGCTCTTTGCGCATCCAAACGCTTGCTAGGTTGTACAAAGTACATTGCAGCTCATCGCCTGGCCTTTATTCGTCTTTTTCGCTGTATAAAGTACAGCGTACGCAGCGGCTTCTTACATCCACATGTGAGTGAATGAACCGAAGTACCGAAAGCTAGCTCTCTGCTGCAAGGGAGCAGCCTAACACAAGCGTAACGGCTGACGCCGTCCTTGGCGGCAAAAGCTCGTTTCGCGGTGAAATATAAGCAACGTATAAGGTTGAATTTCATACTTTCTTATATTTTTAAAAAAAGCTCTGCGGTCATCCTGGCCGCAGAGCTTTTTCTTTGCCCGCTACTCCTGCTCAGTAAGCAGCGACTCCATCTCGACGCAGGCCATGACGAATGCGCCAACGCCGTGCAGATCATTGCTGCAAGTCGGTCTCGTAACGTAGCTCTCGTAATCACCCGCCGATGTGCCGATGCAAATATCCGGTAAGACAAAACGCCCCTGCTCATCATACTGCACGACGCGCACAAGCCCCTCGTACCCGAGCTTCGCCGCGGCTAAGCCGGCATCGCCCACGAGACCAAGCTTATACGCTCTCGCAAGCGTGTAGACGAACAAACAAGTACAAGAGGTTTCCAGCCAATTATCCGCTTGCTCGCCTTTATCCACGATCTGATACCATAAGCCGCTCGAAGCCTCCTGATACCGAATGAGCGCTGCCGCGAAATCGGCAAGCACGGCCTCAAGCTCCGCTCGCCCTGCTTCGTCCTCTTTCAGTTCGTCCAGAAATTGAGCAACGGCAAGTCCGTACCAGCCGAGAGACCGCCCCCAAAACTCGGGCGAGCAGCCCGTCTCGGCATTCGCCCACGGCATCTGCCGGCTCTCGTCCCAGGCGTGATACAGCAGGCCTGTTTTTTCATCCCTCATATGACGCCGCATCAGCCGCTCTTGATGCAGCGCCATGTCGCGCAAGCCTGCCTCTCCGTAACAATTAGCATATTTCAGCGCGAATACGCCGCCCATGTATAAGCCGTCGAGCCACATGTTATAGGCATATTTATCCTTGTGCCAAAAGCCCCCGTCTGAGGTGCGATGCAGCGTATCGAACAAGCTGCGGAGCTTATCCGCCGCGATACGATATTTGCGTTCCTCCCCGCGCTCATCCAGCCTAAACAACAGCAAACCAGCCTGTATTGCATCCAGCTCATCTCTCGCAAAATCAAAATTGCCGTTATCATCAACGAGCTTATCTACGTAACGCTTAATATAAGCATCATAGCGCTCGTCCCGCTCCGCCTGCCACAGCATCTCCATCCCGCAAAGAAACACGCCTTGATGATAGTGCCATCTTCCCGCAGGCGGAAGCTCTTCCGGCAAATAGCTGTCCATTAAAGAATCGCAAGCTGCTTTTGCCCACTCCATCGGCGACCTTCTTCCATCGTTCAGCATCCCAAATAAGTCCCCTCTCCATTTTCCTTATATGGTTCATAACAACAGCGTGCTTCTTATTAAAACGAGTCATAAAAGGTGCTAAGCTGCTTCTCCTTCAACGCGGGCGGCTCCAATCCCGCAAGCTTATGGCATAGGGAACGGATAAGGAGCGCCTGCGTAGCCGCATTCATGTCACCCTCAGCTTTTCCTTCGCTCAAATAAACCGGCCTCGGCCTATCAGGGTAATCTGTCCCCTCCTTGATTTGGGCTGCATTCGGCGCAGACGGCGAACGGGCCAGCTCACGCGAGAAGCCGCCGTCCATGCGGAGCAGCCTGCTCAGGTTAATGGCCGTCGTCTGGAGAATGAAGCACATTTCTTCATCCGATATTTGCGGCTTTATATAAGACAATAAATGAATCGGATTGCGAATGTAGCACATGTCGCTTGCCTGCTCATGCCTCAGTACCGCCAAGATGCTGGCATACATCCTGTCCATTCGCGGCATGGGCATCTGAAAAGCGTTGTAAAAGGTATGCAGCTTAAACGTTCCCGAGATGCGGACATACAGGGAACCTTCTCCCCATAGCCCGCTGCCTTGATCCTGTGTCTCCTCAAAAAATCGAAATGCCGTATGCATATACCCTTCCCGAACAAGCGGATCCAGCTGCTTCAAATAAACATGCGAGCATGCGAGCCGGTCACAGCCGCGCCAGCTGTTGCTCAGGTCCATTTGGCGCAGCCATCGTGAATACGAATCCTCCGACTGCATATATGCGGGAGCGCTCTCCCTTTCCTTGGGCAGTGCGTACGCAGGTTCGCCGCCCAGCTTGCGGATCGCGTTCATGCTGTAGCCCAAGGCCCGCGCAACCATAACCTCGTCCTCGCGCATAGCAGGATCAGCGTCATAAAAGCAGCCCGTCTTCTCATCCTGCCTGCTTCGGAAGAAATGGAGCATATCCGCCTTTATCCGTTCCGGCATAGCTATCAATAGACCCAGCCGTTCCAGCATATTAAGCGCTTGTGCCGTTGATTCAATATCCGGCACTCGTCCATGGAGCAGACGCGAGCTGCGGGCATAATAAAAACCTCCGCTTGCCGCGTCATACTGGCCTTTCAGCCAATTGACAAGCTCTGTGAACAGACCGTCCATGTCCATAAGCAGCTCATGAGCCTTTTGCTTTTTCATTAACATACGGACATCTCCCCCAAGGTTAGCCTTTTATCGATCCCAGCATCGCGCCTTTGGCAAAATGCTTTTGAAGAAACGGATACACGATCAGAATCGGCAGCGTTGCCACCACGATAACGGCCATCTTCACAGTCTGATCCGGCGGCGGAACCGCGGCATCCAGATCGGAGCTGTAATCGAGGCCGCTTGCCAGCACTACGATTTGACGGAGCAGCACCTGGATGGGCCATTTGGCGCTGTCATCCAAATACAGGATAGCGCTCAAATAAGTGTTCCAGTACGTCACCGCGTAGAACAATGATATCGTAGCGATCGCAGGCATCGATAAGGGCAATACAATGCGAAACAGAATGCCAAAATCGCTGCAGCCGTCAATTTTTGCCGATTCCTCCAGACCTTCGGGAATGTTTTGAAAAAAGTTTTTCAAAATAATTAAATTAAACGCGCTTATCGCGGACGGAATAACGAGCGCGGCATAGGTATCAATCAGTCCCATCTCCCGCACAACAAGAAAAGTCGGTATAAGCCCTCCGCTAAACAGCATAGTGAACACGACTAGAAACATAATCGCCTTGCGTCCGTCCAAATCCCTTCGCGACAAGCCATACGCCATTAAGGCTGTCGTGAACATGCTGAACAAGGTGCCGAATAACGTTATACCGGTCGAGACGGCCATGGCACGGAAAATCGTATCGGTCGAGAAAATAAACTTATAGGCGTCAAAGCTCCATATGGTCGGCACCAGAATGAATTTCTTCATCGCCATCTCTGCGCTGGTCGTGAACGAACCGGCAACGACATGCAGGAACGGGAGCACCGTTACGAGCGCAATAATGGCCAGAAGCGTAAAGTTCACAATGGAAAAAATCCGGCCGCTGAGCGTTTTGTCCTCTACCATGCGGAAGCCCCCCTAACGTTTGCGTAGCAATATGTCCTCCAAATGCCCGTCACTTAATACACGCCCTCCTCGCCCATCTTCTTCGCCAGCCTATTCGCCGCCATGACCAGCACGAGTCCGATAAAGGATTTGAAGAAGCCGATCGCCGTGCTGTAGCTGAACTGCCCTTGTCTCAGCCCTGCCGTATACACATAGGTATCAATAATTTCAGCAACATCGCGGTTCATGGAGTTCAGCAGCAGGTACACATGCTCGAAGCCAAGCTCCAGCACATCGCCAATTTTCAAAATGAGCAAAATAATGATGACGCTGCGGATCGCAGGAAGCGTAATATGCCATACCTGCCTTAAACGGCCGGCCCCGTCCATACGCGCCGCTTCATACAAGCCGGGGTCTACGGAGGCGATTGCCGCCAAATATATGATCGTTCCCCAACCTGCTTCCCGCCAGATGACTTGAATGATATATGTCGGTCTAAACCACTCGGGACTGAGCAGGAAATTGATTTTTTCGAATCCAAAGTAAGCAAGCAGCTCGTTCACGATACCGCCGTCCGACGTCAGCATGACGAAGCTGATGGACACAATAATGACCCACGACATAAAGTGAGGCAAATACACGAGCGTCTGAAACGTTCTTTTGAAAAAAGACGATCGAACTTCGTTCAGCATAAGCGCTAATAGGATCGGGACAGGAAAAAAGAATAATAAGTTCATGCCGAACAACAGCAGCGTATTGGTCAAAATAGTTAAAAAATCCGGCTCCGTAATTAATCGCTCGAAATGCTTGAATCCCACCCAGTCGCTCCCGCCTATGCCCTTAAACGGCTTATAGTCCTGAAAGGCGATCGCAAGGCCAAACATTGGAATATACTTGAAAACGATGAAAAAGAACACTCCCGGCAGCAGCATGACATAGAGCCATTTATTTTTCCAAAGCCGTTTCTTAAGCTCGCTTGTTCTAGGCTGAGGGATCCTTGCCTGCTGAATAACCGTTTCTTGCATAGCGCTTCTTCCTTTCCAAAGGAGGTTGAGAGACCGCCGGGCTACCCGGACAGTCTCCAAGGATCACGATCATGCGAATGGCGATGAACAAATTTTTATTTTTTGTAGGCCGCGTTGTATTCCTCGATAATTTGAGCGCCGCCGCGCTTCTTCCAATCCTCGACCGCCTTGTCAAAGCCTGCTTTGTCGATGGAGCCGTAAATATATTTGTAAGTTGCATCTTTAATAATTTCTTGAAGCTCCGTGCCCTTCTCGGTGTAAGCGGCAGAATCAAGCGGCGCCGTTGGATCGGCGATGGCGATTTTCTCGTTCTCCACAATGAGCTGCTCCGCATGGATCCGTGCAGGAAGCTCGTGGAAGCCCTCGAACATACCGTTCGTTTCCGGCTCGCCGATGACGCTGTCCTTAAAGCCTTTGACCTCGCGCTCTGTCAGCTCTTTGTCCGCGGACGCTTTCGCTTTGCCGTCCACTACCGTGTAATGCGTGCCTTCGATGCCCCAATACATCATGTTCGCCACTTCCGGCGTCATCAGCTTATCGAAGAAGGCCAAAATTTTCTTGAGCTCCGCTTCGTCTTTAATTGCAAATTTAGGAAACAAAGCAACGTTGTTATAACCGGGAATGGACCACGAAGCCGTTTTTCCGTCCGGTCCGGCAACCATGCTGTGCGTATCGACAACAGCTGTCGGCACGTTTTTGACTAGATCCTTCACCAAGGAGTCCACATCCTGCATAGAGCCGATGTACACGCCCGCCTTGCCGCTTGTGAACATATTGACTTGATCTGTTTTGCTGGTTGCCGCAAAGTCGACGTTCATCGCTTTAGCATCACGGACTTTTTTGATAAAATCCATCGTTGCCGCATATTCCGGAGTCGTAAAGTCAGGCACGAGCTGGCCTTCCCTCTCGCCCCAGTTATTTGGCGTTCCAAACCAAGCGGCTACGGTTTTGAAGGCGCCGTAAATGAGATCGTTGCGATCGGCTAAGCCAATCGTATCCGGTTTGCCGTTTCCGTCCGGATCGCCGGTCGTGAATTTATCCATCATCGCAAACAGCTCATCTACGTTAGCCGGTGCGGCAATGCCCAGCTTATCTGCCCAGTCCTTACGGTAAATCATCCCTTGGCGGGCAAGCGGCCTGCCGATATACACCGAATAAAGCTTGCCGTCCACTTTCGTATTATTTAAAATTTCTTCCTTCAGCTTGCCTAGATTCGGAAACTCACTGAGATAAGGACCAATCTCCCAGAACTGGCCTTCGCGAATCGCTTCTTTCATTTGAACGAAGGTCGCTTGGTTTTTCAAATACGTAACCTGCGGCAGCGATTCCGTTGCAAAGGAAGCGTTCAGCTTCTCCTCATACGTATCTGCCGGGAAAAATTGATACGTCAGCTTCGTATTGGTCAGCTTCTCCAGCTCGTTTTTAATCGTAACCGGCGGTATCTCTGCAATGTTGAGCGGAAGCATGATCGTAATTTCGGTTGGCTTATCCGGTTCTGCCGGCTTAGCCGTTTCTTCTGTCTTAGCCCCGCTGTCGTCGCTTGGTGCCGGCGATGCATTTTGGCTGCCGCCATTGTTGCCGCCCGAGCAGGCTGCAAGCAATAAGCTAAACGTCAAAACCACGCCCATCAGAATCGAAAACGATTTTTTCTTCATACTGCGTTGACCTCCATATATCGTTTTGGTTGCTTCCCCTTCAAGCTACCATGCCTATTTGGAGTGCCGAAACAATCATTTGTATCGATGAGCGCCCGTTTTAGGCGTACCTGAGCTAATGATTACTGCCAGTGCGCATGACACTCGCCATAACAAAACAAAAAAAGAGCAGGGTATAAGCCTAAGCTTCACCTGCTCTCTTTCATTCTTTGGGCTGCTTCCCAAAATAAGCCCCCGTATACTCGCTCATCATGAGGCTGCCGCCGCTGTGCTTCCAACGGTCAACCTCCTGATAGAAGCCCTGGGCGCTGATTTGCCCGAGTATATATTTATAGGTCGCATCCGAAATGATTTTGTACAGCTCCATGCTCTTCTCGTCGTAGGTCTTCGATTCGAGCCCAATCGTGGGATCCTTCACGATAAATTTATCATTGTCGGCGCTTAGCCGCTCCGCCAGCTCCCACATCGTCTCCTGCTCCGCCACCTTGAGCAGGTTCGGATTACTTAGATCGGCAATCATAAGCGAATAGAGGGCATTCACTTCGGTGACGCGAAGCTGTGACGTTTCTTCAGGCAGCTCGACCTGCTCGCCTTTCATTCGATAATGCTTGCCTTCTATTCCGTAGCGCATCAGATTAGCTACATCCTCATCCATCGTACGATCGAAGAAAGCGAGCTGCGCCAGCAGCTCCTCTTCCGTCCGAATTGCTTTTTTGGAGAATAAGTACAGCCCGTTATAATTAGGAATCGACCATACCCGGTAGCCGTCCGGTCCATTTATACGGTTGACCAGCGTGAAGCGCGCTTCGGGATTTATTCGTTCCGCTTCATCGGACAGACGCTGCACGTCTGTCATGCTGCCGATATAAACGCCCGCGGCGCCTCTGATGATTTTGTCGCGCTGCACATCCTTGCTCGTGACTGCAAAGTCTGCGTTTATCAGCTGCTCATCATACAGCCGCTTCATAAAGTTCATCGTATCCATATACGGAGCGGTTTCGAATTCCGGAATGACCTTCTTATCGACAATACCCCAGTTATTTGGCGTCCCGAAATAGGAGCTCAGCGTCTTAAAGGCGCCAAACACTAAGTCGTTGCGATCAGCCAGCCCAACGGTATCGTTTTGCCCATTGCGATCCGGGTCCTTCAGCGTAAACTGCTTGATCACCTCATACAGCCCTTCGATCGTTCCTGGCGTGCTGAGCTGGAGATGCTCCAGCCAATCCTCCCTAATAATAATGCCCTGGCGCGACGACGGCCGCTCTGTGTATAGCCCGTAAATACGGCCGTCGATAGCGGCTTGTCCCAGAATGTCGGCATTTAATTGCCGCAGGTTTGGGAACTTCTCGAGATAGGGCCCAATCTCCCAGAACGAGCCGGAGCGGATCGCGTTTTTGACAAAAATATAATCAGTATGCTTAACAAAGGTTGCCTTCTTTAGCGAGTTGGTGGAAAGCGCCGTGTTCATTTTGTCCGTATAGATGCCGTCAGGAACCCAGTTTACATCCAGCTTTACGTTTGTCAGCTCCTCGATTCGGGCCAGCATTTCCGCGCTTGGCGGATGGGGGRAATGCAGCGGTGCCATGATCGAGATCGTTGTCGCAGCATGGTCGTTCCCCGTCTTATTTGGCGATGACGAAGACGCGCATGAAGCGCACAGCAGGAGGATAAAAAACGCTGCGATAAAACGGCAGCTAATGGACAGCTTTGCGCTTAGTGAACGGTTGCTCATGGGCAGCCCCCTTGTCTAATCAGCCTTTTCTCCCCATAATCTAAGGAAATGATTATCTGCAAGCCAGATGATTATTGCTCAAAATGTATGCGTTTACTAAAATAAAGCTAATGCTCTCTCATTCCTAGACAAGGTGTTGGTAGCTGTGCGGTCCTTAACTTTTTTAAGCAAGATGACGATTTTCGGCTTTCTGCTCAGCACGCTTCCGGTTATTTTTATCGGCGCTTTCTCCTACGTGACCTCATCCAATGAGATACAGAAAAATGTAAATGCAGGAAAAATGCAGCTGATTATGCAAATTAACTCAAATGTAGAGCAGAAATTGACGACTGTCAACCACACGCTGAATCAGGTCATTAACTCGACGGTGCTGAAAAAAGCGATGAACCAGCCGCTTACCGTAAATGAATTTGTGATGTACGATGATTTGCGCAATGAAATCCGGCATATGCAGTCCTTCGATACGAAGCTGGAGGATGTTGTGCTGATCAACGAGCGGCATAACTGGATGATTAAAAATTCAGGGCTCTACCCCTTCGAGCAATACGCTTATTATGAGGAGCTGTCCGGCTTGATGCAAGTGCCCGATGGCACCTCTTGGGTTCTGAATCCCTCCCGCTGGTTTTATAGTGAGGAATCCGCAGGGAGCGCTGCTTGCAGCTACAGCATCAGCCTCGTGAAGAGGCTTCCAACGAACGGACTTGAAAAATACGGTCTGGCGCTTGCCAACATTCCGACTTGCAGCCTGCAGGAGCTGTTAGAGCGCGATGATGACCCCTTATCCTCGATTATGATTTTGGATGACCAATATCGCATTCTGCTTCACCCGGACCAGACGCTCGTCGGTAAGTCTGTCACGGCAAGCGGGCTGCGTTTAGGACAGTTCACCGAGCCCTCCGGACAATATACGGAAACTGTCGACCAGAAGGAATACTCGGTAACCTATTACCGCTCCGAGCTCAATGGCTGGATCTATTTATCCGCAACCTCCATTGCAAGCATGACGAAAGAATCCAATAAAATCGGGACGTATACGCTATATGTATGCTTATTCATGCTTCTGCTCTCGATGCTGCTGGCTTGGATCGGCTCGCGACGCATGTATTCACCGATACAAGTGCTGCTGAATCAAATCGGCGAGCGGCTGACGGACATTCAGAAACGGAAAACAAATGAATTTCAAGTCATAGGCGAGCGCGTAACGCATCTGTTTCAATCCAAGACCGAGCTTGAGAAGGAATTGCGGCAGCATATACATCAGGTTCGCACCTTTTTCTTCATGAAGGCCTTTCAAGGCCAGGTCAAGCAGAGTGAAATGAATGAGAAGCTGATCCAGTTTGGTTATGGCACACAGCTGGCCGAATGGAAGACGATGGCTGCGATTACGCTGCAGATCGACTTTCTCGAGAACAGCCGCTATTCCAAAAATGATCTGGAGCTGCTACTGTTCGCGGTTCATAATATGATCGAGGAGCTGATCCCGTACGAGCAGCGCCTTGCGCCAATTATCATGGATCAAACCATTGTGACCATCATCGGCAGCACAGCGCATGACTTAGAAGCCTTTAGCAGCGCTAAATACGCGCTTACCGAGCATTTGCAGCAGCAAATTGCGAGCTGCCTCAACGTGAAGGTCAGCATTGGCATGAGCCTGCCCTTTAACTCCTTCTCCTCGCTGGCAATGGCGTACAGGGAAGGTCTTGAGGCGCTTAAGCACCGAATGAAATTGGGCGAGGGCATCATCATACAGTACGATAATGTGAACGAGGGTAAACATTATTTGAATCTCAACTATCCGGCGCACATCGAGAATGAGCTGATGGATGCTGTGAAGCTGGCAGAGAAGGATAAATCAAAGGAGCTGCTTCGCGCCTTTTTGCAGGCGGTATTTGCAGTCGAGCTGTCCCCTCAGGAATATCAAATTCCGCTTGCCCGTCTTCTCAATAATCTGCTGATTGTGATGCAGGAATCAGGAGTAAGCCTGAGCCAGATTCATCCGATGAAGGGCTCGCTGCTCAAAGAGCTGCTCGAGCTTCACACTTCAGCCGAAATTGAGGATTGGTTTTGGACAAAGGCCGTCTATCCAATGATCAAAATATTCAAGGACCGGCAGGAAGAGCAATATCACAATATTTCGGAGAAAATTATCGATCTCGTCCAGCATCAATATGATACGGATCTGACGCTGGAGGAATGCGCCTCGCGCCTGCACTATAATGCCAACTATTTGAGCAGCGTATTCCGCAAGGAAACGGGCCATTCTTTTAGCGAATATTTATCTATGTATCGTTTTAAAATGGCGAAGAAATGGCTTGCGGACAGCGATATGCCCATCAAGGACATCGCCGCGCTGCTTCGCTACAATAATCCGCAAAACTTCATCCGCTCCTTCCGCAAGCAGGAGGGCATTACGCCCGGGCAATATCGCGATAAAAGGCGAAACATGTAAAATAATAAATCCATTTGGAAGATACTATGCTATACTCTTCAAAATGAATGGGAGGCTGGACGTATGACAAATCGACCGTCAACTGAAGAATACTTTCCTTATCATGAGCAATACATTAGCTTGGTAGCTGAAGGCGATGTAACGGAATTGCTAACAGAGCAGCTGGCAAGCACTACGGAGCTGTTATCCGATATTCCGGAAGCGCGGGCAAATTACCGGTATGCGGAAGGGAAATGGACGCTGAAGGAAGTAATCGGCCATATCTCGGACAATGAACGTGTCATGGCTTATCGGCTGCTTCGGGCCGCACGCGGCGACAAGACGCCACTCGCCGGCTATGATCAGGATGAATTCATGGCCGCCGCTTCGTTTCAGGACTGGAGCTTAACGCAGATCATTGAAGATTACATATCCGTTCGCAAGTCCACGCTTACTTTATTGCGCGGTTTGACAGACGAAGCATGGCTTCGCATCGGCATATCTAACGGAGGCAGCGTCTCCGCGAGAGCTATCGCGTATATCATTGCCGGACATGAGCTTCATCATCTGAAAATCATTCATGAAAGATATCTAACTAAATAGCCGGTGCGGCGCTTGTCGGCGAATAAAACCTATATGTAAACCATAAGTTATGATAACATGGTTAACATATAGGTTTTTTAGATAAGGAGCGGTACGTTGATGACGATTCGATTACGCGGGCATCATCTGTTATGTCTGCTTGGTTACCGAGGCATGGGGTATTCTGATGATTTTTGCGTTAATATGACCGCTATCTATGAGACGCTCCGTCAGGAGCCTCAAACGGAAATCGAAATTATAATCGGTACTGACGATGTTTGCCGAGCCTACCCGCCGGACAAAGCCTACCACTGCGAGGGCACCGTTTACGGCTTGGATGAAGCGGTATTATCGAAGCTTGGGCTCATTGCAGGCACAAGGGAAAGCTGGCAAGCTCTATGTAGCCGGGTAGCTGAGACCATGGTGCCGGAAGACATTAGCCGGCTATGCACAACCTGCCCGTGGGAGAAATACGGCGTATGCGCCGAGGGCGTCGGGCTCGTCGCCCTCGGCAAGCCCCTGCCAAAAGTCGGAGCGTAACAGCCATTCGCGAAAAAAAATACGGTAAGGACGGCATGCTATTGCATGGTTCCTTACCGCATTTTTTATTCACTTAGCTGACAACGAGCCGTTTCCAACCGTTCATGTAGGGCTGAAGAGCCGCCGGTATATGGATCGAGCCATCCTCCTCTTGGTGATTTTCGAGAAGCGGAATCAATATGCGCGGGCTGGCTACTGCCGTGTTGTTGAGCGTATGGCAGAATTTCAATGTCCCGTCCCCGGCTCGGTACCTTATATTCGAGCGGCGTGCTTGAAAATCATGCAAATTCGACGACGAATGGGTCTCTCCGTACGCATCGCGGCTTGGCATCCACGTTTCGATATCATATTGCTTATACGTTTTTTGCGACATGTCACCGGTACAAACCGCCATAACCCGGTATGGCAGCTCCAGGCACTGCAGCAATTCCTCGGCATTCGCCGTTATTTCCTGCAGCATCGCCTCCGACAGCTCGGGATCTGCCTCGCATAGGATAACCTGCTCAACCTTCGCAAACTGGTGAACGCGGTATAAGCCATGAACATCCCTGCCTGCCGAGCCAACCTCGCTGCGAAAGCAGGTCGATGCCGCGGCAAGCTTGATTGGCTTCTCAGTCTCTACGATTTCATTGGCATAATAAGTGATCATCGGTACCTCCGAGGTGCCGACCAGCCATTTATCGTCGTTCGCGATACGGTAGGTCTGATCCTCGCCCAGCGGGAAAAAACCGGTGTTGCTCATCGCATCCGTACGAACCATTAACGGTACATCAAGCAGCGTGAAGCCCTTTTGCAGCAGCAAATCAACAGCCAGCTGCTGAACCGCGCGATGGAGCAGAACGCCCGCTCCCTTGAGGTAATAATTGCGGCTGCCCGCCGCCTTGACGCCACGCTGAACATCGATCATACCGTGAAGCTCGCCGAGCGCCATATGGTCCTTTGCCTCGAAAGCGAAGCTTGGCGCATCGCCAAGCCGTCTCATCTCCACATTATCCGCATCCGAGCGTCCAATTGGCGTATCAGGCGAGACGATATTAGGAACCAGCACCAGCAGCTCTGCCAAATGATGCTCGACGCTCGCAAGCTCTGTTTCCACGGCGTTCAGCTTCTCATTCGTATCCTTTACCTTCTGTTTTACCTCCGCTGCCTCCTGCTCCGCTCCTTGCTGCATCAGCATACCAATGTGATGCGAAAGCTTATTGCGCGTCTCCCGCAAAGCCTCCGTCTCCTGAAGAAGCAATCGCTTCTTCTCATCCCGCGACAGCAGCTCGGCAACCGAGAGCCGAATTCCCTTCTGATCCGCCACCGTCTGAACCTGCTCACCATTTTGCCTAATCCATTTCATGTCTAACATGACACCGCGCTCCTTTTTTATGAAAATACAAAAAACGCCCTCATCCCTATGGGACGAGGAGCGTTTTTTACTCGCGGTGCCACCCAAATTGACTGAACAGATTCTGCTGTTCAATCCTCTTTGTTCCGCGGTAACGGGCGGGTCCGGTAAACTTAGGGGGAAGGCGCATCCCTCCCCTTGACGAGAACGCCTCCGAGTTGGATTCTCTTCATAGGCGTGATCCGATTATTAATTTATAGTACTATAGCACAGGATTCGGAAGGAAAACAAGTAAACGCGCGGATTATAATATTTCCGGCTTATCGTATACATATGCTTTACGAGAAGGGTTTGCTCTGCTTGCCCACGAATAATACACGTACAATAAAGGCTGGATGGGAGAAGTGGATAACGTGACCAATGATCCTCATGTGCAGGAGCTTACCACGCTCAAAACGATAGCAGAAACGTTAAATCAGTCGAATGATCTTAATGATATGCTGGACACGGTGCTGGGGAAGCTGCTTGAGGTGACCGGGCTTGCCTCTGGCTGGATTTTTCTCATTCGTTCAAACCATGAATATGTATGCGTCGCGGATCGCAATTTACCGCCTGCCTTGCTGTACAAAGAGAAGCAGCTCATGCAATGCGGTTCCTGCTGGTGTCTGGACCGCTATCAGGATGGCCGGCTAAAAAATGCGGTTAACATCTTAAGCTGCAAAAGGCTGGAAACGGCCAAAAGGACCCAAACAGGCGATACCTGCGGCTTGACTCACCATGCGACGGTTCCCCTGCGAATCGGCGAGCGGGAATTCGGCTTGTTGAATGTAGGCTCTCCGGGGAAGGCGCATTTCACGAGCGAGGAGCTTGCCCTGCTGCAGGCGGTAGCCTATCAAATAGGCGTTGCCGTCGAGCGGATCCGGCTGCATGAGGCCGAGCAGCGGCGAGCGGAGCTCTTTTCCAGGCTCGGCGGGTTCAGCCGTTCTTTAACCATCGCTCTCAGCGAAGGAGATGCTGGCTGCCAGCTGAATTTATATGCCATGCAGCTGGTAGGCGCTCATTTTAATTGGCCGTTTGCGGCATTGCTTGAGCGCTGCGATGACCATTTTGTCTTGCGCAGCATGCGCTTTGGCCATGAATCCTTGACGCCTAATACGCATATATCGCTTGCTCAGGCCGAATGGCTCGGGCAGGTTGGCCGTGCGCAGGGCTACCAAGAAATAACGGCATCCAGCGTATCCGTCCTTACGGAAAACCTAGAGCAGCGGGATTTATTCTCGCCGCTTCAATCCTTTATGGCGGCCCCCGTCGCGTTCGGCGACACTGCCGCATGCGGCGTGCTGGTCATTGGCCATAACGAAAGCTGCGGACTCAATCAAGTCGACGGTGCGGTACTCGAAGCCGTAGCTGAGCATTTGGCTATCGCGCTTGAAAACGCCAGGCTGGAGGTCGTCCGGCTCGATTTGGCGCGGCTGGAAGAGCGGAACCGCTTGGCGCGCGACTTGCATGATTCCGTATCCCAAATGCTGTTTTCTATAAGCATGACGGCCAAGGGCGTGGAGAGCCTGCTAAACAGGAATAACCTCGAGACGGCCACGGCTGCTGTGAAGGACATGCAAAACTTGTCGCGGGACGCTTTAAAGGAAATGCGCGCGCTTATTGTACAGCTTCGACCCGCAGCTGTGGAGAAGGGAATCGTAACCGCATTGGCGGAGTACGGCATTAGGCTTGGCCTTCAAGTAAACGGACAGACGACCGTTGCCGCATCGCTGCCCCATGCTGCCGAGGAAGCGCTTTGGCGAATTGGCCAAGAGGCGCTGAATAACGTTTCCAAGCATGCAGGCACGGCAAAGGTTAACGTAACGCTGGCGGCGGACCCCTATGAAATTAGGCTGAACATTACGGATTTTGGCCGCGGCATTAAGAAAAGCGGCGCGGGCGCCAGTAAGGAATCATTCGGATTATCAACGATGCGAGAGCGGGCTGAATTGCTTGGCGGACGTTTTCATCTGAGCAGCAAGGCAGGAAGAGGCACAACGATTGAGGTCGTGCTCCCGCTATAAATAGATGCAACGGAGAGGCGGACGGAGAAATGACGATTAAACTGCTTTTGGCTGATGATCACGTCATGGTGCGCAGAGGCCTTCAGGTTTTTTTATCCACCCAATCGGATATTCAGCTTATCGGCGAAGCGGCTACCGGGCAAGAAGCATTGGACCAAGTTGGAGTCTTGCAGCCGGATGTCGTATTAATGGACATTAATATGCCAGGTATGAGCGGTATTGAAGCGACGAAGCAAATCAAGCTGCTGCAGCCCCATGTAAAGGTCATCATCCTTACCTCCTTTTCCGATCAGGACCATGCGCTTCCAGCCATTCGCGCTGGTGCCAAGGGCTACCTGCTCAAGGATATCGAACCCGAGGAGCTTGTTCGCGCCATCCATAACGTTCATAACGGCAAGGTGGAGCTCCACCCAGACGTAGCAGGTCAGCTGATGAACCAATATGCCGAGGCGGGGCAAGAAACATCCCCCACTGCGGATAATGCCTTGGCTGAGCTGACAGCCAGAGAGCATGAGGTATTAAGATTGATTGCATCTGGCAAAAGCAACCGTACGATTGCGGAGGAGCTCTTTATCTCAGAAAAAACAGTAAAAACCCATGTCAGCCATGTTTTGAGCAAGCTCGGCTTGACCGACCGCACACAGGCTGCTATTTTTGCGGTGAAGCAGGGACTTATTTAACTTATAAGACTATAGTCGTAGAGCATTCAACCAATGGTTGAATGCTCTTTCAGGTTGAAAATCCGTCCTAATATGGACGTTATTTCATATTCGAAGTGATACGATAGAGTCAATCAAAGGGAATGACGAAAGGAAGATTTTAATGAAAATCGTAATCATAACAGGAAGCAACCGAAAATCCGCAACCAGCACCCGTCTCGCGGTAAATGTGGGACAGCTGATTTCGCAAAAAGGCCATCATGTCCAGCTGTTTGATTTATTTGAAACGCCGCTGCCTTTTTATTCGCCTGAAGGAATTGGCTACGACCATGCAACCGTTCAGTCGCTTCAGCAAGCCATGCTGCAGGCCGATGGAGTAGTGCTGGCAACGCCCGAGTACCACGGCAGCATTTCGGGCGTACTCAAAAATGCGCTGGACTACCTGGGACAGGATCACTTCCGCGGAAAAGCCGTGCTGTCCATGAGCTCCGCCGGAGGCGCCGTCGGCACAAGCTCGCTGCTGCAGCTGCAATCCATCGTGCGGAATCTCCACGGAATCAACTCACCGGATTGGGTTTCCATCGGCGGCGCGCAGCGAAACGAGCTCGCTGACGGATTAGCCGGCTACGAAGGAAGCGGCCAAGGGATAAACGACCGTATCCATCGCGCAGCCCTATCCTTCCTCGAGCTAGCAGCACGGGTAAGAGGTAACTAAAGTCGACGAATTAAGGCTGCATACGCATATTTGTGCTGACTGACCACTAACTTGGCAGCTTCATTCACTGTAAAGACCTATATGTGTTCAAAACCGCTAACTAAGCAGTTATTCCCTTAAGAGCCAATGCGTACTTACAAGACAACAACAACAAGGGCTGTACCCTCACTTTAAGCGCAATTGCGTGCTTACAGCGAGGGCACAGCCCTTTTATCTGTTTCAAATGTCCAGCATTTTATGGCGAATCTTGTCCGCCACGATATTCCGACGGCATTCGACCGGTATTGCATTTCTTCGATGCATTCCAACACTTATCAAGCGTACTCTCATGCTTTTCGAATTATAGTCACACTTAGTATTACCTAGTATCCCTAAGAGAAAGCACGCGAGGATGCTGAGGCGGAATTTTTACGATTTATGGTTGAAAATACGAGGTCTGGTTTACAATACGGTGAAAAGAGAAATGACAGACTGAATAAGTCTGCCTATCTTGAAGGAGGTCATTATGCCGAATACAGTGACGACACTACCGCATGCTAAACGCAGGAAAAAGGGTTTCACGGCTTTTGCCGCTTTTGGCATAGTCATGATATTACTGGCTGGCTGCGGACAAACAGGTACGAGTGAACTGGCGTCTGACGACACTAATGAAGACATCGCAACAATCGCGCCTACGAATGAAGCTGAAGCGGCAAATGCTATGAATGAGGAGGGAAATCCCTTCGCAGCCGCGGGCATTGACGATCCTGCAGCTTTTATCAAAATGTTCGAGATTGCAAAAGCGGCTGTAGCCGCGGATGAGAAGGCTGCCGTAGCAGAGCTTATCCTGCTGCCGCTGCGAGTAAACGGAGAAACGCCAATTGCGATTAAATCCAAGGAAGAGTTTATAGAAAAATACGATCAGATCATAACCCCATCCGTAAAGGATGCATTGGCGGCCCAAAAGGTCGATGATCTATTTGTTCGAGACCAAGGCGTAATGGTCGGATCAGGTGAGCTTTGGTTCGGCGCATCCGCGGAGGAGCCTCAGGTTTACGGTATCATTGCCGTTAATCCGGTGCCGATACGATAGAGGCGAATCCATAACGAAGCTGATTTCGGATAAAATTATTGGTCCAGACGTTTTGTTGACACAAGACGATCTGGATATTTTTTTGAAACAAACACAAAAAGCGAATGAAAGCGTTGACATTTTTCGATTTAAAGTTATACAATCCACTTGCAAACCTAAATATTGTCATCTACTCCATTCATAATACACAATATATTTCCCAGGTAAATATTGATAAAAACTCGATACGCTAATTGTGGCTATGGGCTATTTAGCCGAGGAAAGGTGAATTTAGAATGAAAAAGTATCTTTATAGGCCGTCATATCATTTTATGCCAGAACGAAATTGGATGAACGATCCGAACGGGACGATTTTTTACGAGGGCCATTATCATTTGTTCTATCAATACAATCCTTACGGTGACAAGTGGGGAACCATTCATTGGGGGCATGCTCGAAGCGTGGATCTGGTGAATTGGGAGCATCTTCCGATTGCGCTTTACCCTTCTACGGAACTTGGCGAAACACATTGCTTCTCCGGCTGCGCCTTATATGACGGGATTGAAGCCAAGATTTTCTATACGAGTATCGGCGAGGGCGAGAGAAATCCGGCCACGGGCGCCGAACAGTGGATGGCAACGAGTACTGATGGTTTGCTGAGCTGGAAGAAGCATCCGGGAAATCCCGTCATCACGTCCGGGATTCACGGTGGTGCAGCTATTAGGGAATGGCGCGATCCTTTCGTATGGCGGGAAGGCGCGGACTGGTTCATGGTTACCGGAGGGGCGTACGAAGGCAAAGGCTGCGTCACGATTTACAAATCGGCCGACCTAATTAATTGGTCATTCCTAAATTTTCTTTATATAGATTCTGAGGTCGCTCTGTGTGAATGTCCTCTGGTTTATCATCAGGATGACAGGTACATTCTCATCTATTCTCCGGGCGGAGTTGTGAAATACTTAACAGGAACACTCACGGATTCTTATCAGTTTGTTCCCGAAACGAAGGGGACGATCGACCATGCAGGCTTGGAAGGTTACTATGCGCCTAATTTGCTTATAGATGATAAAGGAAGATGTATCTTGTTTGGGTGGATGCCTGATGTTGCGAGGGGAGATTTCGAAGGCGCTGCAGGTTGGTCGGGCGTACAGGCACTGCCGCGGAAGCTTGAATTAACAGCTTCAGGAAAGCTCGCAATGAGGCCCATCCCTGAATTTAAGAAGCTGCGCGGACGGCATTCCGGACAGGCTGACCTCTCTGCAGAAGGCGATGGCCTGAGGACAGGCATCGAAGGAAGGGCATTGGAGCTGATTGCAGAGTTCGACCTCACTGGCGCAGAATCTTCTTTCGGCATTGGCGTACTGCGCTCCGAAGACGGCCAGGAAGAGACGCGCATTGTTGTTGATCCTATCGCTCAACAAATAACGATCGACCGGAGCCATTCAAGTTTGTCGCCACTTCCTCACAGTATGCCAATCACCGGCAATTACGAGGCAGAAGAGGGGCAGCTGAAGCTCCATGTCTTCGTCGATCATTCTACGGTTGAGGTATTCTGCAATGAAACGACATGCTTGTCAGCCAGGGTTTATCCGACGCTGGAGCAAAGCACGGGAGTGCGGCTGTATGGGAAGACGGCTCATGCGTCGACTACTCAGTTCGATATCTGGGAACTTTCCGCATCGAAAATATGTTAGTACCAAGCAAAAAATGCCTCTAATTTAGGCATTCAGAATGTCGAGAAACCCAACGTTATTTCAAACGTTGGGTTTCTCTTTTCATTTTTGGACTGGTTTAAGTAAGTAAACACCAAACATTATGGTGGTTGATTTAACATGATCACCCCTGTGCTTGCAGCGGTTATTCGCATGCCGGCGGCTAATTGCTGGCAAGCGCATTTCGAAAGGCTAAAATATATTTGGATTGGTCCAGCGGGTTTACGCCTCGTCGTACCCTCTCTGCCTTCACATCTGGCGGACATTCGCGATAGCCCGCGAAGAAGGTCGCTAAGGCGCCTCTCCCCTTCGTAAGCGAACCGAATCTTGCGGGAAAATCAAGTGACGTTGCTACCGGCAGCGTTCCTTCGATCTCCATTCTCTCCTGCCTGACGACCGGCGTATCAAACTCGCCTCGCATGAGAATCAATTCATTCATAAGCTTGCCGCCCGTCTCCTCCGGAATTGAAAGACGGAACGAGAGCATCGGCTCCAGCAGCTTCACGCCAGTATGCGATAAGCCATCCATAATGCCCATCGGCGTCGCCAGAGCAAAATCGAGTGGATGTGTATGCCATACATGATGCTCGCCTTCAATGAGAGTCACCTTTAAGTCTGTTACTTCCCAGCCAAAAAGCCCTTGCTGCAGCGCTTCAGGCACACTGCGGGCTACTTCATGCTGATAGCGTTCGAGCAGACGCTCCGAACGGACCGTCGCGCTGTAGGTTAGCCCGCTTCCGCGTTCGCCAGGCTCGATGCGGAACCGCAGAATGGCCCAGCATGGCTTGGGCATCGTATAAGCAATAAAACCCTCGCCTATTTGGGCAGGCGTTTCTTTGTAAATGACGGAGGGCTGACCGAATTCAACCTTCAAGCCATACCGATTGTTCAGCAGATGGGTCAGAACTTCGATCTGAATCGGACCCATCACCTTGAGATGCAGCTCGCGCTGCTCTTGCAGCCACTGCAAATCCAGCAGCGGGTCTTCATCCGCCAGCTCCTGCAGCGCTGCGACGACTGCCGGGTATTCCGCCTCATTGCTCCACTTCACTTGAACGGTTAGCAGCGGCACAGCCAGCCGCGTCTCACCGGGAACATAATCCGCGCAGCCGATAATATCGCCAATACGCGCCTGGTTCCAGCCGCAAACGGCAGCAATATCGCCTGCTTCCAGCAGTCCGACATCCTCAGCCTTCTGCCCGTCGATTTTGCGGATCTGCGTAATTTTCTCCTCAAGCTGCTGCGTCTCATTGCGAACGGAATCACGATTGCGCAAAACGCCGCTATATAAACGCACATAGGCGATCCGCCCCATTGCCGCATCACGTTCAATTCGGAATACAACGCCCGACACTGGGCCGTTCGAGACCGTTAACGGCGGGGGGAGGAGCGATACCATCGCCTGCATCAGCGGTTCAATCCCTATTCCTCTGTTTGATGCGCCAAAAAGAACAGGATACAGCTCCCCCTTCTGCGTCAGTGAGGGCAGCTTTTGAATAAGCTCCTCCCTAGGAAGCGTTCCGCTGTCCAAATAATGGAGAAGCAGCGACTCCTCCCGCTCAGCCACCGTTTCTTCCAGCAGCTGCAAATAGCCTTGCGCATCACCCGTATCGTCAGCTGCTAAGTCGAGCACGCTCAGCGCGCCGCTAAAGCTGTCCTCTATACCGAGAGGCGCTTGAACAGGTGCTGCCTGAGGGGACAGCAAACGCCTGATTTGCTTTAACGTCCCCTGCGGGTCAGCTCCAATGCGGTCCATCTTGTTTACATAAATAAGCGTTGGGATGTTGCGTTCCCGCAGGGCATGCCAAATGACCTCCGTTTGAGCCTGTACGCCTTCAACCGCCGAAAGGATAAGGACGGCCCCATCCATGACGCGCAGTGATCGCTCCACCTCGGATAAAAAATCGACATGGCCGGGTGTATCAACAAGGTTAATCGTCACGCCCTGCCAAGAAAAGCGGGTAGCCGCAGCGCGTACTGAGATTCCCCTGGAGCGTTCAACTTCCAGAAAGTCCGTCTGGGACGTGCCCGCATCAACGCTGCCAAGCGACCGAATTCGGCCGCTGTGGAATAAAATCTGCTCCGTCGTGGTCGTTTTCCCCGCGTCAACATGTGCGAATATTCCGATGTTTCGTATATGTTTTGAAGCATTAGTCTCCATTTTGCATGTCTCCCCTAACTCGCTCGTCCTTTCCTTATCCTAACGCTGAAAGCGCCTTCCAGCAAGCGTAAACGGCTGTCGCTGCTCTCTTCGTTAATTGCAGCAGTATAAAGGGGACAAATAAAGCAAAAAAACAGCTTATCCCAGCAATCGCCCGGATAAGCCGTTTACAAGCGTAAACGGCTTACGCCGTACTTGGCGGCAAAAGCTCGTTTCGCGGTGAAATATAAGCATCGTATAAGGTATACTTTCTTATATTTAATGATAGCTAAATTAAAATTAGCCTTGTTGAGTCGCTTCAATATCAATCGAGACTTTCACTTCATCGCCGATAAGGACGCCGCCCGTTTCCAATACAGCATTATAAGTTAAGCCGTAATCGCTGCGTTTAAAGCTGCCCGTAGCGCTGAAGCCTACTTTTTCATTGCCCCATGGATCTTTGCCCGCGCCCTCGAAGCTAACGGCAAATTTCTCAGAGCGCGTTACGCCATGCAGGCTCACGTCGCCGACAACGGAATACTCGCCGTCATCTGTTTTCGTAATAGTCGTCGATGTAAATACGAGAGACGGATGTTTCTCTATGTCAAAGAAATCCGGTGTACGAAGATGTGCGTCACGGTCTTTATTGCGTGTGTCTACGCTATTAAGGTCGATTGTCAGCTGAATGTCTGCAGAAGTCAGATCATCGGCGTCAGCAATAATATTCGCTTCGAAAGCGTGAAAAGAGCCTTTTACCTTTGCGATCATCATATGCTTTACTGAGAAATCAATGCTGCTGTGCGTTGCATCAACGATCCATTGTGATTTTACCATGTTAAATCTCCTCCTATGAATACGTGTTTTATAATTTACTTACTTTTTACAATGTACTAACTTTTGTTATGTATAATCATATATTATTGCTTAGACACAAAATTGTCAAATATATTTTTGCGTTTTCCCCGTAAATCCATAAGGCCATATTTGCTCAAGCGTAAGCGGCTTATGCCGTACTCTGCAGCAATATTTCGCGTAGATGTATAATAAAAAAAGGGACACCCTGGAAGTAAAACAGCTTCCTGATGTCCCTTTTGCTTATAGCCGTCTATCCTTGCAGAACCGCCGGCTTATCCTTATGCTCGCGCTTGACCAGCGCATGCTTCTCCCACGCTCTGCTGCGCCAGCGGAAAAACATAATAAACGCGCGCAGCCATTCATCCGCGGCAATCGCCAGCCAAATGCCAGCCAAACCTAAATCCAATACAAAGATGAAAAAGTAACCGAGCGGAAGGCTCATCGCTACCATCGAGAACATGCCAATCCAGAGCGGATATTTGGCATCCCCCGTTGCACGCAAGGAGTTGACGAGCACAATGTTGATTGTACGTCCTGTCTCCAGCACAATGCTCAGCAGCAGAACGTTTATCCCTAACCGGATAATCTCCTCGTCATCCGTAAACATTCGCATCAACGGCTCGCGGAACGCGATGACGAGCAGCACAGCGAATAAAGTTACACCGCTTGCCCAGCGTACGCTTTTCCAAACCCGGTGATAGGCTGTCGTTTGCTCGCCTGCCCCGACAAGCCGGCCGACGATAATCGATGTACCCATGCCGATCGCAAAGGCAAACAAATAAGTAAACATCGAAATGTTATTCGCGTAATTTTTGGCTGCAAGCGAGGCTGCGCCAAGATAAGTCGCATAATATAAGAATACGATCTGACAGGCTTGGTACATCACCTGCTCCAAAGCAGACGGTATGCCGATTTTCAAAATTTTAGCGATATACTCCTTCGACAAGGTAAAATAGTAGTGCAGCTCTACCCTCACCGACATAATTCGATACAGCATCCAGAAGAAAACGACCAGCGCTAACGCGCGGCTGATGACGGATGACAGCGCCGCACCCTGTACGCCCATCTCCGGAAAGCCGAACTTACCGAATATGAGCAAATAGTTAAAGATAATATGAACGACATTCATGCCAAGCGATACAAGCATCGCTTCCTTCGTAAAGCCATGCACGCGAATAATCGCCGAGATGGAGTTAATAATCGCTTGCAGGAAAATCATCCCGCCTACGATCGATAGATAGCTTTTGGCATGGACGAGGATCTCGCCCTGCAAATTCAATGTCTGCAGCAATTGACCGCCAAACAGCACGAACGTTAAGCTTATAAGCAGCCCGACTGCTAGATTGAGCGTTACGGCAAGAGCTGATATTTTTGCGGCTTCTATAAACTTTCGAGACCCGATATATTGCGCAACGACGATCGACGCCCCGTTACCGATGACCTCCAGCAGCAAAATGGCGATATGCAAATATTGATTGGATGCCCCGACGCCGGATACGGCATTATCCGAAATTGCGCTAAGCATGAGCGTATCCGCGATTCCCATGAGCATAAACAAAAAGATTTCTAAAAATATAGGCCATGTTAGGAAAAACAAATTAATGCCCTTCTGCTCCTGCTGCCCTTGTCCTTTACCGGCTTCTGCCGTTGTCATGTTGTCACCTTCTTCTAATAGGAAAAGTAAAGCACAAGGTATCGTAGCATATCGAGAGGGCTATTGCACGTTAGAAATGTGCTTTTACACGAATAAAATGTTGGTAGTTTCGATGTAAACGCATACTTGTAAAACTAGAATTCAGATCTACAAGCGTAAACGGCCGCAGTCGTCTTTTTTCGACGGCAAAAGCTCGTTTCGATGAGATATATAAGCATATTGATAAGTAAAAACAGAATGTCTTATATATAAAAAAAGACTATTCTAAAGCCGTCAAAACGGCCTCCGAACAGTCTTCCTCTTTATAATTTAAAATGATAGATATCATTATTGCTCTTCAGACTCTTCTTCAGCAGCTTCTTCCTCAGCCGCCTCTTCTTCCGCTTCCTCTGCAGCATCTTCCTCTACTGCAGCAGCAGCTTCTTCCGCTTCTTCTTCCAGTTCAGCCTCAACAGCTTCTACTGCTTCTTCCGCTGGAGCCTCTTCTGAAATGAGTTCTGCGGTCTCTTCCGCGCCTTCTTGAACTACTTCTTCCTCTTGGCTCATATTATTCACCTCCTACTTCTTATTACCTTAATAATAGCGCTTTCATAGAACTAAACAAGGGGTGTAAAATGTCGCTTTATAAGAAGTATTTCCGCTTTTTGTAGCGTTCGATTCCATTCGCGATCATTCGACGAATATCCCCCCGCCACAGGTCTAGGACTTCGTTCAGACCTACGGCGGTTTTTCAATTCTCGCGAACTAAATAAGATGAAATACGACTAGTAAACGGTTTCTTCTATAGAGCCCACAAACGCAGAAAAACAATTCTTCAGGAGGCTATTTCGATGTATTCACTACTCATTAATTCGGAGCTCGGCGCTTTAATGCTATTTGTTATTTTTTCCTTTATCGCCGCCGGGAAAGCGTCAAAGCTTATTTATAACCCATCGGAGAAGCAGCTTTACCGCAAAACCCGCAAGCTTATTTTTTGGTCCGTCAGCCTCAGCCTGCTCGCTGCTGTAATGGCTGCTGCTGATATCATTCTTGCAGCTACTTCGCATCCTTTATTTTGGATGGACCGGCTGCTTGTTCGCACACCGCTTGCCTTGCTGCCTGTCCTCCTCATTTGGTTCTACTCCTTCCCCAGACTCCGTAAGCTCTTGCAGCGGACGGGGGGACGCTCGGAAAATGCTCCTGATGTCGCACGCCGCCGCCAAGCTTCCGATCCGATATTTATCGTTCCCTTTCAACTAGCGGCATTGTGCTCTGTTGCGCTGTTTTATTTTGCTTTCGTGCCGCCCATCCCCTTCCATTGGACAGCAATTACCATGCCGGCTACCCTATTATTGTTCGTTGCCTGCTTGCTGTGGATGCTGCAATCCCGCCGCAACCAGCTTGCAGCGGAGGCAGCGCTTGTCTACCGCCCATGGCGGCGCCGGCTGACGCATACCGGCATGCTCCTTGCCATTTTAGCCGTCAGCAGCATTCCGTTCCTTACGGCCATGGAGAGCAGCCGGCTGCCTAAGACACTAAGCATGATGTCAGGAAAAGCAGATTACGGAATAGCAGGCCACGCTTCACAGGGACATACGCTTGAAGATCACCCGCCTCATACGGCCATGAATCAAGCCAGCAAAGAGGTTGGAGCAGCCCCTTCCATTCCGGTCACTGAGCTGACTGGACCGCGCACGGGCATACCCGATCGCAAGTTCACGCTCACTGCCGAGCAGACGACCATTACTCTCCGCTCCGGCAAGCAGGTAGAAGCATGGACCTATAACGGTCAAATCCCTGGCCCTGAGCTCCGTATGAGGGAAGGAGAGCTCGTCGAAGTTACACTCATAAACAAAGATATCGAGGACGGCGCAACGCTGCACTGGCACGGCCTGGATGTGCCAAATGCCGAAGACGGTGTCGCCGGCGCTACTCAAAATGCAGTAATGCCCGGGGAAACCTTTACGTATCGTTTTATCGCGGAGCAGACGGGGACCTTCTGGTATCATTCTCATCAGAACTCCAAAACGGCAGTTGAGAAAGGTCTGTTCGGCGCACTTATCGTGGAACCGCAGGAAGCGGTCTCCGTGGATGTTGAAGACATTACAGTTATCACGCACAACTGGCGCGGCGCAGGCATGTCGATCGGATCTGAACAGGCTGTGCAGCGAAAAACAATCGCACCCGGCACGACGATTAAGCTTCGCCTTATCAATACAGATGATTGGGTCCGGCAAAACTATATTTTAACGGGGGTTCCTTTCAAAGTAACCGCGATAGACGGCACCGACCTGACTGGTCCGACAGAGCTGCAAAACCAAAGCCTCGACTTGCTCACCGGCGGCCGGTATGATGTCACCTTTATCATGCCTGACCATCCTGTCTTCCTACGGGTAGGGAATGGCAATTCCCTGGGTATACTAATGAGCAATGATGGTAGCGGAGACATTCCGGAGCGTCCCGCTGTAACAACCTTTGATCCCACCCATTACGGGACTGCGGCAGCAGACGCTCCTTTTAATAGAAACAGCAAGTTTGATCGCGAGTTTATGATGATATTAGACAATCGCTTTGCCTTTTATAACGGAGGCTTTGCCGCCTACGATACGATTAACGGCGAAGTCTTTCCGAATACGCCCATGTTTGTCGTGAAGGAGGGCGAACTTGTGAAAACAACCATTATTAACCGCAGCTCCGTCGAGCACCCGATGCATTTGCACGGCCATCATATGCTGGTGCTGTCACGCAACAATGAGACTGTAAGCGGGAGCCTCTGGTGGTCCGATACGCTCGATGTCGCTCCGGGCGAATCTTACGAGGTCGCTTTCCGCGCGGATAACCCCGGCATCTGGATGGACCACTGCCATAACCTTACGCATGCGGCCGCCGGCATGACGATGCATCTCATGTACGAGGGCGTTGCATCGCCGTTCGAGGTCGGTACGGCTACCCCGAACCATCCGGAGTAGATGAAACTGGACTTTAGTCCAGTTTGCAATTTTACCTACAGCAGGAGGACAGTCATTTTCATTATATGCTATGCTGAATGCAGCTAATAAAACGTGGATAGGGGTGCTTTTGAACAATGAATTTAAGAACAATTGGCGGGCTTGTCCTCCTGCTGCTCGGTGCTTGCTTATTTCTAAACCAAGGCGAAACCTTCGGCCCTGGCAAAATATTTGCCTACTTCTGGCCATCGTTATTCGTTATTCCGCTCGGACTTTTTTTCCACTGGCTATACTTCTCGATGATCGGCAGAAAAGGAACCGGGCTGCTTATCCCTGGCGGCATTTTGTTTACCGCAGGCGTCATTTGCCAAATCGCCATGCTCTTCAATAATTGGGAATACATGTGGCCAGGCTTTATTCTTGCCGTTACCGTCGGCTTGTTCGAATTTTATTGGTTCGGAAACCGCAACAAATGGCTGCTTATCCCCATCAACATTTTGAGCGTGCTGTCGCTCCTCTTCTTCGCAGTTTTCTCAATCGGCTCCTTCTACAACAAATTCGTGCTCAGCCAGCCGATTATCGCCATCGCATTCATTCTTGCCGGCGCCATGCTTCTTCTAATGAAGAAGAAGGACGCCTAACAGCTTCCTCCTGCAATGTGGTATAATCACAAGCATCGCAACAGCTGCTTCGCAAACTAAGCCCATGCTTACGAAGTGGTTTGCTTCGCAAACTTTAGGAGGAAACATATGCTGTCTTTTGAACAAAAGCTCGCTGTTATCGAAGCCTTTCCCGAATTGGTACGGAAGGACGTCTCTCTAGGCCGCACCAACTTCCACTATGAAGAAAGTGCCCATGAGAAAAAGTCGGTCGTGCACCATCTGCATCCGAACGGAAACGGCTATGTATTCGCCGGCCTGGTGCCTGGTGTAGCAACCGATGACAAAGGCCTCGTCAATATTAGGGACTTTACGGAGGAAGAGCTTCGCTCGATTATCGAAAAATCGATTAGCTCCCTCGCTATAGCACCTCCGGAGAAACCGGAATCGAAAAAGAAGAAAAAGAAAAAACCAGCCCTGGAACAGCGCTGGATCGGACCGGACAACGCCGTGTTAACGCTGCTTTTCGAAGAAGATCTATGGTATTTATATGCCGATCTTAACCTCGAATCTGCCTTTGAAACGTATGAAGAAGCAGAAGAATATCTCCTCGAGGAACAGTTCACGCGCGAATAATCTAATACAAAAGTCAATTAAAGGAGAACCGGACAGGTTTCTCCTTTTTTCTATGCAGATAAACAGGATTTTTGTCATCCCGTGTCTAATTGTAGTATGTGCACCTTAGAACCCCGGGGGGATATCCAATTGTCCATTAAAACAAAACTATCATTTTCAATTTCAATCATTGTTGCCGTCATTTTGGCACTGAGCTTATCTATCTATTATTTTTCCTCCAAAGCTGAGGTGCAGACCAGTCTCGAGCAGCAGGTAAACAATATTGCCAAGCAAATTAGCCTCACGATTGCAGCATCGGAAAGCGCCCGGCAATCCATGGAGGATTCCATCGGCGAGAAGCTGAGAAACGTTGCTATTGCAGCCAAGGAGCAGCTTGATCCCGATATTGATAAAGTTAAAAACGAACAGCTCGTCGAGCTAAGCCGCAAGCTTGGCGTCGATCATATTACACTTTGGAAACGCTTTGATGACGATGTTATCGTTTTAAAATCATCCGACCCCAATGAGATTAATATGAGCTCCAAAACGTGGGACTATTGGCATAGGGCATTTTTGCAACTTTTTGAAAATCATAACGTCACCATTCCCCAAGGGCAAAAGCTGGAAAACTTTTGGTCGGGACCGTTTAATTTCTCCACCTCAGACCCTAAAAAAATAAGGAAATGGGGCGACTATTACGACGGAACGACGAACTATATGATTAATCCTTACGTGAATGCGCAAGTGCTTCTCGATTTCGACAATTCGATCGGGACGAATTCCATCGTCAATAAGATCATTGCCGATCAGCAGGATATTCTGGAAATTACCGGCTTCGATCCGCAGTTTTTCGGAAAAAGTCCAATCATAAAAATGAAAAAAGGCATTCCTGTATACAATTTGGACGTACGCGACATTCCCTTTGGACAATACACCTACAAAGACCAAGAGAATGATTCCGTTAATATACAAAAAGCGCTGGACAGCGGTAAGACGGTTACGGCGAAAAGCAATATCATGGGCAAGCAAGTCATGAAAACCTTTATTCCGATTACCATCGACAAGACCTATGTCATCTGTATCAGCTTCGACCATCAATCTATTTTGAAGCCGCTTAAACGCCAGCTGATTATGCAATCGCTTATCTCACTATGTCTCGTTCTGGTAACGATGTTTGCGAGTTATTTTATTGCTGGCTTTATGATTCGCGGCCTGAATCAAATATTGAATAAAGTAAATGCGATCGCCACAGGAAATTTCAGTAAAATCATTACAATCCGCAGTAATGATGAGTTAGGCCTGCTTGCTTCACGCATCGATACAATGGGCAATAATTTGTACAGCTATACCACTCAGCTCCAGGATACGGCTGAAGAGCTGCGAAACACGAAGCAGTACCTGGAATCTTTCGTAAATCATACATCGGATGCGATTCATGTTGCAGATTTAGCGGGCCAGGTCATTCAGGTGAACAAAGCATTCGAGAAAATGTACGGCTGGAGTGAGGAGGAGGCGCTTGGCAGGCCGCTAGATAATGTGCCAAGCGATTATCTCAGCTCGCAGCATGAGCTGGAGGCTAACGTGCTTCGAGGCGGCTCCGTAACCGACTTTGAAACCGTCCGATATACCAAATCCGGTCAGCTCATTGATTTAAGCATTACAGTATCTCCAATACGCGATGAGCTGGGCGACATTATTGCGATCGCCACCATTTCACGGAATATTACGTCCCGTAAGCAAACTGAAGAAATCATACGACGCTCCGAGAAGCTGTCGGTGGTCGGACAAATTGCGGCAGGCGTTGCTCATGAGGTGCGTAACCCGCTGACGACCCTGAGGGGCTTTGTGCAGCTGCAGCAGCAGACTGGCTCTTTAACGCCTTCTCATCTCGAGGTCATGCTAGGCGAGCTTGATCAGATTAATATGATCGTGAGCGAGTTTCTCGTATTCGCTAAGCCGCAGGCCACTCATTATCAGCCGGTAAACTTAATTACCCTTGTCGGCGATATTATGATGCTGCTCGATTCAGAAGCAAAGATGAGCAATGTTCAGCATGCTTTGCTCGCCGGCGCCGAGCTGCCCGAGGTTATAGGCGAGGCGAACCAGCTTAAGCAGGTTTTCGTCAATATTATGAAAAACGGAATTGAAGCCATGCCAGAAGGCGGCGTGCTTTCCATCAAGCTTGAAAGCAATAATAGAAATGCGATTATATTGCAGTTCATTGATCAGGGCTGCGGAATTGCTGAGGATGATTTGATACGCTTGGGCGAGCCCTTCTTTACGAAAAAGGCAAGCGGCAACGGCCTTGGCCTCATGGTCAGCCAACAAATCATCGCTGCCCATAAAGGATCTATTGTTTTCCGAAGCGAGATTGGCAAGGGTACCTGCGTTGAGATTACACTGCCTATTCAAGCGAAATAACTACAAAAGGCAAGAAGCTGACGCCAAGTTTAGCTTGGCGTCAACTTTCTTCATTTAAATCAAGAGGAATATATTCTTTGCTGATCCTCTCTGCTCCCCTTCCTCGTTTCAAGCTCCTTATTATCCAAACCTTAGTTTTACTTTCACAAATTTCGACAGTCTATTCTAATCTAGCAGACTGAAATCGCGAAATTTATATTATTTTGATGAAGAACGAGCTCATATGGTAAAATGTGTCCGTAGCCTGTTCGCTTGCTAACGCCAGGCTGAAGCTATAACTTTCTATTATTCCGCTACATTGGAGCCGCTTATGTTGATGACTATGGATACCCCTATTTCCCAGTATATTACTTTTGTCATTATTTCCGGCGTTCTTAGCGTGCTGCTTGCCATATATGCTTACAACAACAAGAAAAAGTTCACAGGCATGAAAGTATTTATGTGGTCGACCATTTTATCCGCCGTATACACCTTCGCCTTTGCATTCGAGCTTGCCAGCGGTTCGCTTCGCGAGATCCGTTTTTGGTTAAATATTGAGTACCTTGGCATGCCGTTCATCTCCCCCTGCAGTTTGCTGCTGGTCATGCATTATGTCGGCATTGAAAAATTCAACACATTCAAGAAGTCATGGATCTTTTTCGTCATTCCAGCTATCACGCTGCTCATGGTTACTACCAATGAATTTCATCATTTGTTTTATAAGGATCTGTATCTGCACCCAAACGTCGCTATCCCTATGGTTGATGTAGTGCCTGGCATCTGGTATTACATTCACGGCAGCTACACCTCCGGGTCGATGTTTGCCAGCTTATTTTTATTGTGGCGTTATTGGCGGAAGACCAAATCAATTTACCGCAAGCAAATCGTAACGCTCGCCATTTGCATTACTCTACCCATGCTGGGAGCGCTTGCTTATGTACTCGGGCTCACTCCGCTTGGCATGGACCCCGTACCGATATTGATGTGTATCACATCAACCTTGTATGTTACATCTATTTTCTCGACATCGCTGCTTACCGTTGCTCCTATTGCTCGGGAGCATATATTCGAGAGCATGCGTGACGGAGTGCTCGTGCTTAATTTAGAAAACCAAATCATGGATTTTAACGGAGCCGCAACCAAAATCATTCCGGCGCTTACGCCCAAGTCGATCGGCCAACGGCTGGATCATGTTTGGAAGCGCGGTGTGGATACCGGTGCTTTCTCGTTCGGCATAGACGATACCTTGGATCGTGAGCAGGAACTGAAATGGGTGCGCGGTGGTGAAACATCCTACTATCGGATACGATCCTCAAAGCTTCTTAAATCAAATGGACAGATTGCGGGCAGAACCATTGTTATGATTGATGTAACGGAACACACGCTTCTCCAAAATAAGCTGCGCCGTCTCGCGGAAATTGACGGGCTCACGTTTATTTATAACCGTACTTTTTTCATGGAAAAAAGCAGGGAGCTGCTGACTGCCGCCCACCTTACAAAGACGCCGTTCTCTTTTATCTTGCTTGATATCGATCATTTCAAACAAATCAATGACCGTTATGGCCACAGCGTTGGAGACTTCGCGCTCAAGCACATCGTCATGATCTGTCAGCAAATACTCCCCTCTAATGCTCTATTCGGCCGGTATGGCGGCGAGGAATTTGCCATCAGCTTGCCGAATATGTCACTTGAACAAGCCGGACAAACCGCTGAGCAGCTGCGTGCAGAAATTGCGGGTAATCCGCTCTATAGCTCAGCTAAAGCGATAACGATCACCGCCAGCTTTGGCATTACGCAAGCGCGTACCGCGGATATTCCGCTGGAGGCGCTTCTAAGCGAGGCGGATATCGCCCTTTACCGCTCGAAGCATAGCGGACGGAACGCTGTACATCTCTCAAACCAGGACGGTGTACATGCAAACCAAGTAAAATAACCATACTAGCATGAAAGAGATAGGTGGGGTGAATTATGCTTAAAGCAGCTGACCTGCGCAACAAATTGCGTTTTCGACCAAGCCCGCCGCAAGTCATGACGTTCGGCTTTATTTTGATCATTCTGATTGGCGCCCAGCTCCTGTCACGACCGATCTCCTACACAAATGATATTTCTATTTCTTATTTGGATGCTTTATTTATGTCGGCTAGCGCCACCTGCGTTACAGGGCTTACCGTACTGAACACCGGTACGCACTTCTCCACCTTCGGTCAGGTCGTCATAATCATACTAGTCCAAGTCGGCGGACTGGGCTTTATGACCATGGCGACCTTATTTGCGCTGCTGTTTCGCAAACGGATTTCATTTCGAGAGCGGCTTGTGCTTCAGGAATCGATGAACTATGGCTCCACTGAAGGCATCGTGCGCATGATTCGTAAAGTATTGCTCTACGCCCTCGTCATCGAGTTATCCGGCGCGATAATGCTCAGCAGCTATTTTATGCTGGAAATGCCTGTCGGACAGTCGATTTATTTTGGCATATTCCACAGCATCTCTTTCTTTAATAACGCCGGCTTCGATCTATTCTCCCAATTTCCCGAGCGGGCAAGCAGCCTCATTCATTACGTGGAGGATCCTTTTGTTAATATCGTATCCATGCTGCTTATTTTTTTCGGAGGGATTGGGTTTATCGTGATTTCGGAGCTCGTAACCTATCCAAAAAACCGAAAGTTCAGTCTGCACAGCAAGGTCGTTCTATCGGTAACCGGAGTTCTTACGGTCATTGGAGCCGTTGTTATTTTTGCGCTTGAATTCTCCAATCCTCAAACGCTGCAGCCATTATCGGCAGTCGGCAAATTTCTTGGTGCTTCATTTCAATCCGTAACCGCGCGTTCTGCAGGCCTGAGTACGATAGATCCCAGCATGCTGCGGGAGGTTACACAGTTTTTCCTCATCCTGCTCATGTTCATTGGCGCGGGGCCAGGCTCAACGGGCGGCGGTATACGGGTAACAACCTTTGCTATTCTGATCGGATCAATCATTGCGATGATTCGCGGGAAAGATGATGTCGTGCTGTTCCGTTACCGTATTGCCAAACAGCAAATTCATCAAGCCATCATGTTCACCATGATTGCGTTCTCGATTATTTGCGGAGCGACGATGCTTCTGTCCATAACGGAGACCGGATCATTTCTCGCTATTTTGTTTGAGGCGACCTCTGCTTACTGTACGGTAGGCATGTCTGCTGGATTAACGAGTCATTTAAGCGAAATCGGCAAAATCATTATTATATTGCTCATGTTTGTGGGCCGCCTTGGACCGGTCACGCTTGCTTTTGCTCTCAATACACGTTCAAAAAAAGAGCTATATCGTTTCCCCGAAGGAAAAATCACAATCGGCTAGCAGCCCATTTGCATCTTTTATCAGACGGATGATACGATAAAGATAGACTAGTCAACGAGTCAGCAGCTTTAATAAAGGAGCTTTTCGTTCTCATGACCCTACATTCAACTATACATGACGGTAAAGAAAACGCGGCCGGAACGGCCAAGTGCAAGCGAGTGCTGATCGTGACGGCTGTAGATGCTGAACGCGATGCCGTACTTCGCGGCTTACAAGGCATTCCGGGCATTGATGTCATTGCTGCGGGAGTGGGCACAGCTGCTGCTGCGGCTCGAACCGCAGCAGCCCTTGCTCCGTCAGCCTCAGAATACCGCTTAGTCATTAGCGCAGGCATTGGAGGCGGCTTTGTAGGACAAGCCGAGATCGGCTCGCTTGTCGTGGCCGATCTTATCGTCGCCGCCGATTTAGGAGCAGAGACGCCGGAGGGCTTCCTCAGCTTGGACGAGCTCGGCTTCGGTTCGGCACGCATTACAGCAAGCGAAGCATGGAATAACCGCGTATTCGACGCCATTCATTCTGCCGGCTTAACCGTTTGCATCGGCCCTATTCTCACCGTAACGACAGCGACCGGCACCGCCGCGACCACCGCCGCTCTTGCGGCGCGCGTGAACGGCGCGGCTGCCGAAGGCATGGAAGGCCATGGCGTCGCGGTTGCCGCCGCGGGGTTCGGCATTCCTGTCACTGAAATACGCGCCATTTCAAATGCGGTTGGACCGCGTGATCGCGCAGCATGGCGTATTGGCGAAGCATTAACCTCATTAGAAGCAGCAAGTAAAGCCATACGGGAGGTACTATCATGAACATCGCTTTTTCACCCTGTCCGAATGATACATTCGTCTTTCACGCCTGGACACATGGCCTTATCGAAGGTGCGCCAGAGCTGGACGTCACATATGCTGATATTGATATTACGAACAATTGGGCCGCACAGTCCAAAGGCCCCGAGGTGATGAAAATATCATACGCAGCCTTGCCATGGGTACTGTCCGACTATAAACTACTTCCTTGCGGAGGCGCGCTCGGCAGAGGCTGCGGTCCGCTCGTTTTAACGAAAAACAGCGAGGGAGAAGCTCCTAATCCCGCCTCCCTGTCCGGTAAACGCGTAGCCGTTCCCAGTGAACGCTCGACCGCATATCTCCTTTTCCGCTTATGGGCAGCCAAGCATGTTCCGGGGGGAGTTGGCGAAATCATTGTAATGCCCTTTCACGAAATCATGCCCGCCGTTCGCGACGGCCAAATCGATGCTGGACTTGTCATCCATGAAGCCCGCTTCACTTATCCTACCTACGGCCTGAGCATGCTGACTGATCTTGGAAGCTGGTGGGAATCCGATACCGGCTTGCCGATCCCGCTCGGAGCCATCATTGCAAAACGCTCGCTGGATACCGATGCGATAACCGAATGGATTCGCGCATCCGTCAAGTACGCCTGGGCACACCCAGCGGAGTCCAAGCCCTATATTATGATGCATGCGCAAGAGCTCTCACCTGATGTAGCTGAGTCGCATATCGATCTCTACGTCAATGAGTTCACTGCCGATTTGGGCGAAGACGGTTACGCGGCGATCACCGCCCTGCTTGGCCGTGCGGCTGAGGAAGGACTCGTGCCGAGCTTCGACCTGTCGCTGCTGAGATAATAAAGGCCGGCGCCAGCATGAAGCTTCTGCTCTATTCTGCCTACACGCTCACTCATGAGCGAATAATGTTCGCGCCCGCTTTTGTGTATCACCGGCTGCCGGTAAAGCATAAACGAGCCTGCTGCATCACAGTTAATGCAATTAGTGCGACAGATACCAGGCTAGCAGCAACAATCGACACAGAACAATGCAGTTTATACAACACATGCTGCAGCTTTTAAGATAACCGATAGGTCGCATTGCATTTTATACAGCATAATCGACAGAAACCCCCAAACTCCATGGAATTTGGGGGTTTCTGCTGTATAAATTACACTGTAGTTCATCTTTGAAAGCAACCTGCTCCTGCTTTCAATCGCTGGAATCGCGATCCACTGCCTTAAGCGGGCCAAATGAGTCCGCATCCGAGGGATCTTCGGTTTCCACGAAGCGCTTAAGCGCCGACAGTTTATTTTCCCAGTAGCGCTCATAATAAGCCAGCCATCGTTTGAGCTCAAGCAGCGGCTCCGGATCGAGCCGGTATCGCGTTTCACGTCCGACCTTCCGATCCTTCACAAGCCCGGCATCGGCAAGCACGCGCAAATGCTTCGATACCGCTGTCCGGCTCATCGTAAAATGGCCGCTAATCACCGTGACCGGCAGCTCCTCATCGCCTAGCAGATGCAGCAGTTTACGGCGCGTTGGATCTGCAATAGCTTGAAAAACGTCATGCTTTGGTGCGGGCTCAGCCATATTAGGCCTCTACGTACTTGCGCAGATTTCCCACGAGACCAACCCAGCCGCCCGACATTTTGCCGCGCACTTCCTCGTGAGGTTGGCCAAATTCAGTAACCTTATCTGCATCCCAGCCTGCATGAATAAGCGTGAATTCCGTTTTTCCAGCCATATCATTAAGCTCGAACGTCAAGGACCAGTCCTTGCCCCATTCGAAGGTTAGACGGTTAGGAGGGTCAAGCACTGTGACCTTACAAGGAGAATTTCCGAAAGGTCCTGCCTCCAAATGAAACTCGTAGCCCAGCTCCGCTTGAAAATTGTTCGGCATGAACCACGCAGCAATGCCTTCAGAGGTAGCAACCGCGTCCCATACCTTTTGAATCGGGGCGTTCAGTACAAGCGTTTGCCTGATATCCGGCAAAGTGCTTTGCGTATTATTGTTTTCCATTTGATAACCTCCATTAGGTGAGTATAAGCTTATATCCTCATAAATGCGAAACCATTTGGTTTCGCATTCCGATTATATGACACCTTTTGGTTTTATGTCAAACGAAAGAATAGATGTCTCTGCTAGTCTTTCCCGCCAAACGAATATCAAGCCATTCTTCTCAAGCCAAAATGGGCTGCTCGGGATTCAACCCATTCAGCCCATTCGCCCATCCAATGGATGTATGACTTATACACGCATGTCGAACATGCGATAGGAATTCGCTACTGCTCCTACGGCAGGTTTAGCTGTTTGAACACTCGCTTGAACGCCAGACAGGCCTTCGCCGCCAGCAGAGCTTGCCTTCGCAATCTCTTGCTGCAATTGCCGGATTTGCTGCTGGATGACCTGCGCCTTTTTCTCTTTGACCGCTTGGTCATCTTTGCTGTCATTCACTTTCTTGAGCTCGGACTGCAGGCTCGATAGCTGCTTTTCCAGGCTTGACGTGTCCGACGATACTGACGAGTATGAGGCGTAAGCGGATTGACTGCTGCTCGATACAGATGATAGGTTCATTACGTTTCTCCCTTTCTTCGATAGCTTATTACGAAAGGACAATCATACAGAAAAATAATGAACATAGTATGAACGAGCGTTTACCCGCCTCAACAAGACCAGCATCCCGCCTCTAGCGGTAAGAAATTTCTTTTACCGCTTCGGCCCATTTTCCGCCTACAAGCTTGCCTGCGGAGAACGCGGCTTCGCGAAGAGGAGCGGAAGCCATGGCATGTATTGCATTCGCTGCCGGAACCAGAATGAAACTGGCAGCATCCCCCTCCTTGGGCGTTAACGGGCCCGCAGAAATAAGCGGATAGGTTTGCAGCAGCTTATCATCCAGTATCCAACCGAATTTCTCAGCCAGCTTCGAGCCTCTCGCAAGCAGATCGCCGTTGCCGAACGGACTCCAGGCATCCAGAATATTGTCTGATCCGACATGAACGGTTACGCCCTCTGCCACAAGCTGGTCAACGCGCGGCATCGGCCTATCGAGCGGGACGCTCGTAATAATCGCCACATCATTTGCTTTCAGCTGCTGCGCAAGCTCTTTCGACTCCGCCTCAGTTACCTGTCCCAAGCAATACGCATGGCTAACTGCCGTTCTGCCGCATTTGCCCGCTTGTGCCGTCAAATCTGCAAAGCGGCTAATCGTATACAGACCGAGGTGTCCCGGATCATGCAAATGGAGATCAACGCCCGCATTGAATTCAGCGCTCAGTTCAAATGTCACATCTAAGCTCCGGTCAACCTGACGATCCAGACCGGCAGGATCGACGCCGCCGACATATTCCGCGCCCGCACGAAGCGCTTCCTTCATAACCGATACAGAGTCCGAGCGCAGTAGTCCCTGCTGCGGGAAAGCAACGATTTCGATTTCCATTATGCCGCGGTATTCCTCTCTTACCTGAAGCACATCTTCCAAATGCGAAATTCCGATTTGCGGATCAACATCGACATGAGTCCTGATTTTAGTCGTTCCGTAGCTAAGCAGCAAATCAATGAGACGACTGGCGCGTTCCGCTACTGTCGTCGGCAGCGAAGCAAGCATGGCCTTCTCGAACGCTAATTGCCCGGGCAATGTTATGAACGGCTGCAGCGGCTTCCACGGCTCTCCCAAAAAATGCTTATCCAAATGGATATGCATATCGGTCGTTGCCGGTAGATATTGCAAACCCTCGGCATCCTTTACGCCGCCTGTATTTACGCCTGCCGAACCGTTTTGGCTCGGCGTTATGCGCGAGATGATCCCCTTTTCCAAATCTAACGAGATATCAAACAAACCTTCATTTATACGAATGCGATTAATTTGTGTTATGGACACGTTCGTCACCCTCTGCTTCATCATTTAGTTAATGCGCGCCCAAATATGCCTTGATCATACGGTCATCATGGAGCAAAGCGGAGGACGAGCCATGCAGCGCAATGCTTCCATTATCTACGACATAACCGCGCTTCGCAATGGACAGCGCCTTGTGTGCCATCTGCTCAACTAGCAAGATCGCGGTACCGTCATTGGCTAACTCTTTTATGGTGGCAAAAATTTCATTTACGATAATGGGCGCAAGCCCGAGCGACGGTTCATCGAGGAGCAGCAGCTTTGGTTTACTGATCATCGCCCGCGAGAGGACCAGCATTTGCTGTTCGCCCCCACTTAGCGTAAAAGCGAGCTGGTTTCGCCGCTCATGCAGACGAGGAAACCGTTCGAATACCAGCTCAAGCTCCTTATCGAATTGCTGCTTCGATACGGATCCGATTTTCTTTTTGAGCCCCATTCGCAAATTTTCGACGACTGACAGCGTACCGAATACCTCGCGCCCTTCCGGGACGAGAGATACGCCGAGATTAGAGGTTTTGTTCGCCGAAAGATGGGTAATCGGCTTGCCTTCCAGCTCAATGACTCCTGCACCCGGACGAACAAGGCCAAGCACCGATTGCAGCAGCGTCGTTTTTCCCGCGCCGTTTGAGCCGATGACCGCAACAATTTCGCCTTTGTCCAGCTCCACGTCAATTCCCTTTAATGCATGGATAGCTCCATATCGAACGTCCAGACCTTTAATGCTCAACACTTGCGGCCACCTCCTCTCCGCCCAGGTACGCCTGAATGACGCGCGGATCGCTCAGCATCTGCTCCGGACTGCCCGTTCCAATAATTTTGCCAAAATCAAGCACCGTCACCGTATCCGATACACGCTGTACAAAATCCATATGATGCTCGATCAAAATGACCGTCACGCCTTGCTTAACGAGCCCCCGCAGCAGCAGCTCCAGCTGTTCAATCTCAGCAGCCGTCATTCCAGCCGCAGGCTCATCCAGCAGGAGCAGGCTTGGCGCTGTCGCTAATGCTCGGGCAATCTCTACCATCCGCTGATGTCCGTAAGGCAGCTGGCTCGCCGGCATACTCCTGTCCCCTTCATACCCGATGAGGTCAAGCAGCGCATGCGAGCGCTCCTCCATAAGCCGTTCCGTGCGAAGCTGCTTCGGCGTTCTGAGCAGGGATGCTCCTAAGCTGCTGTGCTCCCGCTTGGTCATGCCCGTCATCACATTCTCAAGCACTGAAAGCTCCTTGAATAACCGTGAATGCTGAAACGTTCGGGCAATGCCCCGCTGAGCCACCGAAGACAGCGACTTAGGAATGAGCGTCTCACCATGCAGCGCGAACGAGCCTTGCTCGGCGCTGTACAAGCCGGATATTACGTTGAGCAGCGTAGTTTTTCCGGCACCGTTAGGGCCTACCAGCGAGTGGATCGTACCCGAGGCTACCGTGAGGCTCACATCCTTCAAGGCATGCAACCCGCCAAAATGCTTATTGATCCCTTCGAGCACCAGCATCCGTTTATTCTCTGTGCGCACCGATGCGGCAAACAACTGCTGTTCCTCGCCGTTTCTCCTGGACGAAGACCTTTCTCCTTTAGGGGAAAATCGTCTCAGCAGCGGCGCCAGCCATCCTGCAGCCGTACCAGCAATTCCCTTCGGCAGGAAGTACAGCACAGCGAACATAATGCCGCCGTAAAGTGCCATTCGCAGCTTCTCCATGTCGAGCACCTCAGGCAAAAACACGATAATAGCCGCTCCGATAACCGGTCCCAGCACTCTGCCCGCCCCGCCCAAAATAACAATCAGCACCAGCTGAACGGAAGTCTGAAAATTGTACGTATCCGGGCTGATAAAGCTATTGGTATGCGCATAGATCGCACCCGACAAGCCAGCTAGCACGGAGCTGATCGCAAACCCCGCGTATTGCACCGCAAACTTGCGAATACCGAGGGATGCTGCGGCAATTTCATTCTCCTTCGTCGCAATCATCGCCCTTCCCCAAGAAGAGCGGCGCAGATTGCGAGTAAGCAGCAGCGCAAAGACAGCAATAGCCAACACGAATATATACATGCTCTTCAGATCGAACGTATACGCGGCAACTTGCGGCTTCGCAATGCCAGAAATGCCGAGCGGACCGCCTGAGAAGCTGTCCCAGCGGATAAGCACCTCATGAATAACGACGCCGAAGGCGATTGTAATCATAGATAAGTAGACGCCGCCTGCCCGAATGGTGGGAATGGCGATAAGGCTCCCGATAATTAAGGAGACCAGCATGCCGACCAGCGCCACGGTCCAGAACGAGAGACCGTATTTGGTGCTGAGAGAGGATGACATGTAAGCGCCAATCGCCATTAGTCCCGCATGGCCGATGGAAACAATGCCGCAGTAGCCGATTAAAATATTCATGCCCGTGCATGTGATGACGAAGATTCCTATCATAAACAATAGATTTAGATAATACGTGTCGACCATCCAAGGCCCCGCTGCAAGCAGCCCTACGGCTGCGAGTCCGGCCACCCATCCGGCGGCCGTGCGGTAGCCAAAGCTTCGCTCTATAAGTTGATTCATCTGCGCACCCCCTGACGTTCCGAAATTACACTTTTACAATCGTTTTGCGTGCATTGAAGAGGCCCATCGGCTTCCAATACAGCACGAGAATAACCAAGCCGTAAACAAACATCTCCCGGAAAGCCGTCGAAATGTACTGCCCGATGAACGCCTCCGATATGCCCAAAATTAGACCTGCGGCAACGATCCCCTTCGGATTGTTTACGCCTGCCAAGATCGCAACGGATATGGCCTTAAGCCCGAGCGGCAGCCCGATATCAACCGAAACCGCATAATTGGTAGACATTAGAGCGCCTCCGATGCCGGCCAGCAGACCGCTCAGCACATAAGCGACCGCAACGATCTTGTTACTGCTAACGCCCATGATCTCAACCGCGGTCCGGTTGTCCGCCGTCGCCCGCAGCCATAAGCCCCAATGCGATTTTTTGTAAAACAAGATTAGCAGCACCAGCAGGATGCCGACGACCGGCAGAAAAATAAATTCCTTCCAGTAGATGCCTGCGCCAAAAATACGAAGCATCTCGTCGCCCACCGGAGAAGGGGTTACGCCTTCGTCCGGTCCGTTAATATAAAGCGCGACGTCTTGAATAATAATGCCTACAGCTATCGTGCTGAGCACCCATTCGATCGAATTCGCGCCCTTGTCAAACTTGCGGATCGCAAGTCTCTCTATACCTAAGCTCAGAAGCCCTACGATTAGCGCAGCAAGCGCGAATGAAACGAGAAAGGGCAGGTGCCCCAGCTCGGCAAAACCGAACATGAGCACCCCGCCAAGCATGACCAGCTGTCCTTGCGACATATTCAGCGTTCCATTCACCACAAACGTCAAGCTGTAGCCGAGCGCAATTAAGGCATATAGACATCCGACCGAGAGCCCGCTAATGACGAGCTGGAGTATAAGCGACATGTCCATCCCTCTTTCTTTGTATAAATGACTTATTGCTTGTCGGAAATAACCAGCTTGCCGTCCTTCCACACGCACATCAGATACGAGTTTACGTCGACCGCGTCATGGTTTTCAGGCGTAAATGCTTGGTCCCAATCCTTGATGACGCCGCTGTACGAGCCGAGTCCCGTTTCGAGCGTATTTTTGACCGCCTCACGGTCCTGTGCCAAATCACCCGTCAAACCTGCTTTCTCAATCGCTTGGAAAATCATCATCGCACCGTCATAGCCTTGGGCAGCAGAAGCGAAGGTCGTTGGAATATGTCCGAATTTCGCTGTGAAGTCTGCCAAAAACACTTTTGCTGTCTCACGCGTTTGATCCACGTTGAAGTTGGCTGTTTGAATGGCGTACGTGCCTTCTGCCAGCTCCTTGCCCACCTCTTGCGCACCTTTGTTTGCCATGCCGTTCTCGCCTACGATCGGAACCTTCCAGCCGAGCTTATCCATCGCTTGCAATACATAACCGTTAGCCGCGCCTTGGCCGAACAAATAAATAACCTCTGCTCCCGCTTCCTTCGCCCGGTTAACCTGCGCCGTCATGTCTTTATCCTTCGCGTTATCAAAGGACTCGACTGCCACCGGCTTCAGCCCTTCGGCATCAAGCACCTTCGTCATTGCCGCTGCCGCGCCTTTGCCGTAGCCGCCGTTCTCGTGCAGGACTGCAATATTCGTCGTGTTAAAATGCTCTTTAATAAACTTAAGTGCGTATTGCGCCGTAATATTAGCATTCATCCGAACGCCGAACGTCCATGGCATGCCGGATTCAACCGATGCAGGAACGTTGGAGGTAGCTACCATGAATGGGAACTTCTCTTCCATAATGATCGGCGACTGCGCCAGCATCACCGTGCTGTGAAAACCGCCAATTGCGGCAAGTACCTTTTCCTTTTGGCTAAAATCACGGATAATACTGATGCCGCGCGTCGGGTTTTGCTCGGTATCGCGTACGACCAGCTCGACCAGACGCCCATCGATACCACCTTTTGCATTGATTTGATCGACCGCTACTTGAACGCCTTGGTAAAGGTTGACCGAGTTCATCGCGTTATCGCCAGTTGCTTCCGTAGACATACCGATCAAAATCGGTTCCTTGCTTCCCGCTCCATCGCTCGATGCAGGCGCATTTGCCGCCTCTGTTTCTTTGCCGCTGCCGCCTCCGCATGCGGCCAGCACCCACATCATGACTACAACGAGTAACCAAAGCGTCCATTTTTTGCCCGATAGCTTCTTCATCCGAAAACCCACTCCTCTATTTTTTATTTTATAAAAGCCCATGTAATTGGCTTGCGACCTTCGTATCCGCTACCTTAACTCCTCGTTTCCATACCGTTCGGCGCTCCGGCTTATCGAGAAGAATGTCGCGCTCGGTCGGTACGTAGAACAGCACCATATCCGCTTCCGAACCTTCTTGGAGTCCATCGTTGCTTAAACCGAGAGCCCTAGCCGCTCCATTTGTGAGCATATGAATCAGCTGACGGGCGTCGGCATCCCCGCCCATATACGAGGTAACTGCAAGCAGCCATGCCGTTTCCAGCGGATCGGCTTTGCCAAACGGCGTAAACGGATTGCGCACGTTGTTGACACCGATGACGACATTTACGCCCTTCTCAAGCAGCAGACCGACCGGCGTAAGCCCGCGCCGTGCTTTCTCCCGGTCTCCTCTGCCGTTAATGAACAAATCCGTGGCTGGAAGGCTCATAATATGCAGGTCCGCTTCTTTAATCAGCTCTGCAACGGATACCGCTCGCCCATGCTCGAGCGATCCTAGCGAAGTCACATGCCCCGCGGAGACAAGCCCCTGCATGCCTGACGCAATCGTTCTGTCCGCAATTTCGGCAATGGCCAGCTGCTCGGGGTTATCCGAGAAATCGGCATGGAAATCGATTGGTTTGCCATGCTTCTCCGCCATATCGAACACGAGCTGCAGATGGGCTTGCAAATCCGCATCTTGGTACGTAATGCCTCCCACCACATCACCGCCAAGGCGCAGCGCTTCTTCCATGAGCTCTGCCGTACCGGGGCTTTTGAGAATTCCTTCCTGCGGGAAAACAACGATTTGCAAATCAAGCACCGGCCTCACCCGCTCCTTAAGCTCCAGCGCAGCCTCGAAGGCGGAAAGCCCTAGAATCGGATCAACCTCTGCATGGCAGCGCATGTGGGTAACGCCGCTGCGAACGGCTTCCCGGATAACAGCAAGCGATCTCGCCTGCATATCATCCCTAGTAAAGCCATGCTTCATATCCGCAGTCATTTGAATGGCATCCTGCAAGGATGCCGCCTCATGCTCCATCCGAGAGAGTAAATAGGCCTTTTCGAGATGAATATGCGGTTCCACGAACCCCCGCAGCAGCATACCGCCAGCCCCCTGCTCAATACGGACCGCATCCGGTGCACTCTCTCCGCTGCTTGGCGCTAAATAGGCAATCCTGCCTTTCCGGACGCCAACATCCATAAGCCTCGCTTCATTTTGCATTCGCACCTTTGTAAGAAGTAGATCAAGCAACAGCCTCACCTCTGTTTATGCATTGTCATTTGTGCAGCGAGACGAAACATTCGGTTACGCCCGCAGCCCCTTATGTAATGTTAGTTAACATTGAATCCCTTGAAAGAAGCATAACTTCTTAGGTGCTCACTGTCATTGTTCAATAAGTCCAAAGGTTCATATGACATTTGGATTATTCGTCCAACATACCCTTTACAACCTTCAAATTTGATGTTAGTTTTTATATCATTAACGAAAATGAGAGGATGGACGAGAATGCTGCTTGAGCAATTGCTTTCCAACGCCATTTTTTCCAAATCACAAATTATCGCTGGACATAACGGCTTATCACGTACCGTTCAAACCGTTAACATCATGGATGCCCCCGACATCATCCATTTCCTAAGACCTGGCGAGCTTTTGCTTACGAACGGTTACTTTATGAAGGAAAAGCCGGAGACCCTCCTAGAGCTGATGGCCAAAATGGATCAATTGAAATGCTCTGGGCTGGCGGTCAAAACGAAACGTTTTGCGCTTGATATACCGCTGGAGGTCATAGAAGAAGCCAATCGGATCGACTTTCCGATCATCGAGATTTCTTCCGTGGAGCATTCGCTCGGGGAAATTCTGCAGCGCTCGACCAGTGTCATTTTGGATAACAAAAATGATGAATTACAATACTCCCTCACGATTCACAAACAATTTTCCGCGATGATTATGAAAGGAGACGGCATTCCCGAGATTATCACTGCGCTCACGCAGCTGCTAAACTCGCCCATTCTATTGCTGAGCAGCAAGCTGCAGGTTACCGCGCAATCCCAGCATTTCAAGCAGCCGCGGATGCAGCCGCTTATTTCTGCCGCCGAGACCATGCTGAGCGGGCTTCCCGCCATACAAGCCGCAGCGCAGCTCTGCTTGCTCGATCCTGCGTTACGCGGCTATCGCTATATGGAGCTGTATCCCATATTCACCTATAGGCACGAGGGATATCTCATCGCTTTCCAGCCTAAGCAGGCTGCGTCCAATCAATACGGTTTAACGCTGGAGCAAGCCTCTAATGTCATTGGCATGGAGATGACGAAGCGGCAGGCGGTAAAGGAACGCTCGCGCCGTTACAAAAATGAGTTTTTCTCCGATTTGATCGACGGTTTTATCGGTTCCGAGCAGGAGGCGCTCCATCGCGGCAAAAAATACGGCCTTAGGCAGCAGGGAACATGGTTGATGCTGGCCGCACGCAAGGACGAGCAAATCGGCGTTCAGGCAGGCATGCCAAAAAACGCTGCGTCCTTAGCCGACGAGCGTCTTATTTCCGAGCGGGATTTGCAATATGAGCTTATCAAACGCCATTTTTCCATGCTTGGCGAGGTTTTTGTCATGTTTACGAAAAATGATTTGTTTGGCATGCTTGTCTTCATTAGGGAAAAAGTATGGGAGGAATCCCAATTTCTGAAGCAGCTGGCTGCGATGACTACCCAGCTTTACGAGCAGTCCCAGCTCAGCATCTCGCTAGGCATCGGCAATCCGGTAACAAATGTGCTCGATATCGGACTCTCGTATAACGAGGCAGTCAAGGCGCTGCAAATCGGTTATCAAATGAAAAAAACGAGATTTATCCAATCGTATCAGTCGAAGGATATCAGCTATTTGTTCCGGATGATTCCTTACGATGAGCTGAAGCAGTTTTACGAGGAGACGTTCCAGTGCTTCTCTTCGACCGAAGAGAACGAGCAAAAGGAGCTGATGCGTACGCTGAATGTTTATTACGACACGCAGTGCCAGCTTGTTGAGACATCGAAGCAGCTTTTTGTTCATCGTAATACGGTCATCTATCGGCTTGATAAATGCGAGAAGCTGATGGGCATCAAGCTCAAAGATCCGGCAGAGAGCCTCCGCTTCCGCATCGCGTTTGCCATCGAGCCGCTCCTGCGGGTTGGAAGAGGCGAAGCGGCTCACCGCTAATACTCATTCGGTGCTTACGCTTGCTTGCGAGAATAGGCAGCGCAGGGCAGCGTAGAGTTGCGCAGGCAGCTAGCTAAACGTTGGCGTACAGTGTAGTTTCTGCAACAGAAACCCTACAATCTCGGCTGTGCGCCAGCTACACTGCAGAAAGTGCAGCAGATTCGGCCTCAAGCTCTGTCTTAGCCACTTTTCTACCCCATTCTATTGCATAAACTGCAGCGTACCTCAAAACTTTCCCACATTCCTCCCGTTCTGTTGCACAAACTGCAATGTAGACTCACGAATAACCCCAGCTGCTGCACTCGCTGACGCATCATTCCCTTCCACAAACTAAAACGCACGCCGTTTTGCTTCTACTCGAATGTTGCTCTATTGCTCATACGATACACGGCAGACGAAGCAAGCTTCCTTCTTAGGGCTCACCTTTGTCCTTATCCATCTTTATCCGTCTTTATCCGTCTTTATCCGTCTTTATCCGTCTTTATCCGTTTTTATCCGTCCTTATCCGCTGCTAGACTCATGGCGTACAGTGTAGTTTCTACATCAGGAACCTTCCTTTTACGCAAACACGCCAGCTACGCTGCAGAAAGTGCAGCAGATTTGACCTCAAACTTTGTCTCAACCACTTTTCTACCACATTCTATTGCACAAACTGCAGCGTACCTCAAAACTTTCCCACATTCCTCCCGTTCTGTTGCACAAACTGCAATGTAGACTCACGAATAACCCCAGAGCAACTCGCCCAGCTGCTGCACCCGCTGACGCATCATTCCCTTCCACAAACTAAAACGCACGCCGTTTTGCTTCTACTCGAATGTTGCTCTATTGCTCATACGACACACGGCAGACGAAGCAAGCTTCCTTTATTGAGCCAACCTTTGTCCTCATCCGCAGCTAGATCAGTTAGACTCATGGCGTACAGTGTAGTTTCTACATCAGGAACCTTCCTTTTACGCAAACACGCCAGCTACGCTGCAGAAAGTGCAGCAGATTCGACTTCAAACTTTGTCTCAACCACTTTTCTACCCCATTCTATTGCACAAACTGCAGCGTAAACCGAAACTTCCCCGCTTTCCTCCCGTTCTGTTGCACAAACTGCTATGTAGACTCACCAATAACCCCAGTCGCATCGACCCCACCCAACTGCTGCCCCCGCTGACGCATCATTCCCTTTCACAAACTACATCGCACACCAAGCTACATATACCCAAATGTTACTCTATTGCTCAAACGACACGGCAGACGAAACAAGCTTCCTTTATTGAGCACAAACTACAACGCACGCCAGGCTGCACACATCAAATGTTATTCTAGTGCGCGAACGACAATGCAGCCCACTAGCAGCAACCCCAGCCGCAGCAAAAAAAGAGACAATCACGAGGAGCGTATTGCCCCTCCGAGATTGCCTCTTCCTTTTTTATAATCGTTGATTATTGCAATTTACTCCAAATTAGCATGATTGCCGTACATCGCCTTACCGCTCAGCTCCTGCTTATCCATCAGTCTCAATACAACCGCGTCGCATACGAGAAGCAGCATTTGCTCAAATAACGAGCCCATCGGCTGGACGGTCGAGGCCTCATGCTCCGATTGCTCTTTCGGCGCTCCCGGCAGCTTTACCACAAAATCCGCCTGTCTCCCGATGGTCGATGCTGGAGATAGCGTTAAAGCACCTACTATCGCTTCAAGGCTCCTCGCCTTTTCCGCCATAGGAATAAGCGATTTCGTCTCGCCCGAGCCGGAGCCGATCAGCAGCAAATCGCCTTTGCCTAAGCTGCGGGTAACCGTCTCGCCCACGACATACACATCGAGTCCAAGATGCATGAGGCGCATCGCGAACGCACGCATCATCAGCCCCGATCGGCCGGCTCCGGCTACAAATACGCGGCCGGCTGAGCTGATCGCATCGGCCAAATGCTCCAATTGCCCCTTATCAAGCTGCTCCGCCGCAAACCGCAGCTCATTCACTATTGTTGAAAGCGCAGGAATGTTCGCCTTCATCCCGCTTACCCTTGTTTGATCAATTGCTGCATCTCGGAGGCCGCAGCTTGAATATCGCCTTGTCCGGTAATGCCGCCACCTACAATAATAAGATCAGGGCCCGCTGCGATAACCTCAGGGAGCGTGCTTAGCTTGATCCCGCCGGCAACGGCTACCTTCGCATTTTTGACAACGGATTTGATCGTACGAAGATCCTCGAAGGAATTTTGGCCTTCCGCTTGAAGATCATAGCCTGTATGTACGCAGACGTAATCGACGCCGAACGAATCAACCTGCGCAGCGCGTTCTGCTAAGTTTTTCACGGCAATCATATCGACCAAAATTTGTTTCCCTTGTTTTTTGGCCTCTTCCACCGCGCCCTTGATGCTCGCATCCTCGGCAACTCCAAGAATCGTAACGATATCCGCGCCGGCCTCCGATGCTTTCATAACTTCATAGCCGCCTGCATCCATGATTTTAAGATCGGCAAGCACAGTCATATTGGGGAACGCATCTTTCAATGCTTTTACCGCATGCAGACCTTCGTTAATAACGATTGGAGTACCAATCTCTACAACATCTACGTAAGACTCTACTTGCCTCACAACCTCGATTGCTCCCTGTATGTCAACTAAATCAAGCGCTAATTGTAATTTCATGTATCCAACACTCCTCATAGGTTTTGTTTTCCCGACAGCCCCTATTCTAGATCCTCATAGTTAAAAAAAACAGTACGCACTTTTATGGAACGTAGTACCCAAATGGGTACTATGAGGAGTGTTGCTGCCTTATTCACTCAGCTTTGCAAGCCTTTCTTGATGCTGCTCACCCCACTGCGACATGACGTTCAGCAGCTCTTTCACCGATAGGCCATACTTGGTTAAAGAGTACTCCACCTTAGGGGGCACCTGCACATAAACCTTGCGATCGATGATGGCATCCTCTTCTAGCTCCCGCAGCTGCTGCGTAAGCATTTTTTGGGTAATGGACGGCATCTCCCGCTTCAGCTCGCCAAATCGATGTGTGCCCTCGGTCAGATGGCAAAGAATAACCGGCTTCCATTTGCCTCCGATTACCTTCAGAGTTAGTTCTACCGTTTCTTTAAAATGCTGATCTCCCAAGACAAACGACTCCTTTAATATAAAAATGATACTATCTTACTATAAAGTTGCTACTTGATTTTAGTATGGTGTAGCATAATAATTAAATCAACGTATGTAATACTTGGTTTAAAGGATATCATATCGATGTCGCTACATACGAATGAAGAAATTCACAGCTTACAGAGGAGAGATGAACTTGGAATTAAAAAATAGATCTGCTATTATCACAGGCGCCGGAAAAGGCATCGGCAAAGCTATTGCTGTCGCATTAGCCGCAGAAGGCGTCAATCTAGGTATTATTGCTCGGACTAGCGCTGATCTGGAATCGCTGCAAGCCTCGCTTGCAAGCACCTATGGCGTAAAGGTTATCGTTGCATCCGCGGATATTGCCGTTAAAGCAGAAGTAGACGGAGCTATTGCCGCCCTGAAAGAGAGCCTTGGCTCTATCGATATCCTCATCAACAATGCAGGAATCGGAACGTTCGGCACCCTGCTTGATATGGACCATGAGCAGTGGGAGCGCATTATCCAAACGAATGTGCTTGGCACCTACTATGTAACGCGCGCCGCGCTTCCGACCATGCTGGAGCAAAGCAGCGGAAGCATCATTAACATCGCTTCGACGGCAGGCGAGCGCGGCTTTGCAACCGGCTCCGCTTACTGCGCATCCAAGTTTGCGGTGATCGGCATGACCGAGGCGCTTATGCAAGAGGTTCGCAAGTCAAATATCCGAGTTACCGCGCTGACGCCAAGCACTGTCAACACCGAGCTGGCATCGAATGCCGGCCTCAAAATCGGCGACGAGGATCGCATGATGCAGGCCGAAGATATGGCTGAGCTTGTTCTCGCCGCGTTGAAGCTGCCAGACCGCGTATTTATCAAAAGCGCTGGCATTTGGACAACAAATCCGCAATAAGAAGTTTAACTCGCAGCCCCACGCCCTTACCCGGCGTTGGGGTTTTATATATTGACCGCTATACTGCGGAACAGAACCTCTGTTCACGCATTTCTCAGGAGGTTAATCTACGATGCCTATTCAAGATATTCCCTTTTCCATACTCGATCTCGCTCCCATTATAACCGGCGGGACACCGGCTCAATCCTTCCGCAACACGCTTGATTTGGCCCAGCATGCCGAAAAATGGGGCTATAAGCGTTACTGGGTCGCCGAGCATCATAACATGCCCGGCATTGCCAGCTCCGCGACTTCCGTTGTGATTGGCTATGTGGCGGCCGGCACAGAAAAAATCCGCGTCGGCTCAGGCGGCATCATGCTCCCGAACCACGCTCCGCTCGTTATTGCCGAGCAATTCGGCACGCTCGAGTCGATGTATCCCGGCCGGATCGATCTAGGCCTTGGGAGAGCGCCGGGGTCCGACCAGGTTGCAGCACGTGCGCTGCGACGCGGTCTTGGCAGCAATGGCGAGGATTTCCCGGAGCAGCTGAACGAGCTGCGCCATTACTTCAATCCAAGCGAGGAATCCCGAGGCGTTATGCCTAGAGCGGTTCCCGGCGAGGGTCTCAACGTCCCAATCTGGCTGCTCGGCTCCAGCGGCTTCAGCGCTCAGCTCGCCGGGCATCATGGGCTTCCGTTCGCGTTTGCCAGCCATTTTGCGCCGGACTTCCTGCTTCCGGCCTTAAAGCTGTACCGCGATAACTTCCGTCCTTCGGATGTACTCGCTATGCCTTATGCCATGGCCGGCCTGAATGTCATTGTCGCAGATTCAGACGAAGCTGCCGCATTTCTCGCTACCTCGCAGGAGCAAGCGTTCCTTAATCTGATTCGCGGGCGCATGGGACAGCTGAATCCGCCCGTGGACAGCATGGACGGACTCTGGAGCGAGCATGAAAAGATGATGGTGCGCAAGCAGCTCAGCTTCACGATTACCGGCACGAAAGCAACCGTCAAAGAAAAGCTGAACGCGATCATCGATCAGACAGGCGCTGATGAGTTAATTGTCGTCAGCCAAATCTATGATCATTCCGCTCGTCTTCGCTCCTTCGAGCTGCTGGCCGAAATTATTAACGAAGAACGCGCCTAAACCGCAAAACCTTAATCAAAGCGAAAACGACTGCATCCGTCCTTTTGGGAAAAAAGCTCGTTTCGTCGAGGTATACATGTAATGGCAGCAGCTAACGCGTAACCGCCGAAGCTGCTGCCTTTTCTATGCCCTTTTCCACGTCCTTTCCAATGCGTCATCTATTTCGTGTGTAGATTTGAGCCAATCCAGCTATACTAAGACAAGCATTTTTTAGGAGCGGATAAACATGGGGCATATCTTTGCGATTTACGCCAAGGATCTTCGCGGTATTTTTCGAAACAGCGCTGCTGCTATCATAATAATCGGTCTAGCCTTTCTGCCTTCCTTATACGCATGGTTCAATATCAAAGCATCCTGGGACCCTTACGGCCAGACAAGCTCGCTCGCCATCGCTGTCGTCAACAACGACGAAGGTGCCGTGCTCCGTGATACTCCCATCCATGCCGGGGACGAAATCATTGCCTCCTTGAAGGAGAACAAAAAGATCGGCTGGGTGTTTGTGGAGGAGAAGCAAGCAATGGACGGCGTGAAGCATGGCGACTATTATGCCAGCATTACCATTCCAGCAGATTTCTCTGCCAAAATGGCCACCGTTCTCTCCGACAACCTGCAGCAAGCCGAGCTCGACTACGCTGTTAACGAAAAGATTAACGCGGTATCGCCCAAAATCGCACAAAAGGGGGCAAGCGGCATTATTGAGGAGGTTCGGGCCAGCTTCGTTAAAACCGCCAATGAAACGATATTCCGCATCTTTAACCAAATCGGCGTGGAGCTTGAGGCGAACCAGCCTGCAATCGAGCAAGTGCGAAATACCGTGTTTAAGCTGGAAACGCTTATCCCGAAAATTAACGAAGCGGTATCCCTAGCAGCTAAGGATATCGAAAAATCAAAAAAAATCGTCAGCACCGTTCAAACAGAGCTTCCGAAGGCTGCTCAGCTTGCCAAGGATGGCGAGGCATTCACGAAGCAGCTTGGCCTTTTTTTCGATCAAAGCACATCGGCGCTCGATACCGCAGGTCCGCTTATCAAACAGGATTTGCAGCTGCTGCTCAAGACGGCTCATGCGATGGAGGAGCTCGCTGCCATTTTGCAGGATTCTTCGTTGGATCCCGCAGTAGTCCAAACGACACTCGAGCTTGCAAAGAAACGCCTAACCAGCGCTGTAGCCGTGACAGACGGGATGATTAATCTGCTTGAACGCTTGAACGATTTGGCCCCAAGCAAGCAGCTCACGTCTGCAATAGGGAAGCTTCAGCAAGTGAATAGCCGATTTCAGCAGCAGCTTACGCTTGTACAACAAATCCGCGCTGCAATCGAAAAAGGCGAGAAGCCCGCACAAACGCTAATTGATCGTCTAAGCGCCTTATCCAAGGAAGAAGCTGCGAATCTAACCGATGTGCTGAGCCGATATGATAGCGAGATATTGCCGGGCATCAAGCAAGCTGCTGATAAAGCGAAGCAAGCCGCGTCTAAGGCTGAATCGGTACTGGCGGAAGCAAACAAGGCCATTCCAAGTGTCGTCAAAATAGTAAAAGATGCGGCAAAGGGACTTGAGCTAGGTGGTCAGGAGCTTGCAAAGATTCAAGCAAATTTGCCGGAAGCCGAGCAAAGGATCAAGGCTTTTGCCAAGCAAATACGGGAGCTTGAGAAGGAAGGCAATTTGGAAGAGCTGATCGATCTGCTCAAAAACGATGCGGAGCGCGAGGGGGCTTTTTTTGCGGAGCCGGTCGTATTAAAGGAAAACCGCCTGTTCCCGATTCCTAATTACGGTTCGGCGATGTCGCCGTTTTTCACCACGCTGTCCCTTTGGGTCGGAGCACTTTTGCTTGTGTCACTGCTGACGGTGGACGTTCATCCTGCTGAGACTGCATACCGGAGCTATCACATTTATTTGGGCCGATACCTCACCTTTCTAACGATAGCCATTGTGCAGTCTCTCCTTGTTACGCTTGGGGACATTTGGCTGCTCAAGGCGTATGTCGCGGATCCGTTATGGTTCGTTCTGTTCGGTATCATTCTAAGCACCGTGTTTATGCTGATCGTGTATACGCTCGTGTCAATATTCGGCAATGTGGGCAAAGCGATGGCCATCGTTCTGCTTGTGCTCCAGCTCGCCGGTTCCGGCGGTACGTTTCCGATACAGGTGACGCCGCCCTTTTTTCAAGCGATTCATCCGTTCCTGCCCTTCACCTATGCGATCAGCATGATGCGGGAGGCGGTCGGCGGCATCTTGTGGGATATTGTGGCACGTGATTTGATCGTTTTGGCGGTGTTTGCCGGCGCCGCGCTTCTGCTCGGGCTTGCGTTAAAAAAATGGATCAACCGTTATACCGCCAAAATGTTGGAAAAAGCGAAGCAAAGCGGTATAATTCATTAGATGATCATTTGACTACCAGCCGCTTTCTATGAATAATATTAATAAATAGATAGATAGATAGAATAAATAGTGGCTAGGAGGAAATGAGATGTCCATCGTTCCACGTATTTTGGAGTTTAACAAGCAGTTTGTTGAGGAAAAGCAGTATGAGACTTATTTGACTGACAAATTCCCCGATAAGAAAGTTGCTGTTCTAACCTGTATGGATACACGGCTCGTAGAATTGCTGCCCAAAGCCTTGAATTTCAAAAACGGCGATGCCAAGTTTATCAAAAATGCGGGAGCCATCCTAACACAGCCCTTCGGCAGCGCCATGCGCAGCATTCTTGTCGCCGTATATGAGCTGGGCGCACGCGAGGTGTTCGTGATCGGCCATCACGGCTGCGGCATGACCAACTTGGATACGGAAGGCTTGGTCAGCAAATTTGTTGAGCATGGGATCGACCCGCTCGCCATAGAAACACTGGAAAACTCAGGTATCCGCATGGATAAATTTTTGAAAGGCTTTGCGAGCCCGGATGAAGGCGTTATGCACAGCGTCAAATTAATACGCAAGCATCCGCTTTTTCCAAAAGATATTCCGGTTCACGGTTTCATCATAGATCCCGGAACGGGCGCTTTGGATGTTCTCGTCCAGGATTACCGCGAAGAATAGAAGCTGCACTCATAACAAAAAAACGCACACTCTCAGCCCTAGACTTAGAGTGTGCGTTTTGTTATTTTATCGCGATATAAATATCGACTTCCGCATGCTCCGGGTTAAATGTTCGACCATCATACATCTCATAATCGCCCGTATACGCTCGCTCAAGCGAGGAATTCTGGAAATAAGCCCAAATCTCGCCCCATGCCTCCGCTACAACCTCATACACAGGCCCTTTCTTCGTCTTAAAGACGAGATACCTTGCCTCTGGCACCGCTGCCTGTACCAAGCCTGCCAGCATCTCATCCACAGCATCGCCGCCGCGTTCATGACCAATAAGAGTCGTATAGGCGCCGCTTGCACCATTCTCGTAATCGGTATACAGCGCATAGATCAAATGTCCGTTGCTTACCTGCGTCCGTTCTGAGATTCCGCTTCCGAAATAGGCATTCCACAATGCGGGCAGGCGTCCGTTCGGACCGGCCTCCTCCGCATTGGTTGTACGAGTTGTTACCCCGATAAGCGCAAGCGCTGGCTTGACTACGATTTGTTCTTTCATCTGTCGTTCCCCATTCCCTTTGGATTTGTTCTTAGTATAGCTAGGGAAACTGGACAGCTGTCTGTCTTAGTTCTCGTAACAGTCAATTATATTTTTGGCGCGCTGAACGATTTGCTCGGCTATATGGGCGGGCTGCTCTACCTTAACTTGATTGCCAAAGCTCAGCAGCATCCCGTAAAAAAATTCATCAACCAGCTGCTTGCCCCCTACGCGCACGGAGCCGTCCTCCAGCACAGAAATCTGATCCGGACGGAAAGCATCCGCCACGCGGTAGCGTACCTGCGGACGGAAAAGCAGCGTCACTTCGGTTTCGGCATTTTTCGACCATTCCGTATCCCAAGCATAACTCTCCAAGGAAGGTGAATCCCGGCGCTCGAAACGTTCCTCAAGCAAAGCATGCTTCTGCACGCGCGATAAACGAAAAACGCGAAATTGCTCACGAAGCATGCAGTAGGCCTGCACATACCATACATTCCCTTTTAAAATCAGCGCATAGGGCTCGATTACCCGTTCCGTCTCTGTGCCATTCATGTTTATGTAGCTTAATTGCACGCTCCGGGTTTCTTCTATAGCTTGTTTAAAGAGATTGACCTTAAGGCGCGCCGCAGGTCCCTGTCCCCAAGGATTTAGATCGAATACCAGACTTTCCTCGCTGCTGCCCGCCTGCTGCTTGTCCGATTTATGCAGCAGTGATTTGACCTTTTCATGGAGCTTGGCATATGCTGTATCATCCAATGCGGTCCTTATGCCTTTCACGGCAGCAATAATGGATGAAATTTCCACTAAGGATAAGTACTGACGCGATATCGTGTACTGCTCCATAATCTCGAAGCCGCCCGCCGTTCCTTGATGGGCAAATATCGGAATGCCGGATTGGCTCAGCGTATCCATGTCACGGTAGATGGTTTTGGTGGATACTTCAAAACGGTCGGCGAGCTCCTTCGCGCTTATTCTGCCGCGATTAAGAAGGAGCACGGTCATCGCTAGCAAACGATCGATTTTCAAACAATTTCCTTCTTCCTAACAGAGTATCTCTATATAAATCTTATTTCGGAAATGGGTCCGCTCTCAACGAAGCCTACATTTTTGTACACCTTGTTAGAGGCTGGATTTTTGATATCCGCATAGAGCATCGGTTCACGGTTCTCTTCCTCCAAAATCGAACAAAGCCCTGCAACGATTGCGCTTGCATAGCCGTTTTTCCGCAGCACCGGCGGAGTATACACGGCATTAATCCTTCCGTGCCGCGGAGAGCGGTATGCAATATTGGCCATAGCCACCGGCAGCTCGTCGACGGTCCAGAAATATAAATTGCCTCTCATCACCATACCTTCCGCAGCCGGAAGCTGGCTGGCAGGAATAACCGATGTTCCGTAAGCATCCTCGGAGAAGCCAGCCATAAATTCAGCTACGAGCTCCACATGCTGGCGCTCCGCTTTCATCATTTTCCCCTTTACTTTCATCGGCTTAGTCACCTTGGGGCAAGAATAGGCTTCCATCATCATATAAGCGTGGTATTTCAACTGATTAACCTCTGCATAAAGCTTGGCGAACAGCTCAGCAGTAGGCGGAGCGCCGCATATACCGGGCAGCACCGTTCCTTGATGGTACCCAATAAGCTCCTTCATCAGCTTCAACCTGTGTTCATCGGTAACATCCTCTGACAGCCATAGCCAAGCATTATGTCCCGGCGAGCCGGCGAACAGCATGCGCCCGTCGGGCGTTTTCAACGCGGTTGACCCCTCGATCGCAGTAATCAAATGAATTAAATTATATTGCAGCTCATCCCGCATAAATGGAAACTGGTTTAAAACATAATCATCAGCTTGCAGCTTCTCTAGCATATGATTTCTCCTCCTGCCAGCCGTTAAAGCTCACGATTAAGCATGGTTCGGCTAACTACTTTGTTCCATCCAATACCCATAAAACAAGTCGCTGTAACAAACAAGAAAATAAATAACATCCTTATTTTAGCAAAAAAACAACGGTTTGAGGCGGCTGTTGTTTATAACGGGACGTAAGCAGTGCGTTTACCATCCAAAATCCTGGTTTGTCATATCGGTATTCGCTCCAATAGCCGCCTTGCTTCCCTCTCCCGCTGCCACCACCAGCTGTGCAGGAACAATAATGGAGGAATCGCCAGCCGCATACACGCCTCTCACGCTGGTTCTTCCATAGTCATCAGTTATGAAGCCTCCTGCCTGAGTCATGGCACAGCCGAGCGATTCTCCGAACGAGGCTGCCTGATCCCAGGAAGGCGTGACGAACCCGCCCACGCGCTTGATTTCGCTGCCATTTTCAAAAACAACCCGGTTAAGCCTGCCATTCTCGCCTTCTAGTGCTTTGATCCTCTGGTGTGCCACTTGAATGCCCCTTTGTCCGAGCATCCCAATCTGCTGCGCGTTTAGGCTGTCCGCCCCATTCGTACATGCGAGGACATCCTTGCTCCAGTTATAGACGATTTTGGTCAACTGGAACAGATTCGAACCCTCCGAAATGACCATCAGCGGTTGATCCCGCAGCTCCCAGCCGTCACAGTAAGGGCAGCTGAATAAGCTTTTACCGTAAAAGTTTTGAATGCCGGGGATTCTGGGCAAAGACTCCTTCAGCCCGGCTGCCAAGATGACAGTACGAGCCTCGTACGTGACACCGTTGCTTGTAGTCACCTGAAATCCTGCCTCACTATGTCTAACCTCGGTCACTTTATCCGGCTTAATGGTCACCGACGGGTAACTCGCAATATCCAAATGGGCTAATCTGCGAAGCTCGCGCGGTTCGATGCCGTCTCTCGTAATAAAGCCATGGGACTCACGGGTAACCGCGTTTCTAGGTCTGTTGTTATCAAATACAATGACATCCCTCCGTGATCTGCCGAGCACAAGCGCAGCGTTTAAGCCTGCCGGCCCGCCGCCAATAATGGCACAATCCAGCCTCATATGGTTCGCTCCTCTATCCCCGTAAGTTGGAAAGCTTATCATTCCTTCTAAATATAAAAAAGAATTGCTTATCCTTATTCGGCTAATCGTGGAAGGATGCATATATTGAAGCGATCCTTTGCATTCTATTAAAATTTTGTCGAAATATAAGGTATTTTGAACCATTTTAATAGTACAAATTGGTAAGTCATGCTAAGATAAAAGTACTACATTATAAGCACGGATTACATATTATTATGACTTTTTGTTTACCCAGGCTTTTACTTTAGGAGGGTGCCACTTGGCGAATAGTCCATTACAGAAGAAGCCTTCTTCTTCCCGCGAATCTATTAAATCAACACCCGGCCAGCCTTCCGTCACGGCGGAACGCTCCCCAAGCGCCGCGTCGCCTTCAAACGTGCTCCAGCTGCAGCATACAGCAGGGAACCGGGCAGCGCAAGCTAGCGTCAAGCAGCTCAAGGATGGCGAAGCACCGGCAGCCGGGGGCTCACAAGCGATTATCAGTTGGCTGAAATCAGAAGCCTCCAAGGATAAGAAAGCCGATTTGTTCGGCTTCTTCGAAAGACTTAGCACTATGGAACAGAAGATCGCCGCGAATCTATTTGCTGGCGGCAGCGGCGCTCCCTCCTTAAGCAAAGCGAAAAAACACATTACCGGCTTTACCGGGCGCAGCGTCGATTGGGATAAGTTCTCCACAATTGTGCGGACGGTCAAAGGCAATAAAACCAAGAATTACAACGAAGACCAAGATCGTGACTACGTTACTTACGCCACAACAGGTGCTGCCGCCTCTGTCGGCGCCTCAAGCGCTGCAGCTACAGGCGTCAGCGAATCGCAAAACCTGGTGGCAGGCACGACCCACGCCGGAGCTCTCGGCGCTGTCACCGATATCGGGCCTGCGTCCGCGATGCTTAGCGGCGTCACAGCCGGTATGCAAATCTATAACGCTACTCAAAATCATGAGGAAGCATTAAGCACCCATGATAAATATCAAAATATCGGCGCCGAAGGCGGGGCTGGCGTTGCTGACTTGGCTCGCTTCGGCGCAACCAGCGTCGTCAATACGCAGAAATTTATGGGTGCTGCCGTCAGTACCGCTGCTACCGCGGCAGCCGGCGCTGCCGGCGTTGTCGGCGGAGCAGCCTACCTCGCAGGCGGCGTAGCCGGCGTTTACACGCATGGCAAGCGCAAAAACAATCTCGAAAAGCTCGAAAAGGAAACGGCCGGCAAGGACGCAAACCTTAACCTAGCGGCTAACATCGGGGCCAGCACGCAAGAAATCAACCGCAAAAAAAGCGCAGCTACTGCGCTTAAAGGCGCAGCCATGATTGTCGGCGGCGGGCTTCTGCTTGCCAGCGCTGCCACGCCTGTCGGCTGGTTATTGCTTGGCGTTGCAGGCGCAATCGGCGGTATTGCCGCCATCTATAAATTTTATAAGAAACGTACGCGCAAGGAAGAAATCGTTGATCGCTTCCTTGGGGTGGATAAGAAGGTTGCCGAGCTTCAAGCGGCTGATCCGCAGGCCAAACCCGACAAGTCCGTCATTCGCGGCAGCTTGCTCCAGCAAAACGGCTTTAACTCTGTTGGTCAATGCTACAGCCAGATCATTACCGATCTCGCTCATACCGTTTACAAGAAAGGCGTCCTAGAATCCGATCCGCAGTATATTACCTTAATCAAAAATATCGGCCTAACGCCTGATTCTAAGAAGAAAACACCAAAAGTCGATCTGATTGCGAAAAAGCTGCACACTTAGCTGCAGCCGGGAGGTATATATGACAAACTTTTCAACTGGCCCAAACCGTCTGCTGCTATTACTGGAGACCGACTATCAAGCCGAAGGCTTTCAAACCGGCTGGGCGGAGCCCACATCCGACGATCCGTTCCGCTCGCTCATTGTCCAGTTTGATGAGATTGGCGAGGAAGCGCGGGACATACAGCTGGAGCTTTGCTTTCTTCCGAACATGGAGGACGCCGAGGCTGCGGGCATTTGTATTTTGCAAGCCTTCGTTACGATTGCAGAAGAGGTTTCCTCTGCTTATCACGGGGAGCTTCTCCGCTTAGCGGCAAAGCTGAATACGATTCTGACTCTTGGCGCATTCGGATTGTTTGAAGACACAGGCGTGGTTTATTTCAAGCACAACTCGCTCCTTCTGTTAGGTAACGAGGACGTATCCAACGTCACAGCCATCGACACGCAAAACGGGCTTATTCTTCACCTTCATCAGCTTTATATGGAGGCATTTCTCAAGGTTGCAACAGGCGAGGCATCTGCCGATGATATACTGGAAACGCTCACTCTGTAGCCGTTTCGACCGTTTGCTGCTAGATTAATATCTTCTCACATACGTTTCCGCCAATCGACAATTTTCTGCTCGGATTGTATAATTCTGTTGTTCCTTCAAAAAATAACGGTGGTGACGATTATTTTATACGCACTCTCTCTAGTGGTTTCCTTTGCAATCGTTTATTTCTTGATACCGCCCTTTGGCAGGCTGGCTTTCCGTCTTGATTTTGTGGACAAGCCTCGCAAGGACGTTGAGCGTAAGCTTCATCGAGAGCCGATTCCGCTCACGGCAAGCTATGTGATCTTCATTGGATTTTTCCTTACGTATTTGCTGGTCACCAGGGATTTCTCCTTGCAGACCGGCGCTATTTTTGCAGGGGGCGTGCTGCTGCTCATCATTGGTACGGTCGATGATTGGTATAAGACAAAGGGCAAGGACTTCCCTTCGCTTCCCAAGTTTATTGTGCAAATATCAGCTGCGGTGCTTGTTTATGCCTCCGGCATTTCCTTCACCGGATTTTACAACCCGTTATCAGGCGAATATGTACTGCTTCCTGTCATTTTGCAATTTTCGCTTACGATTTTATGGATATTCGGCGTTACGACGGTCATTAACTTCTCCGATGGCATGGACGGGCTCGCTGGCGGACTTTCTGCAATATCGGCCGTCACGCTTTTTGTTGTTGCCATTGCAAAGGGTCAATCCAACTCCGCCATTATGGCCATTATTTTAGTCGGGGTCACCATTGCCTACTTACGATACAACAAGCCGCCGGCCAAAATATTCATGGGTGACGCCGGAGCTACCTTTCTCGGATTCATCTTAGCGGTTATCGCGCTGGATGGCGCTTTTAAGCAAGCGACCGTCATGTCGTTGTTCATTCCGATTTTGGCGCTGGGCGTTCCGATCTTCGATAATTTGTTCGTCGTGGTGAGACGGATGCTGCAAGGAAAAGCGATCTATCAGGCTGATGCCAGCCAAGCGCATTACCGCCTGCTCCGGGCGGGCTTAAACCATAAGCAGGTCGTTATGTTTCTCTGCTTAATCAGCACCTGTCTATGCTTATCCTCTATTATTTTGCTGCTTGTACAGATTTAAAGCTAGCCGGTACAGCAAGCTGTATAGCTGAGTGTCAAAGGCAGCTCAGAATAAAACCTAAACTCATTAACAGACGGTTTGAAGAGGCTGTCCTTAAAGGCATATTGCCTTAGGGACGGCCTCTTCGCTCGTTTACCCTTCATTTTGAGCAATAAAAAGACAGTGCTGCGGGCCAGTTCCACTGTCCATAATACGAATCCGCGATGTCGAGCCGTTTAATCCACTCCGCCGCATGGCGTCCGTTCTCATCCGTCAACATCACGTCTGCCTCAGCCCTGTTATATTTCACCCAAGCCAGCATCGAATGCAGCGCAATTGGATTGTAAGCGCCATGCTTCTTAGACGGCTTCGTGATTAGCTTCTGCCTGCCGTTCTCCAGCTCCACCCTGACTAAATAAGGATATGCGGCTTCGGATAAGCCGATCCCTTCCTTTGATTCGACCGCTCTCGACACGACCATATGCGCCAAACCCTGCCACGCAAAAGCTTGATCGACAAAACCTTTAGGCGTATATTCAGCCGCTTTCTCCGTGGTCACCGCCAGCACCCTCAGCTGTTTATTCCTTGTTGCCTCGCGTCCAACTCCGGCAATATAGGCTAAATGGTCACCGCGGTCTGCCCATTCAAACCACTGCGCATTATTCACCATTTCGTCCAGTGTCCGAAATACGACGCCATCCGCTGAAACGACGCACAGCGTATTGCTATCGGCCGATAAAGAAGCCGTCGGCGTAGCCAGAAATGCAATCCAACGGCCGTCAGCAGACCATTTGAACACGCTTGTCCCAACTGCAAAAAAATCATCCGACTGCTTTGGCAGCACGTGAATCGTTATATATTGACTTATATCTCCCAGTACTTTAATCGGTATCCGGTAAAGAATGATCGGCGTCCAGCCATCTGGCAGAAGCTCGGACTGCGAGGACGCAAAGAAGCCATCGCCGCTTGGCAGCCATGAGTAATTGCCGATTCCATCAGCTGTTCCAAGCGGTTTATTAGGGCTTCTTGCATCGACATATTGCAGCTGTCCGTTCATTTGATAGGCCAGCTTCTCTTCACTAGGCGACCACTGGAAACGAGATCCGCCCTCCGGATGGACAAGACTGCTCCTAGCTGTACTCAGCTCCATCACCCAAAGCTCCTTTTCGAATTCTCCCTTCGTATAAGCGAGCCACTTCCCGTCAAACGACCACCTCGGATTTCGGATAAAAGGTCCGCCGGCCAGCTTCTTCTCTTGGTTATTTTTTTTTATCCAAAGATCTCCGTTCCGCACAAAAGCGGCAATAAGCTCGCTGTCCCCCTTTACAGCCTCAGCGTCTTCCGTACCTCCTGCCATCCAAACCAAAGCAAACAACAACAAGGCCAACCCTATTTTCAAAGATTTCACGTGTTCTGCCTCCTCCGAAAAATCACATTAAGGTTACCGTTCCCTCCAGCCGCCGAATCATACTTCTTTTCACTCGCAGCCTTCCATTTTGTTGTTTCTGGTTGGATACCGGTTTGTAACTGTTCTGTTACGAATTTTTTCGTCTTTCACTCTATAATTGCTATTACAACGATTTATCATCCAGAGGGGCTGAACATCATTTTTTCCATCCGTATCCACACTAACCGCTGCTTGTCTCACGATCTTCGTCTAACCCGCCATGCTGCAAGTCTCCCCATCCCGTGTTGCGAAGGAGGAGTATGCCATGCCTAAACCAATCGGCAACAGCGGCCGATATATGCCCGGGCTCGATGGCCTGCGCGCGATTGCTGTTCTCGCTGTTATCGCCTATCATCTAAACCTCAAAGCCGTGCCGGGCGGTTTGCTTGGCGTGAGCATGTTTTTTGTCCTCTCTGGGTATCTCATTACCGACATCTTGCTTAAACAGCTGGGCCAAAAAAAGTCGATTGATTTAAAAACATTTTTCATCCGCCGCGCTAGACGGCTTCTGCCTGCCATGTTCCTCATGATCGCATTTGTTTCCCTATGGCTAATGATCAGCGATACCGACAGACTCTTTTCTCTAAAAGGAGATATCGGCTCCGCTTTACTCTATATAAGCAACTGGTGGCTCATTTTTCATGAGGTCTCCTATTTCGAGAGCTTCGGTCCCGAATCCCCATTCGGGCATTTATGGTCGCTCGCGGTCGAGGAACAATTTTATCTCGTATGGCCGCTCGTATTGATCGCTGTCATACGCTTCGTTCCAAAACGCGGCATGCTCACCTTATGGACGCTTGCGGCAGCCGCAATCTCGGCCGGCGCAATGGCGCTGCTCTATCAGCCTGGCATGGATCCAAGCCGAGTTTATTACGGTACGGACACGAGAGCGTTCGCTCTCCTTATCGGTGCGGCGCTTGCCGTCGTCTGGCCGAGCTGGAAGCTTTCCGCATCGGTTTCCGTCCGCGGCCGACTTCTTTTGGATACCGTGGGAACGGCTGGTTTGATTATTATTTTGTTTATGATCGCTCAAACCGGCGAATACGATGCTTCACTATACCGCGGCGGCATGGTGCTGCTCGCCATAGCAACCGCGGCAGTCGTCGCTGCGATGGCGCATCCCGCAAGTAAACTTGCACAGCTCATCGGCAATAAATTTCTTGCGTGGATCGGCGTCCGCTCCTACGGCATTTATTTGTATCACTATCCGATTATCGTATTGACTACACCTACTGCAGAGATCGGTGAGCTCCAACCTGTACGCGCTCTTATTCAAGTCGCTCTTACCTTTGTTCTTGCGGAGCTATCCTGGCGGTTTGTGGAGGAGCCGATTCGACATGGCGCGCTGGGCAAGCTATTCGCCTTGCTTAAGAAGCAAGCTCTGCGGCTTAGCCTGCCGCAATTTCGTAAATCAACGTCTTATTTCGCGGGCATCGTGCTTATTGTTTCCTGCGTGTCCTGCACAAGCAGCGTCGATTTGCAATCTGCAAACAGCAACGGCAGCGATATGGGCACGGTTAAGCCCGGCCATTCTAATGAGGCAGCTGCATTGCCTAATACGGAAGAAAATGTGGAGGCCGGCCAAGGAGGAACGGTTACCCAGCCTGATTCGAATGGGCAAGATAAACCGACTCCAACGTCAACTTCGACATCAACGCCGACTCCGACTCCGACGCCTGATGCCCCCGCTTCATCCGCAGGGAAACCATCAGAAAAACCGGGTTCAGCTGCAGTAGGCAGCACAAAACAGCCAGATACCGGCACAGCGGGAGGCAAACCTGTAACCGATACAACAACGGATACGGAAACAGCGGGCGGCAGCAGCGGTTCAGCTAAGCCTTCGGATGGCAACGAGCCTGACGCTTCCAGCAATGTAAGTAAAATTACGGCAATTGGTGACTCCGTTCTGCTAGATGCAGGTCCCTATCTTGAAAAACGGCTGCCCGGCATCCATATAGACGGCAAGGTTGGCAGACAGTTTTCTCAAGCAGAGGAAATTATTAACGAGCTGAAAAGGAAAAGCAAGCTAGGCGACAAGGTCATTATCGAGCTTGGCACAAATGGGGCCTTTACTGACAAACAGATGAATGCGCTGCTTGATGCAATCGGAGAAGAACGCGAAATTATTATGGTGAACACGCGCGTACCGCGCAAGTGGCAGGATGCCGTAAATAAAATGCTAGCCGAAACGGCCAAAAACAATAAACACGTGACTGTCGTGGATTGGTATTCCGCAAGCAAAGGAAAAGAGGATTTCTTCTCCAAGGACGGCGTACACCTGAAGACGCATGGCGCGGAGTTTTATGCGGATTTGCTGGCTGATGCTATTTGAGAATACATTTATGAGGGTATTTTTTTGCTGGGCTGCTCCCAGATTAAATGATCTCGCACACTTTCCCATGTAGCAGGAATTTCTCCTGTTACATGGTTGGTATTAGGCTGAGGTCTATACTTAACAGAAATTTCTCCTGTTATATGAATGGTATTGTGCTGCGGTCTATACTTAACAGGAATTTCTCCCGTTACATAGTTAGTATGATGCTGCAGCGTTCACTTAGATGGAATTTCTCCCGTTAAAGTACGCGTTCTTAAGTGAAAACCGCCAATCGATACGAATTAACATGAGGTATTCCCGTTATATTCTATAAATACGAATAAAACGAATAATTAACGTGAGATTCTCCTTCTAAATTAAAAGCTGCATAGCATCCTGCTGACGTTAACGGATTTATAATCCAAGCCTACACGGCGGTCGCCGTCCTCCATAGTAAAAGCTGTTGTTTTGCATAGATAGAAATGCACATCTATTAGTGGTAACTTATTAATTCGCATCTAAAAAAAAGGAGCAGTTGAGCGCGATTCCATTCACATCGCTCTCAACTGCTCTGTCTTATTTACCTACCCGAAGCTCAAACAACCTCGCGGTTCTCACGTCTTGCAAGCTAACCTCCAGCATGCCTTCCGCTTCATGCCAAACCATTTCAGTGCCATGTGATTCGGCAGGATACGCGCACCGCGTCTCCAGCTGCTGTTCCTTCCACCTTGCAAGGGGCAGCTTAACCGTAGGAGAGCTTCCTTTAATGCGCCACACGGCCAAATAAATCCGGTCCTCATGGCGCAGGCCATAGCTGATCCAGTCATCCTGCTGTGTCGGGAGGCCGAGCGGCCAAAACGGCAGCGCTGCGGAAATATCGCCGCGAATGATTTTATAATAGTCCAACGCTTCCTTGACCAGCACTCTTCGCCGAGGGCTAAGCTCCGCCAAATGACCGCTCTGGTGAACCCGCAGCAAAAGGGCATTGACCATGTTGAAAATAACTTCCTCATCGTCTCCCTCGCGCAGCGGATAGGACCAAATGGCCGATTGCTCTGGGGTTAATACAGCCGGTGAGCTCGCAGCAATCGCCGCGTATTTCACGTAATCCTCTTGGTCGCTTGTCGATTGAATGCTATGCCTGCTCAGCATCGCATAGTCCATGCGCATGCCGCCGCTAGAGCAGTTCTCAATAACCAGGTCCGGATACTTGGCGAACGTTTTGTCGAGCCAGCTTAAATACGCGCGGTTATGCTGAAGCAGTCCATCCCCATAGCTGTCGGCATCACTTTCTGTTCCAATGCCGGCATTGATGTTGTAATCCATCTTGATGTAGCCGACGCCGTAATCCTCGACCAACCGCCGAATGACCTCGTCCGCATGCGCAATTACCTTCGGATTACGATAGTCGAGCTGGTAACGGCTGCGGTCCTTTAGCCGCTTGCCGTGACGCATGAAAAACCAGCTGTCATCGGTCTCTGCCAGCTTCGGACTATTGATGCCCATCACTTCGAGCTCCAGCCATAAGCCGGGAATCAAACCTTTGCCGCGAATGTAATCCAGCACATACTTGATGCCCTCCGGGAATCGCTCCTCAGAAGGCAGCCACTCGCCAACGCCGTCCCACCATTCGCCCGGCGCATACCAGCCCGCGTCGATACAGAAATATTCGCAGCCCACATCGGCGGCGGCATCAATAAGCGGAAGCAGCTTCTCGGTGGTAGGAGCACCCCATAGGCAGTTCATATAATCATTGAAAATAACCCGCAGCAGCTGGTTATCCTCATTCGGTCTCCGAATTCGTCTGCGATACGTCGTCAACTGCTCGATGGACTCTTCGAAGCCGCCTTCAACCGAACCAATGGCAAGCGGCACCGAGACAAATTCCTCGCCTGGCGCAAGCTTCAGCCACCAGTGATTGTCATGCTCTGTCGGACCGCTGATGAGCACGGTCAGCAAATCAGACTGTTCAATGATTTCCCAGTGCCAGGAGCCGTTATGCTCAATTTGCCAGAACAAGCTTGTTCCTGCTTCCTCATTTTGCAGAACTGCCATCGGAATATGCTCCGCCGCTGACCATGAGCCGGTATTGCTGCAGGATACGCGCTTGGAGCCGCGGTCAATCAAATGCGACATACCTAGCTCCGGAAGCTTGTAAGAGCGCCATTGCAGCTCGCTTTGCCAGCCGTTATGCGCCAAGTGGAGCCTCATTTTTTCATCGCGGTCCTGCTGGCCTTCCTTATCGAGTCCGGTTAGCGCGAAAGAGGACACATATTCCACCTCTGCATCCGAAGCTCCCTCATTCTTTAACACCGTCCAGCTGCGAACCGTTTGTAAGCCATCATAGAACTGAAAATGCTGAACGGCTTTTAATCCCGTGACCTCATCCCGCAATGCAAGCTCCAGCTTGCGTCCCCCTTCATTGCGAGAATCCTCATGCGAATCATATATCATTCTCAGTCCGGGATAAGAAGCACGATGCGTACGCCCGTGATACTCCGCTCGGTCTTCGCCCGTTAATTGCAGCTCCAGCAGCCGAAAACCCGGCTTTTGCTTCTCTTCAATAATATCCTCAGCCAAAGGCTGTGCTCCAAAATGGAGAAACAGCACATCGCCGCTTTTGGTAATCTCAAACTGCAGGTGCAGCCCGTTTTCTACGATTTCAATAAGTTTACTCATCGTGCATCCCCATCCTTAACCGCCATTTTTTCTGCCCTAAAAACAGCTTAACTCAGCACTGTAAAAGTGCTGAGTTAAGAAATTGCCTATTGATAGCCTTACTCTGCAGAACCGAATTGAACCCAAGCTTTCTGAATTTCGTCAATGGCTTGGTCTTTCGTTTTGCTGCCGCCGATGTAAGCTTGCATCAACTCACCAAACTTTTGGTGGAACGTATCTAGAGAGTAGTTAACCGACAAATCGCCGGATTTTTCTGTTTTCAAAATCTCTTCCATTTGCTTCGGCATATCCAGCTCAGGAAGCGGAGCATCCTTGATTGGAGGAATAACCTTCGCTACGCTGGAGAACCAGTTTTTACCGTAGTCGGAAGTGTACAGCCAGTTGAAGAATTCAATTGTTTCTTTCGCTACTTTAGAATCTTTGTTAATGCGAAGCGCTTGGTCCGCACCAGTTACGAGCAGTGTTTGCTCTGCTTTCTCGCTTACAGGGTAACCAACGATGCCAAGCTCAAAATCTGGCGTAATTTTTTTGATTGCTTCTTCATCCCATGCGCCTTTGCCTGTCATGAATGCTGCTTTGCCCGAAGCGAAGTCACTTACTTCAGCATTGCTGTCACGCTCAAGCGGTTTGTTCGTGCCATGCTTTACAGTCGTATCGATGAAGCTGAAGAAGTTATCTTTCAATACAGGATGGTCATTGAACGTTGTGTCGCCGGCAATAAATTTGCCAACCAACTCTTTCGGCGTGATGCCTGCATCTTCAGCAGCCGCATTCACGAAGTTTTGGAAAATATGCTTCCATACCCACCACTCTTTATAAGCATTGGCAAACGGCGTGATACCTTTTGCTTCAAGCTTCGCGATCGCATCCTCCATTTGGGAGGTTGTTTTCGGCACTTCGGTAATGCCTGCTTCCGCAAGCAGTTTTTTGTTATAAACCATGTTCATCAGATTGCCTTTGACCGGGAAGCCAAGCACCTTGCCGTCTTTGGAGCTCATGTTGATTTTGACAGAATCGGTCATTGCAGCCGCAAGCGGCTCGTTAGTCAAATCCGCGCTGTATTCAGCAAAAGTGTCGATATCTCCGCCCGCAGTCGTTTGGAACACGTCCGGCGTGCTGCCTGCAGCGATTTTCGATTTTAGAACCGTATTATAGTCGGCTTGCATAATTTCTAGATTGATTGTAACGTTTGGTTTTACTTTTTTGTATTCTGCGATGTATGCATTGAAAGCGTCTGTGTATTCTGGAGAGGCAGTAAACATATTGATTGTGACTGGCTTATCCGTGGCTTCCGTATTATCACCGGTATTTGTACCCTCGTTGTTGCCTGTCGTATTGTTCTTGTCGCTGCCGCAAGCAGCCAGTATTCCGATAATCAGCACTAGGCTGACGGACAGTGCCAGAAATCTTTTAATCATTGTAATGCCCCCATTTCCTTCATTGATTGTGGTCTACGATGCCTATTTTAAAGAAAAAGAAATAGGATAAGAATGTACATAAGTGAATAGTTAAGGGTAAAAAAGTGTCATGCTGCATGCAGTTCACTTTTTAACTGTTCACTTCGAGGACCGATACTCGGTTGGCGATAACGAATAATAGTTGCGGAATGCTTTGCTAAAATAGTTCTTATCCTTGTATCCCAGCATTTCCGAAATATCTTGGATTTTCAGGTTTGGATCGTCCAGCAGCTCCTTCGCCTTGTACATTCGAACCCTCTGTACATACTCATGAATCCCAAAACCGAACTGCTGCTTAAATAGTTTCATCAAATATTCCCTGCTCAAAAAATACTTGTCCGCAAACATTGAAATTTTGATTTCCTCAAAGTAATGATTGTCGATATAGGTTTTAATATCCCCTACTTCAA